>NZ_CP151473.1:917969-1223959 GCF_048755855.1 Curtobacterium sp. L1-20 | reverse complement strand
GATCGGTACGGTCAACCTGTCGTTCGTGACGGACGCCGACGCCGGCCTCGCCCCCGCCGAGGACGACGTGGACGCCGCCGAGGCACCCGTCACGCACGGCGCGGTGATGGAGCGTCTCGCCCGCGCCAACGAGGTGATCGTGCGCGCCATCGGGTCGATCGTCGCCGCGATCCCCGACGACTACACGCCGCGCGAGCTCGTCCCGGCCGGCGCCAGCGAGTCCGTCGCACGCTCCGCCGACGCGCCCGCCACCACCCCGGCGGCCCGCTCGTGAGCCGCCTGCTCGTCACCGGCGGCGCCGGGTTCATCGGCTCCGCGATCGTCCGTCGCGCCCTCGCCGACGGCCACGAGGTCCGCGTGCTCGACTCGCTCCGCGACGACGTGCACGGCGACCCCGGCGAGGTCGTCCGTGCCCACCAGCAGCAGGGCATCGAGTTCGTGCACGGCGACGTCCGCGACCGGGTCACCCTCGACGCCGGACTCGACGGCGTCGACGTGGTCTGCCACCAGGCCGCGAAGGTCGGGCTCGGCGTCGACTTCCAGGACGCCCCGGACTACGTCTCGTCGAACGACGCCGGGACCGCGCACGTCCTCGCCGGGATGGACCGGCACGGCATCGGTCGACTCGTCGTCGCGAGCTCGATGGTCGTCTACGGCGAGGGCGCCTACACGACCGCCACGGGGGAACCGACCCGTCCGCCCGCACGGCGCCGCGAGGACCTCGACGCCGGACGCTTCGACCCGATGGGCCCGGACGGCGAGCCCCTCGTGCCGGGCCTGATCGACGAGTCCGCCTCGCTCGACCCGCGCAACGTCTACGCGCAGACGAAGGTCGCCCAGGAACACCTGGCCTCGAGCTGGGCCCGCGCCACCGGCGGTCGCGCCGTCGCGCTCCGCTACCACAACGTCTACGGACCCGGGATGCCCGCGAACACCCCCTACGCCGGTGTCGCGTCCCTGTTCCGCTCGGCGCTGGCCCGCGGTGAAGCACCCCGCGTCTTCGAGGACGGTCGGCAGCGGCGCGACTTCGTGCACGTCGAGGACGTCGCGGGGGCCAACGCCGCGTCGATCGCGGCCACCGCAGACCTGCCGGCCGAGTCCTTCCGCGCGTACAATGTCGGCTCCGGCGTCGTGCACACCATCGGCGAGATGGCCGCGGCCATCGCCGGCCCCGACGGTCCGCAGCCGGTCGTCACCGGTGAGTACCGGTTGGGGGACGTCCGGCACGTCACGGCCTCCTCGGACCGGATCGCGTCGGAGCTGGGGTGGCGCGCCGAGGTCGACTTCGAGCGCGGCATGCGCGAGTTCGCCACCGCGCCGCTCCGTGCGGCCGTGCAGTAGCCGGCCGACGGCCTGAGAAGGCGCGCAGTCGGGAGCAGACGGGACCACACGACGGACGGGAGGCGCGGGTCGGGCCGATCCGCGCCTCCCGTCCGTCCATGGGTGGACATCCCTGTCCCCCGATCAGGGGTGGGCACGCCGGACCGATGCGCGAAACGTCCTCCGGGGGACGTCGATCCTGTACCCCGACGCCTCGCGTCGTGTTGGCTCGAAGCATGCAACGAGAGCCGTCCGACGACGAGACCGACACCGCCACGGGCGCGACGCGCGCGGCGCACCCGGACACCAGTCGGTCCGCCGGAGGGCACCGAATGGCAGACATGACCGTCGACGTGATCCTGCCGTGCCTCGACGAGGCCGATGCCCTGCCGAAGGTGCTCGCGCGCCTGCCCGAGGGCTACCGCGCGATCGTCGTCGACAACGGGTCGACCGACGGGTCGGCGGACGTCGCTCGGGCACACGGCGCGCTGGTCGTCACCGAACCGGTCAAGGGCTTCGGCTCGGCCTGCGCCGCCGGGGTCGCCGCCGCGACCGCGGACTTCGTCGCGTTCTGCGACGCCGACGCGTCGATGGACCCCGCCGAGCTCGTCCCGCTCGTCGACCGTGTCGCGTCCGGCCGGACCGACCTGGCGCTCGGCCGCCGCGTCCCGACCGGCGCCGGCGCCTGGGCGCCGCACGCACGCTTCGCCAACCGGGTGCTCGCCGTCCTCATGCACCGCGCGACCGGCTACCGCCTCCGCGACCTCGGCCCGATGCGGGTGATGCGCCGCGAGGACCTCGTCGCCCTCGACCTGCGCGACCGCCGCAGCGGCTACCCGCTCGAGATGGTGCTCGCCGCGCACGCCGCGGGGTGGCGTGTGGACGAGTCCGACATCGGGTACGCGCAGCGCATCGGTGACAGCAAGGTCACCGGGACGCTCCGTGGCACCGTCAACGCGGTCAAGGACATGTCCCGCCTGCTGCGTGCGTACCGACGGGAGGCGCGGGGCCGCGTCGTCGCACCGGGCCGCGCCCGGCAGACGCTCGCCTCCACCACCGCGCCGATCGCCTCCGACGCCTCCGCGACCACCGCCGCGACCGCGGAAGGGGTCCGCGCATGAGCGCCGACAGCACGATGGACGTCACGGTCGCCGTCGTTGCCAAGGAGTGCCTCCCCGGCAAGGTCAAGACCCGGCTCACGCCCGCGCTGACCCCGGAGGGCGCCGCCCGCGTCGCGGCCGCCAGTCTCGCCGACACGCTGGCGACCGTCCGAGCCCTGCCCGCCGCGCGTCGCGTGCTGTTCTTCGACGGCACCGTCCTGCCCGACGGCGCCGAGGACTTCGACGTCATCCACCAGACCACCGGCGGGCTCGACGAGCGCCTCGGAGCGCTGTTCGACGCCGTCGACGGCCCGCTGCTGCTCGTCGGCATGGACACGCCGCAGGTCAGCGCCGCACACGTCGCGCCGGTGTTCGACGACCCCGCGCGTGACGCGTGGTTCGGCCCTGCCGAGGACGGCGGGTTCTGGGCGCTGTACCTGCGCGAGGCCGACGGCGCGCACCTCCGCGGTGTGCCGATGTCCCAGGACGACACGGGCGCGGTGCAGCGTGCCCGACTGACCGACGCCGGCCTCGACGTCGGCACGCTCGACGTGCTGCTGGACGTCGACACCGTGCCCGACGCCGAGCGCGTGGCGGACCTCGTGCCGGACTCCCGCTTCGCGGCCGCCCTGCACGCCGAGACGGTGGGGAGCCTCCGATGACCATGCACGCACCCGTCTCCTTCGGCGCCGGCGGCGGCGAGCCCTACGCCCGCGCGCTCCGGACCGACGGCCGGATCCGGCTCACCGACCCGGACCGCCCCGACGCGACGGTCACGCTCGACGTCGGGCGCTGGAGCGCCGCGGCGGACCGCGTCGACCGGTCCCTCCTCGACGGCGCCGACGGCCCCGTCATCGACATCGGCTGCGGCCCGGGCCGGATGCTCGTCGCCGCGCAGGCCCTCGGCATCCCCGCGCTCGGCGTGGACGTCTCCGCCGAGGCCGTGGCCATCGCTCGACGGTCGGGCGGTACCGCAGTGCAGGGCTCCGTCTTCGACGCGATCCCCGACGAGGGCCACTGGGACACCGCGCTCGTGATCGACGGCAACATCGGCATCGGCGGCGACCCCACGGCCCTGCTCACCCGGTGTCGCGAGATCGTCCGCGACGGCGGCCGGGTCATCGTCGAGACGCACGTCGACCGCGCAGCCGACCGCACCTTCACCGCTCGCGTGATCGACGCCGACGGCCACCAGAGCGCCGGGTTCCCCTGGGCCGAGGTCGGCGTCGACGCGCTGCTCGACCACGCGGAGCGTGCCGGCCTGACCGCGCGCCAGAGCTGGACCGCGAGCGGCCGGACGTTCTGCGAGCTGCTCGGCTGACGCCCATCTTCTTTTGCTTCATTCAAAAGAAGGCAGTAGGATGAAGTCATCAAGCCGACGGCGTCGCGGTCGCCGGCCCGGTGACCGTCGATCCTCGGCACGACGACGAGGAGCACCATGCAGAACCGTCAGAACCCCCTGGGCGGCGCCTACGTGACCGGCCTCGAGACCCGCGACGAGGTCGGCGGCTACGCGGTGACCGCCGCCTGGCGTCCGATCGGCAGCTACACCGGGACCGGCATCGGCCGTGCGCTCGGTCGTTTCGTCGACGCGCAGTTCCGCCGACCCGGTACGGCGACGTCCTCGATCCGCACCGCCACCGGGTCGCTGCGCACGGCGACGGGATCGTTCCGCACTGCCTGACGCACTCCCTCAGACCGCGAGCGGTCGTCCACACCGGGTCGTCCCCCTTTCGACCCGGTGTGGGCGGCCGCTTGCTCTGTTCAGCGCAGCAGGTCGTCCGGTCGGTCGAACCGTGCTGCGCCCGGTGTCGTGGAGCCGCCGTGCCTGCAGCGTGATGTTCGGGATCGCGGTCGCAGCGAGCCACACGAGGAACGCGATCGTGAACGGTGTCCGAGCTTCGTACGGGACGGCACTCGCTGCGATCACGAGTCCGACGCAGACGAGCCTCCACAGGAAACGAGCCCACCAGGACTCGGAGCGACTCGCCCTGCCCTCGCCGACGCCGTACTTCGTGAGGAAGCGCACGACGGCGACGCGAGGACTGGCTCCTCGAATCGGCCGCGACGCTCGTTGCCAACCAGGACTGCCCACGACCGCCGACTCTGGCGGTGCCGGCGCCTCGGCATGGGCTTCGAACTGCCGCAGCATCCACTCAAGCCCCGATCGATCTGTCGAGTTGTCCTCCGCCGGGTCGTAGTTGCAGTCGAGGCCGACGAGGCATGCCGCGATCGATTCGTCGTCGAGCTCGAGCAGCCCTCGGACGTCATCTGCTACCGCCTGGATCTCGCCGCGCCGCGCGTTCGCGAAGAAGTGTGTCATCACGTCGACCGGCGACATGCCCGCCTCAGCCCACTTCCGATGGAAGTACCCGCCGATGAAGTCGTCGAGCGCGGCGAACTTCTCGGTCACGCCGCCGTCGAGAGAGGTAGACCGACGCCACCGAATGCCGTCAGGGATCGCCGGGGTGCTTCGCAATGACAACCTGCACGGTGTCGAGCGGAAATTCCTCACCGAACGGCGCTCCGTGGCCCACGGGAGCGCCGCCATCGGGGCGGAAGCTCAGGCGCAGCGGCTTCACCATGCCGCGGTTCGACCAGGCATCGAACCGCGCTTCCGCCGCGCGGATCGCGGTGTCCGGGTAGGAACCGATCGTGCGCTCATCGGCAGAGAACCGGGCTGACCCCGTGCGACACGTCCGCCGGCGCATCACGTCGTCGGTCATCGCTCTTTTCTGTTGCTGAGTTGACGCTCGACCCGCGCCCCGACATTGCGCAACCACGCGCGGTCGTCGAGTCCGTCGTCCGCAGGGACGTAGTTGCAGTCGAGTTCGATCAAGCGTCCGCCGAGTGCCGACTCGTCCGGGAGGATCTGGTCCAGATCGCGAACGTCCTCGAGCAGCACATGCTGCTCGTCGGACGAGGTCTGTGCGAGGTAGTCCTCGAGCGCCTGCTCCGCCGAGTACGTCTCTTCCGCCCAGTCTTGATGGAAGTACGACCCGACGAAGTCATCGAACCCGTGGAAGTTGCGCGCCGTGATGCTCGCGACCGCGGGGTACGCCGTGAACACCGTGTAGCCCGAGGGGCTGTCCGACGACCCGACGAGCACGGCGCGCACAGCTTCGAGGTCCTGCGGCTCCATGAAGGGATTCCCCCGACCGATCACGCCGCCAGGGACGGCGTAGATCCGCAGCGGGCGTGGAGCGCCCACCGCGACCCAACGTCTGATGCGCTCGTGATTGAAGTCGAGCGCGTAGGCCACCGCTTCGTTCGCGCGCTCGACGCTCGGGAAGTAGGACTCCCCCGTACGCACGGCGTGTGCCGTCATGCGTCCCTCCCCGAAGACCTGGCCCTGGTCAGGACTGCCCAGTACTCGGTCACTCGGCGGACTTCGTTTCGACGTTCCGCGCAGCACGATCGCGGAGTTCGACCATCCACGAACGCGCCGACTGCCCGAGGTCCACTTTCGGTGAGAGACCGCTACCCACGAACATGAAGAAGCCGTCAACGGCCCTGTCAGTCGGCAGCTCCAACAGCAAGTAATCCAGTTCGTCTCGGTATTGAATGTTCTCCAAAATTGACGCCTCATCGAAGTCGTTGACGAGGACGGACTCGACGTCCGGCCAGTCGAGATCCCAGTCGTAATTGAACTCAGCGGTCAACAACGACTTGAATCCCGGAGCGCGCGATGCAACGGCCTTGTAGTACTCGTGATTATCCACTGAGGGCCTCTCGTGGGTAGGTCGTGACGATCGAGTACGGGGGATGTCCATCCGGGAGGTACTTGAGCACGACCCGCACGACAGAAGCATCACGCATGGGCGGCATTCCGTCCGGGTGGAAGTACCGACCGATCACTGTATCGGAGGGCCATTCAAATTCTTGCGTCGGCTTCTTGATCACGCCCAATCGTTTCGCCTCGATCCACTGCTGGATGGACGTGTGATTGAAATCGAGAGTTGACGCAACCACCTTGTCGACTTCCCTCACGGGGAGTGAGTACGCACTGTTTTCTTTCTCACCCTTGTACCGGGATTTGACGAATTCATCGAGTGACTCCTTACTCAGCGCCGTCGGCGGGACGTGTCGTTCGATCGCATGGCCGCCGTGCTCCTCGGCGTACTGCAGTCCTCCGCGCTCGACGAACGCGGACGACTCGACGCCGCGTGGGATCGCGTCAGCGTCGAAGGCACGGTGGAAGTCGGGATGTTCTCGCGCGAAGCGATCCAGCTCGTCGTGGAAGAAGTTCGCGAACGCGTCATCCCCCACACCCAGCGCGGGCGAGTATCCGCTCGTCTGGGTCCACTTCGCGTACTCGCGGTCCACGAGGTCTGCGAGTGCGTCGACGTTCGACTGCGTTGCGCCTCCCTTCACCCACGCCCGAACGTCAGCCTCGACGCCGCGCATTCCGAACTTCCCGAGGCCTGATGCAAGCTCCTCAGCCCGACCCGCACGCCCCGCCCAGCCTTCGGGCCCGAGGAAACTCGTCCCCACAGCCGATGCCGCCGCTCCGGCCGCGATGCCCGGGTGCTCGCGTGCGCCCTTCCACCAGTCCTGAGCCGCATCTCCCATCGCGCCGAGCGTCTGCCCTGCCTGACCCTTCGGATTCACCGCCGCGTCGAGCCACGCCATCGGGTTCACGAGCAGGCTGAACGCAACAGCGCCGTCGGCCGCGCCCTTCCACGCTGACCCGAGGTTTCCCCAGCTCCAATCGCCGCTGTTGTCCCAGCCGCCGAGGTGCAGGAGGCCGCTCAGGGTCTTCAGCAGATCGTCCTTGAAGCCATCCTCGAACTGCTCGGTCCACGTCTTGCCCTCGGCGGTCCCCACGCGCGACCAAGGCAGGTCGACGCCCCGAGCATTGAGGTCGCTCTCGGACGGAGCCACGAAAGCCTTCTTGACGGAGGCACCGGCAGCCTTCTTGATCGCGAGGGCGCACTCCGCCTGCGCCGCCTGCAACAACCCGACCTGTTCGTTGATCCGCTGGACCAGCTGGTCGTTCTCGTACCGGGTGCCGACGTCCTCGTACCACGGCACGGTCTTCGACTGCGGTGTGGGTTTCTCGGGCTGGTACGCGTTCCAGGATCCCGACACCGGCGCTTCGGCCTTCGGCGTGAAGGCAGACTCGAATCGTGGAACGCCGTGCTCCACCTTCGCGACGAACGCAGTGGCTTCCACCCGCAGCTCGTCGAGCTTGCGCTTCGGATCAGCCGCGGCCGACGCGTAGGTCTCGAGCGCCGACGCGACCTTCCGCGCGACAGTGCCGATCGTGTGGACGTCGTCCGTCACGGGGTCCATCAGGGCGAACACCTGTTCGGACTCCGGCGACTCGTACACGCCCGACAACCGCTGCCACTTCGACGGCAGGTCGTCGGCGACGGTCTTCATGGACTGGCCGCCGGACTTGATCGTGCCGGCGCCGGAGGACACGACTGCCAGGTCCAGGTCTGCACCGGGGATGCCGTCCGGATCGACCAACCCGTGGTCGCCGTACCCGACGCCGCTCACCGTCGTGCCTCCGCCGCGCGGATGAAGAACGACACGTCGTGGCTCTCGTGCGCCGACAGCCCGGCGCGCTGCGCATTCGCCGCCATCTCGAGGTCCCCAGCCCGGTAGGCGTCGACGGCGTTCGTCACACCCTGGACCCCACCGATCAGCCGGTAGGTGACCTGGTCGACGTCGTCCTGCGTCTTCGTCAGGAACGCACCCAGTGCCTCGTTCACGATGGCGCCCGCACCGCCCGCGACCTCGGCAACACCGCCCTGCACCGACTGCAGTGCGCTCGCGGTGCCGTTCACTGAACCGTTCACGTCGTTCATCACGGATTCGACCCCTGCAGGATCAATCCGCCACCCCGTTGCACCCATCACTGTCCCCCCGTACGGGTGCCATCGTGACGGACCTCGGCACGCCTTCGCAAGTCCCCGGAATGCATGGCACCTGCTTGCAGGTCCCGCAGCCCACTTGCCAGCGCCGCAGCGCCGGACCAACGAGCCTGTTCCGTGCCGTCGAACCAGAAGACGACTCCCCGAGACGGGCCCGGGCCGACCGTGTGGCCGCCGAGTGACGCGGCCGCGACCGCCAAGCCACGGGCGCGCGTCTCGCGCGTTCCGGAGAACACACCGAGCGGGGCCGGCGGCCCCGCGATGGCCGTGTCGACGACGCCGTCGACGCGCCCGCGGCTCGTCGAGAACTGTGCCGACCGCGGGTGGCGACCGAGCATGACGGACTGGAGGCCCGCCTCCAGTGCGTCACGGACCGCGCGGAGATCGTCGGTCATCCCCGGCAACGCGACCATGCACCGGAGCGACTCGAGGACGGAGCGGGGGCCACGCTGGACGGTGAGCACCCCGCCGAGTGCGCGCGATCCCGCGCCGGTCACGACGAAGGTGGCGTCGCGAGGTGATCGGCGCTCGGCCATCGCCGTCAGACGGTCCGGCGCGAGTCGGGACGAGCCCTCGGCGAGGCTGAACGCGAGTTCCGTCCCCAACGACCGCTCGATGAACCGCGCCGGCGTCGCGGCGAGCACCAGTCCGGCGTGCGCGGCGTGCTCGATCGTCAGCTCGACGTGGAGGCGGGTACCGGACGGACCACTGTCGGCGTCTCCGGGGTCCGACGGCGCCCACCGGAAGCCGTGGACAGCCAGCAGGTGGAGCGCGGGCCACGAGACGACCGCACCGGCCTCGGTGTGCAGGGTCGCCCCGTCACCGGCCTCCACCGCCGCGAGCAGCGCAGCGTCGGCACGGATCGTCTCCCCCATGCCCCGACCGTACCGCTCCGCCCGACATGTCGGATACGGGCCGAACGCCCGGAGGACCGGGGTGCCAGGATGGTCCCATGAACGACCGCGCCGGCACGCCCGCCACTGCAGACGACCTCGTCGACCTCGACGCCCTCATCGCCGCCTACCACGAGCGCGTTCCGGACGTCTCGGTCCCCGAGCAAAAAGTCGTCTTCGGCACCTCCGGGCACCGCGGTTCCTCCCTCGACACGGCCTTCAACGACACCCACATCGCCGCGATCACGCAGGCGATCGTCGAGTACCGCACCGCCCAGGGCACCGACGGTCCGCTCTTCATCGGCCGCGACACGCACGCCCTGTCGGCGCCCGCGGAGCGCACCGCACTCGAGGTCCTGGCGGCCAACGGCGTGCACGTGCTGGCGGACAGCGACGACGGCTTCGTGCCGACGCCGGCGCTGAGCCACGCGATCATCGCCTACAACCGCGCCGGCCACCCGGACACCGCCGACGGCATCGTGATCACGCCGAGCCACAACCCGCCCCGCGACGGCGGCTTCAAGTACAACCCGCCGCACGGCGGCCCCGCGGACAGCGACGCCACGTCGTGGATCGCGAACCGGGCGAACGCCATCATCGAGGGCGGCAACGCCGAGGTGCAGCGCACCGAGGACGCGACGCCGGACCGCTACGACTTCCTCAGCGCGTACGTCGCCGACCTCGAGAACATCATCGACATCGACGCCATCAAGCGTGCCGGTGTGAAGATCGGCGCCGACCCGCTGGGCGGGGCGTCCCTGCCGTACTGGAACCGGATCCGCGACCACTACGGTCTCGACCTCACCGTGGTGAACCCCGACGTCGACCCGACGTGGGCGTTCATGACGCTCGACTGGGACGGCAAGATCCGCATGGACCCGTCGAGCCCGAGCGCGATGGCCTCCGTCGTGGCGCGGAAGGACGAGTTCGACGTCCTGACCGGCAACGACGCGGACTCCGACCGCCACGGCATCGTCACGCCGGACGGCGGCCTGATGAACCCGAACCACTACCTGGCCGTCGCGATCGAGTACCTGTACGCGCACCGGCCCGAGTGGCGCGACGACGCCGCGATCGGCAAGACGCTGGTGTCGTCGAGCATCATCGACAAGGTCGCGGAGTCGCTCGGCCGTCGCCTGTGGGAGGTCCCCGTCGGGTTCAAGTGGTTCGTGCCGGGGCTCATCGACGGTTCGGTGGCGTTCGGCGGCGAGGAGTCCGCGGGGGCGTCGTTCCTCCGCAAGGACGGCACCGCCTGGACCACCGACAAGGACGGCATCATCCTGGCGCTGCTGGCGTCCGAGATCACCGCCGTCACGGGCAAGTCCCCGTCCGAGCTGTACGACGAGCTCACCGAGCGCTTCGGCGACCCCGTGTACCAGCGGGTCGACGCGGCGGCGAGCAAGGAGCAGAAGGCGCGGCTCGGCAAGCTCGACGGCGACGCGATCACCGCCGAGACGCTCGCGGGCGACCCCATCACGGCGAAGCTGTCGAAGGCGCCGGGCAACGACGCGGCCGTCGGCGGCGTCAAGGTCGTCACCGACAAGGCCTGGTTCGCGGCTCGTCCGTCGGGCACCGAGGACGTCTACAAGATCTACGCCGAGAGCTTCGTCGGACAGGAGCACCTCGAGCAGGTGCAGCGCGAGGCGAAGGAGATCGTGGACGCCGCCCTCGGCGCCTGATCCGACACCGGCGCACCACGGCGCCCGGATGCCGTCGCTCGCAGTGACGCGTCCGGGCGCCGTCGTGTCCGAGCTCCCTTCAGCGGACGATCGCAACCCCCGCGCACGCCCGGGCGTAGCGTGACGGCGTCGGGCCTCCCATCCGGGCGGCCCCGCTGAGTGGCAGCCACCGAACCGACACCGGGGCTGCCGATCCACTCAGGAACCCGCCTCGACGCGGACGCTGACCTTGCGGCTGATGTAACTTTGCAGCCAGCGCAAAGTTTTCGGGAGACCCTGCACATGACCCAGACCGCGACCGCACCCGCGGCGCCGACGACCTCGTCGAACGCCGTGATGAACCACCGGCAGATCCTGCTGGTGATCTACGGCCTGATGGCCGGGATGTTCCTCGGCGCCCTCGACCAGACGATCGTCGGCACCGCCATCCGCACCATCGGCGACGACCTCCACGGCCTCGACCAGCAGGCGTGGGTGACCACCGGCTACCTCATCGCGAGCACGGTCACGACGCCCATCTACGGCAAGCTGTCCGACATCTTCGGACGCCGCCCGCTGTTCCTCACCGCGATCGGCATCTTCATCGTCGGCTCGCTCCTGGCGTCGTTCTCGACATCGATGCTCATGCTCGCGGGCTTCCGCGCACTGCAGGGCCTCGGGGCGGGCGGTCTGATGTCCCTGCCGCTGGCGATCATGGGCGACATGCTCGCGCCCCGCGAGCGCGCCAAGTACCAGGGCTACTTCCTCGCGGTGTTCGGCATCTCCAGCGTCATCGGCCCGCTGGTCGGCGGTCTCTTCGCCGGCGCGAGCGAGATCGTCTTCATCTCCGGCTGGCGCTGGGTGTTCCTGATCAACGTGCCGATCGGCATCGGCGCGCTGGTCATGGTGCTGACCTTCCTGCACCTGCCGAAGTTCGGCGAGCGCGGCAAGCCGCGCATCGACTGGTGGGGCGCGAGCCTCGTCATCGTCACGCTCGTGCCGCTGCTCCTCATCGCCGAGCAGGGTCGCGAGTGGGGATGGAGCTCCGCCGGCGCCTTCGCGTGCTACGGCATCGGCGCCGCCGGTCTCATCGCCTTCGTGATCGTCGAACGGGCCATGGGCGACGACGCGATCCTGCCGCTGAAGCTCTTCGGCTCGCGGGTGTTCTCGATGGCCGCCGTGCTGTCCGTCCTCGTCGGCTTCGGCATGTTCGGCGCGATGCTGACGATCCCGCTGTACCTGCAGATCGTGAAGGGCGTCACCCCGACCGAGTCCGGGTTCTCCATGCTGCCGATGGTCCTCGGTCTGATGATCGCCTCGATCGCGTCCGGTCAGATCATCTCGCGCACCGGCAAGTACCAGGTCTTCCCGATCACGGGTACGGCGTTCACCGCCATCGGGTTCACCGTCCTGACCTTCCTGACGGCCGACAGCCCCCTGTGGTTCCTGATGATCGGCATGTTCGGGATCGGCCTCGGGCTCGGCCAGCTCATGCAGACGCTGACGCTCGCCGCGCAGAACTCCGTGAGCCCCCGGGACATCGGTGTGGCCACGAGCGCTGCGACCTTCTTCCGTCAGATCGGCGGCACGATGGGCACCGCCGTGCTGCTCTCCGTGCTCTTCACCCTCATGCCGACGAACATCACGACGGCCATGCAGCACGAGAGCGACCTCAAGCCCGCCCTCAACGCCGCACTCACGCCGTCGGTCGCGAACGCTTCCGACAACAAGGGCGTGATGGACCAGATCTGGAACAAGATCGTCGACCCGGTCAAGCAGAACGTGCAGGACGGCCTGAACAAGGGTGCCGTCCAGGCCAAGGAGGCCGCGGACGCCGCGGTCACGCAGCAGGTCTCCGCCGCGGTGCAGCAGCAGGTCGCCGCGGGCCGTGTCCCCGCCGCCTCCGCCGAGTCGGTCATCGCGCAGCAGGTCGCCGCGGCGAAGCCCGCCGCCGAGCAGCAGGCCCTCGAGACGGCCGCGTCGAAGGCGCAGGCCGAGGTCGTCGACGGCACGCTCCAGGTGGACTACTCCAACGCCGACCAGCGCCGGAACGTGGTGGACGAGGTCGCTCCGTCGCTGGTGAAGCAGCTGAAGGAGGGCGATTCCAGCGCGAACTCGTCGTCCTCGTCGGCCACGAGCGACACGTCGTTCCTCAACGGAGCCGACAAGCGGCTGACCCGTCCGTTCCTCGTCGGGTTCAGCAGTTCTGCCGTCGTCGTCTACTGGGTCGGCCTCGCGGTCATCCTGCTCGCCTTCGTCCTGACCTGGTTCTTCCGGGTCCCGCCGCTCCGCAAGGTGTCGGCGCTGCAGGAGCAGGCGAACGCGGCGAAGGACGACGCCGACCGGCTCACCGTCGACGCGCAGTCCGCTGCCGCCGGCACGGGGTCGCTCGTGTCGCCGGACACCGGGTCGATGGCGGTCGTCCCGACGTCGCCCGACGTGCCGGCCCAGCCGCGATCCGCCGTGGCGCAGTCCGTGGCGTCCCGTTCCGCCGCCGGCGGGACGGTCACGCAGGAGCGGACCGCGGTCCAGCAGACGTCGACCGAACAGCACCGTCCCCCGCAGCCGGTCGACACCCGCGCACCGCTGCCCGACGCGACCACCCACGGTGCCCACGCGGCCGCCGCGCCGGTCGACGAGCCGCCCGTCACGACCGGGGCGATCCGGACCCGGGCAGCCCACGTCGCCGCCCCGGAGGACGTTCCGTCCGCCGGGACGGCACCGGAGGCGACCACGAGTGCGGACGACACCTCGGTGGCGGACGCGGCCCGCGCCTCCCGTCCGACCGACGACCACCCGCACGGCCGCCACTCCGCCGAGTAGGCGACCACACGAGGGGAACGCCCGCCGTCACCGCGTCCAGCGCGGTGACGGCGGGCGTTCCGCGTCAGACGGCAGTGGCGGCGGGCGGTCCCGCCGTCTCGAACGACGCCCCGGGCAGACGCTGCCGCATGACCTCGATCGCGACCGGGTTGTCGTCCACCAGCACGAAGCGGCGTCCGAGCGCCCGCGCGACGGCACCCGTCGTGCCGCTGCCCGCGAAGAAGTCGAGGACCCAGTCGCCCTCGCGCGAGGACGCCTGCACGATGCGTCGCAGGACCCCCTCGGGCTTCTGCGTCGGGTAGCCGGTCTTCTCCTTGCCGGTCGGCGACACGATCGTGTGCCACCAGACGTCGGTCGGGAGCTTGCCGCGCTCACGTTTCTCGGCGGTGACGAGCCCCGGCGCCATGTACGGCTCGCGGTCGACGGCCGCGGAGTCGAACCAGTACCGCGAGGGATCCTTGACGTAGACCAGGATCGTGTCGTGCTTCGTCGGCCAGCGGGAGCGGGACTTCGCACCGAAGTCGTACGCCCAGACGATCTCGTTGAGGAACGCGTCGCGGCCGAACAGCGCGTCGAGCAGGACCTTCGCGTAGTGCGACTCGCGGTAGTCGAGGTGCAGGTAGAGCGTGCCGTCGTCGGCGAGCAGTCGCCACGCCTCGAGCAGCCGCGGCTCGAGGAACGACCAGTAGTCGTCGAACCGGTCGTCGAAGCGCATGAGGTCACCGCGGACGCGCTCGTACGTCCTGCCCCGGAACCCGGTCACCCGGGTCTCCGGACGGGCCCGCGAGGTCGCCGGCGGCTCGTCGCCGGTCGTCGCGACCGCGGCACTGGCGTGCCGCCGCTGGTACCGACCGGTGTTGAAGGGCGGGTCCAGGTAGACGAGGGTGAACGCACCGTCGAGCAGGGTCGGGAGCACGTCGAGGTTGTCGCCGAGGACCACCCGGTCGGGGCCGCCGTCGTCTCCGCTCTGCACGCGGTCATTCTCGCAGGTGCCCCACCAGTCCCTCTCCGGGGCCGGGGCGTACGGTCGTCGTCATGGCATCACCCGAGGTCCGCAACGACACCGACAAGCAGCAGTACTCCCTCATCGAGGACGGCGAGGTCATCGGCTTCGCCGCCTACGAGGTCGACGGCGACGAGATCCGGTTCGTGCACACCGAGGTCGACCCGGCCCACCGCGGTGGCGGACACGCGTCGATCCTCGTCGAGCACGCGCTCGACGACGTCCGTCAGGGGTCGCTGCGGGTCGTCCCGCAGTGCAGCTACGTGCGTGCATGGATCGAGCGGCACCCGGACTACCAGGAGCTCACGACGCGCTGACCCGCGTCACGCGGGTCGCCGGTCAGGCGGTGCGGTCGTGCGTGCCGGCACGTGCCTCGTGCCGACCGGGTCCGCGCACCGCGGGCACCTTGATGAGCACGCTGCCGCTGAGCAGGTCGTGGTCGTCGTCGGCCGGCGTCGGGGCCTCTCGTGGGAGGCGCGACTGCCGTTCGTACTCGGCCTGCGTCTCCTGACGGGTGGGTGCGAACACCTCGTCCATCATCGAGATGACACCGCCGGACCCGCCGCTGCGTGTGGCCTTGTTCGACAGGTCGATCCACCCCACGCGATCGGCGATCCACACCACGACGGCCGCGGCGGCCATCGCCCCCAGGAGGATCAACCAGTTCACGCTGACGAGGCTACGTGGGGTGCCGGAGCCCGACATCAGCCGCGCGGAGGATTCTCGTGATCCGCACACCTCGTTCATCAGGACGACGCACACACTGGTTGCGCGGTCGCCCGGGACCCCCCTCCCCGGGCGGCCCGCCCGGTCGCACCGCCGTCACCACCGGCCGGGAGGCGCGGCACCCGAACGGACGTCGGCTCGCCCTGGTCGGTCGGTCGCGTCCGACCTCCGGCTGAGCCCGTGCGCGGCGGTCACGGGTGCGCTGCGCTCCGGCGGGCTGCGTGCCGGGCCCCGCGGCGCCGCCGGCGGACCGCCTGCACCACACCGATCGTCACCGACACCGCGCCGTAGGCGATGAGCAGGCCCGCGAGGAGCGGCACCAGCCAGGACCGCGACCCGTTGACCGCCTGGTTCGCCCACCCGACCAGGGGGACGCTGTACCAGACGACTCCGCGGACCTGCGCGGGGATGACGGGAGCCGCGTCGGGTTCGGCGTTCGCGTCGCCCTGCAGCACGAAGGCGCGCGAGCCGTCCGAGGTCGTCGTGCGCCCGACGACGCGGTGCGTCACCACCGTCGGGTCGCCGGAGCGGAGCTGGTAGGTCACCACGTCGCCGATCGCGACGTCGTCGGGGTCGGTCGGCCGCACCACGACGAGCGTGCCCGGCGGCAGCGTCGGTTCCATCGACTGTGTCAGCACGGTCAACGGCACCGATCCGGTGGCCTTGGGGACGACGACGAGCACCAGTGCGAGGCCGGCGACGAGCGCCAGGGCTCCGACGGCTGCCCCGACGGCCACTGCTCGGAGGACCGCGACGAGTCCACCCGGCGCGCCGTCCCTGGCCACGGCACGACGCGGCGCACGGTCGCTGCGGAACGACGCGCGCGCACTGCCACGGTGGGCGGCGCGGCGGGGCGCGAGCGCGGTCACGAGCCCGCCGCCGCGGTGTTCAGGTAGAACCCGCCGGACACCGCCGCGGAGGTCCAGCCGCCCCGCTGGACGGTCAGTCCGACGACGACGTTCGCGGTGCTCGAGGCCGGGGCGGTGTCCCGGACGGTGCTCCGCGTGCACCAGACCGCCGACGCACCCGGCTCGAGGGTCGACGACAGGCTCGGCAACGAGGCCCACGTCCCGCTGACCGACCCGGCCCCGACGGGCGTCGCGTCGGCGCAGGAGGCCGAGGACGTCACGGGCCACGCGACGACGTCGACCGCCTGGGCCAACGCCGCCGAGCTGCCGGAGACGACCGTGACGCTGGTGACGGTGGTCGCCGCGATGTTGCCCGTGTTCTGGAGCGTGACGGGCTTCGTCATCGACCGGACCGTGGACGAGAAGGTCACCGTCATGTCCGCGGTACCGCTGAGGGCACCCGCGGGCTTGCCGAACGTCGTGCTCGAGCCGGTCGACCCGGTGGCGGTCCACAGCGCCCACGCGGCGGTCGGGCTGCCGACCACCACCAGGCCGACCAGCAGCGCGACCACGACCACGCGCCCGCGCATCACGACGTCACCTGCGTCCCGGTCACCGTGAGGGTGAAGTCGGTCACGGCGCCGGACACCGACTGCGGTGCGTCGGACGCCAGGACGATCTCCACGCACGCCGTCGCGGTGACGCCCACGGGGAGCGTGAAGTAGCCGGTGCCGGTGTCGAAGGTCGCGAGGGCGCCGCTCGCACCGCCGTTGCCGGGCCGGCACGCGGCGGCGTCGCGGACCGCACTGAGTCGGAGCGTCTGGACGCCGAGGACGGTGCTGTCCGGGACGTCGACGTAGGAGACCTTCGTCGCCGTCGTCGTCACCCGCATGGACAGCGGGACCGAGCCCGTGTTGCGGGCCGTGAAGGTGCCGGTGGTGCTCGCTCCGGGGGCCAGCACCGGCGCTCGTGTCGAGGTCATCGGGCTGACGATGACCGACGCCGTGCCCGAGCGGATCGTCGCACCGTCCGTGTCGGCCGCGGCGTTCCAGAGCGCGTACGTGCCGCCCGTCCCGGCGACGGTCGCCAGGACCGCGACGGCCACGACGGCCCCGAGCGCCCAGGGCCACCGACGACGGGACCGCGCACGGTGGCGGCGCCGGTGGGGCGCGGGGCTGGTGGTCATCATCACTCCTCGGCGGGGCGGTGGACGGTCGGGGCGGCGGACGGACGGGGCGGCGGCGGTGCGCCGGGCCGGGGGCGACCGCGTCAGGCGGCGCTCGCGCGCTCGGTCAGGAGCCGATCGCGCGCTGGGTCAGCGTGAACGCCAGCCCGCCGACGTCGACGGAACCGTCCTGACCGGTCGTCGCCGTGCGCGGCAACTCGATCGTGAAGAGGACCCGGACGCGCGAGGAGGCGGCGGAGGGCGAGACCGTGAAGGTGTCGTCGTGCGGCGCGGCCTGCTGGACGACGTCGGCGCTCGCGGACGTGACCGAGAGCGTGCGGGTGGTCGCGTCGATGAGGCCGGCGTCCCCGGTGATGCTCTGGCTCGCGTAGGTGAGGTCGGCGGTCAGGTCGTCGCCGGTGGCCCCGATGAGCAGCGTCTGCGTGAACTGGTACTTGTTCCCGGGCACCATGCGGACAGCCGCCGGGTCGATGGTGGTCGACCGGCCGTTCGTGACGTCGGTCCAGGTCCCGTCGTCCAGCGCGGTGAGGGAGAGCGTCCCGGACTGGACCGTGCCCGCCGCGCTCGACGCGTTGGCGTTCCAGAGTGCGAGCGAGCCGGCTCCGCCGAGGAGGAGTGCGACGCCGGTGGCTCCTGCGACGACACCGGTGACGATTCTGTGCATGAGGGATCCGTTCCTGCGCGCCGAGGCGCGCCGAAGACCACCGGCACGTGGTTCGGGTCGTCGTACCGGGGAGACGGCGTCTTCCCCTCGTCGGGGACGAGGGCGGCTGACCGGTGCCGGGACGCCACGCCCGGGAGACCAGTTCGGACCCGCGGCGTTGACGTCTGCTCAGGAAGATACCTCGTCCCCCAAAGTGCGGACACGGGAATATACGATTGCATCGACCCCAGTTCTGGGGACCCGCAGGCCGGCCGCCCGGGAACGGCCCGTGCCAGGATGGCGACGTGCTCGACGACGCCGACCGTGACCTGATGCGAGCGTTCGCGCGCTACGTCGAGCACGCCAACGAACTGGCCGCATCCGAACAGCAGGCGGTGCTCACTCCGATCGGTGAGCGGGTCCGCGAGCACCTCGGCGTCGACCCGCAGTCGGTGCCCGTGGTCACCGAGGATCTGCCCGACCACCGTCTCGTCGACGCGGACATCGCGCTCGAGGAGCTCGCCGGACCGGCCCCGGAGGCGCTGCTCGGCATCGCCGGCGACGACAGCCGGTTCCACAGCTCGGTCAGCGAGTTCATCGCTCACCCGAACGCGCGCTGGTCGGTCGGTCCCGTGAGCTACGCCCCGCGCGCGACCGGGCCGGACACCACACGACAGGTCGTGTCCTTCGGCCTCCGCCTCCTGACGTTCGCGGGGACGCCGATCGCCGTCGTGCAGCGCTCCGCGAAGCCCGAGTACGGGCGGCAGCGGGCGAGCCTGGAGATCCTCGCCGCAGACCAGGACGGCGGCACCGCCTTCCTGACCCGGCTCCGCGAGCTCATGATCGAGCGGAGCGTCCTGCGCGGTCAGGTCCTGTCCTTCGTGCAGTCCGAGTACGGCTCCGACGCCGGCGCGACCTTCCTGCGGCGGCCGGACGTCACCGCCGACGCGGTCGTCCTCGCCGACGGTGTCCTCGACGAGGTCGCCGACCACGTCGTCGGCATCGGCGAACAGCGCGAAGCCCTGCTCGCGGCCGGGCAGCACCTCAAGCGCGGCGTGCTGCTCTACGGTCCGCCCGGGACGGGGAAGACCCTCACCATCCGGCACCTGCTGGCCCGGACGCCCGCCGTCACCGCGGTCCTGCTGACCGGGTCGAGCATCGCGGCGATCGGTGCGGCGGCCGAGATCGCGCGCACGTTCCAGCCCTCGATCGTCGTCCTCGAGGACATCGACCTCGTCGCGATGGAACGCCACAGCTCCCCGCAACCGCTCCTCTTCGAGGTGCTCGACGCCCTGGACGGGCTCGACGGAGACGCCGACGTCGCGTTCGTGATGACCACGAACCGTGTGTCGGTGCTCGAACGCGCCCTGGCGGACCGCCCCGGCCGCGTGGACCTCGCCGTCGAGATCCCCCTGCCCGGACCGGCCGAGCGGGTCCGGCTCTTCCGCCGGTACGCGGCGGCCCTGCCGTTCTCGGACGAGGCCCTCACGGCGGCGGCGGAACGGGCCGAGGGGACCACCGGGTCGTTCGCCAAGGAGCTCATGCGACGGAGTGTGCTGGGTGCCGCACTGCGCCGGGCCGAGCCGTCCGACGACGACCTGCAGACCGCGCTCGACTCGCTGCTCACGGAGCGGTCGGCGCTGACCCGGAAGCTCCTCGGTACCCGGTCCCCCGCGAGCGGCGAGGACCACGACGACGAGCCGGACGAGGACGAGGACGAGACCGAGGTCACCTACTCGGGATCGTACGTCCCGGGCGGAGCCGAGGGGTGGGTGGCGTACGCGCCGCTCTCGCGCACGGCCTTCCGGCCCGACGGCGTCGGCCGGACGCTCGCCAGCGGCACCCAGGCCGACGACCCGTACGACGACCCGGCCGACGAGGACGACCACCGCGGGTCGTAGCTGCGGTCCTCCGGCACGACCGCGTCGGCGCGCACCCCGTCGCGGATCAGGGAACCCGCTCGAGCCACTCCCGCGTCGCGAACTTGGTGCGGACGAGCTCCTGCGCCCGGGCCCGCTCCGCGTCGGTCACGTGCCCCTCGTGCGCACCGTAGAGCTTCGTGAAGGTCCCGATGAGCCGGTCGATGATCTCGGCCCGCGTCAGACCGGTCTGCGACCGCAGCGGGTCGACCCGCTTGGCGGCCGAGGTCGTGCCCTTGTCGCTCATCTTCTCGCGACCGATCCGGAGCACCTGCACCATCTTCTCGCCGTCCATGTCGTAGCTCATGGTCGCGTGGTGCAGCAGTGACCCGGTGCCGAGGCGCTTCTGCGCGGCGCCGCCGATCTTGCCCTTCGTCGACGAGATGTCGTTGAGCGGCTGGTAGTACGCCTCGATGCCGAGGGACTTGAGTGCCTCGATCACCCACTCGTCGAGGTAGGCGTACGAGTCGGCGAACGTCATGCCCTGCACGAGGTCGGTCGGCACGTACAGCGAGTACGAGATGATCGCGCCGGCGTCCATGAACATCGCCCCGCCGCCGGAGATGCGACGGACGACCTCGACGCCGTACTTCGCCGCCCCCTCGGGGTCGACCTCGTTCTTCAACGACTGGAACGACCCGATGACGACGGCCGGCTGGTCCCACTCCCAGATCCGGAGCGTCGGGCCACGGCGGCCGGCCCCGACCTCCTCGGTGAGGACCTGGTCGAGCGCGAGGTGCTCGTTCGGGCTGATCGGCCCCTCGTGGACGATCTCCCAGTCGTACTCCTGCCACGTCGACGCGCGGGACAGCGCCCGGCGGACCGCGACGCCGACGGACTCGGGCGTGAACCCGAGCAGGACCGCGTCCGCCGGCAGCGCCGCGCGGACCGCCGCCGCGATCCCGGCGGCGTCGGTCGTGGCCGGCAGGCCCGTCACGGCCTGGTCGATGAGCGGGAGCGCGTCGTCGGGCTCGAGGAAGAAGTCGCCCGCCAGACGGAACTGCTGGATGACGCCGTCGACGACCTCGAGGTCGACGACGACCAGCTTGCCCCCGGGGACCTTGTACTCACCGTGCATGCCGCAACCCTATTCCGGACGGGAGGCGCGGTGCCGGCCCGCCCCGCGCCTCCCGTCCGCCGTCCGCGCGCGCCCCGCGTCAGCGCGACGTGACGCGGTCCAACCACCCGACCAGGTCGGCGACCACCTCGGCGCGGTTGGTCTCGTTGTAGACCTCGTGCCGCGCCCCCTCGTACACCAGGACCGACACGTCCGACAGCCCACCCCGACGCCGGTAGGCCTGCGCCAGCCGTTCGACCGACCGCGGTCCGCCGAGGGAGTCCTCGGAGCCGACCTGCAGCAGCATCGGGAGGTCGTGGGGGATGCCGCGTCGCGGGACCCCGAGCAGTCGCAGCGTGTCCGCCAGGCCGAACAGGCCGATGACGTCGGCCTCGACCGCGAGGGGGTCGACGGCGACCGCGTCGATGATCGCCCGGTCGCGGGTCAGCCACTCGTACTTCGTGGGCCCCGCCCCGGCGTGACGGGCGTTCAGGTCGCCGCTGTTCATCCACCCGGGCAGGCGGTAGGCGGAGGCGGAGAGCACGACGCCGTCGTACGACGCCGAGGACGTGTTGACGATCCGCTGCGCCATCAGCGAGCCCCACGAGTGTCCGAGCAGCACGAGCGGGACGCCAGGGGTGTCCTCCTTCGCGACGGCCGTCATCTGCTCGACCGCGGCGATCGCCGCGCGGAGTCCCCCGGGTCCGAGTCGACCGAGCTTGGCGTGGTCGCCGTCCCACTGCCCGAGGCCGGTCCGGCCGTGCCCGCGGTGGTCGTTGACGTGCACGGTGTAGCCGGCCCGGACGAGGTCCTGCGCGAGGGGCTCGTACCGGAGGCCGTGTTCGCCGACCCCGTGCGCGATCTGCACGATGCCCTTCGGCCGCGCAGCACGCCAGGTCGAGTAGACGATCTCGACGCCGTGGGCGTCGGTGAACGAGGCGTCGCCTCGTGCTGCGGAGAAGGTGGGCACCTGTCGATCCTCGCAGGTCGGGCGTGGCACGCGCCTGTTCACTCGGCGTTCACGCAGCGGGCTCCGCGCGGGCCTAGCGTTCCGCGCATGGACGTCCTCGTCATCGTCGTGCTCGTGATCGTGGTGGCCCTCGTGTTCGACTTCACGAACGGGTTCCACGACACCGCCAACGCCATGGCCACGTCGGTCGCCACGGGGGCACTCAAGCCCCGGACCGCCGTGCTCATCTCCGCCGTGCTCAACCTGGTCGGCGCGTTCCTGTCCACCGAGGTCGCCAAGACCGTCTCGCAGGGCATCATCCGCGAGGGCCAGGACGGTGTCCACATCTCCCCGACGATGATCTTCGCCGGGCTGGTGGGAGCCGTCCTCTGGAACCTCGCCACCTGGTACTTCGGCCTGCCGTCGTCCTCCACCCACGCGCTCTTCGGCGGTCTGATCGGCGCCTCGATCATCGGCGCCGGGCTGGACTCGGTCGACTGGGCGACGGTGGTGTCGAAGGTCGTGCTGCCGGCGCTGCTCTCGCCGGTGATCGCGGGCGTCATCGCCCTGGTGGCGACGTACTTCGCCTACACGCTGACGAAGAACGCGACGACCCACGGTGCGGCGACGGGCTTCCGGCACGGCCAGACCATCTCGGCCTCGCTGGTGTCGCTCGCCCACGGGACGAACGACGCGCAGAAGACGATGGGTGTCATCACGCTGACCCTGATCGCCGCGAACTACCAGGACGCGGGCACCGGCCCGGAGATCTGGGTGATCCTGGCCTGCGGTCTGGCGATCGGCCTCGGCACCTACACGGGCGGCTGGCGCATCATGCAGACCGTCGGCAAGAAGATCTCCGACGTGCAGTCCCCGCAGGGCTTCGCGGCGGAGACCAGCTCGGCCGCGACGATCCTGGTGTCGTCCCACCTCGGCTTCGCGCTCTCCACCACGCACGTCACGAGTGGTTCGGTCGTCGGCTCCGGCCTCGGCAAGAAGCTCGCCGACGTCCACTGGGGCGTCGTGGGGCGGATCGTCGTCGCCTGGGTGATCACGCTGCCCGCTGCCGCGCTGGTCGGTGGTCTGGCCACGTGGCTCGCCTCGACGTCGGTGATCGGGCTGGTCCTGGTGGCCGTGCTCGCGCTGGCGGCGGGCCTCACCTTCTATTCGTTGGCCCGGCGCAAGCCGATCTCGGCGGCCGACATCCACGACGGCGACACGGAGCGCGAGCCCGTGGCCGCCGCACAGCAGAGCTGAGGGGCAGGACGATGGACATCGACTTCGGGGCGATCGGCACCGTCGCGGGGGTGGGCTTCGTGGCCGCCGTCGGCGTGGTGCTGCTCTACACGCTCGGCCTGCGCCTGCTCGGCACCGGGCAGCCCGCCGACGCCGGCGGCGAGCGCACCCAGTACGCGGAGGAGACGCCGCGGTCGGGGAAGACCCCGCCGGGTGCGATGGTGGGCGCCGCGGTCTGCTTCGCGATCTGCATCGCCGCGGTGCTCACCGGGATCTGGCTGACGATCCCCCAGTTCCACCAGTAGTCCGGCCGGACCCGCACGGACGCGCTCGGGCCTGCGAGGATCGACCGGTGACCTCCCACCGCATCGACGCCTCGCTCGACACCGCCGCCGACGTGTTCGACGCGGAGCGCACCCCCGTGCTCCGCGTCGAACCGGGCGACACCCTCAGGGTCCGGACGCTGAGCGCCGCCGGGTACACGGAACGTCCGTCCCACCCGGGGGCCCACGCGCCGACGCTGATCGACCCGCGCCGCGGCCACTGCCTGGTCGGACCGATCGCCGTCGCAGGAGCCCGTCCGGGCCAGGTCCTCGCCGTGCGCTTCGACGACCTCGTCCCGGACGGCTGGGGCTACACCGCGTCCGGCGGGGTGGACACCGAGCTGAACCGTGCGCTCGGTCTCGCCGACCCGGCCAGCCGCGGCCCGCTGCTCTGGGACGTCGACCCGGTCGCCGGCACCGCCCGCAACCAGCTCGGTCTCGGCGTCCGGACGGCGCCGTTCCTCGGGGTCGTCGGCCTCCCGCCGGAGCCGACCGGCGAGCACTCGACGATCCCGCCACGGCCGGTCGGCGGCGGCAACGTGGACTGCCGTGAGCTCGTGGCCGGAGCCACGCTGTTCCTGCCGGTCACCGTGCCGGAGGCGCTGCTGTCCGTCGGCGACGGGCACGCCGCGCAGGGCGACGGCGAGGTGTCGGGCACGGCGGTCGAGTGCGGCATGACGACGACGATGACGCTGACGCTCCTCGACGACGCCCCGGTCGCGGGCATCCACGCGGACACCCCCGCCGGACGGATCACGTTCGGGTTCGACGCGGACCTGAACGCCGCGACGACCACCGCGCTCGACCGCATGGTCGACTGGATCGCCGGTCTGCACGGCATCACCCGCGCCGAGGCGCTCGCGATGGCGAGCGTCGCGGTGAGCATGCGGGTGACCCAGGTCGCGAACCGCACGTGGGGCGTGCACGCCCTGCTCCCCCACGACGCGATCCTCGCGGCCGACGCCAGCTGACGGTCCGACGTCCCACGGCGACGGACGGGAGGCGCGGTGCTGGTGGGCCGGACCGCCCACCATCACCGCGCCTCCCGTCCGACCGGGGTCAGTGGGCGCTGTAGCCGCCGTCGACGAGGTGGTAGCTGCCGCTGATGAACGACGCCTGCTCGCTCAGCAGGAAGAGCACGAGCGCTGCCACCTCGGCGTCGGTGCCGAGCCGGCCGGCCGCGTGCTCGGACTCGAGGGCGGACAGCTCCTCGGCCGACAGCGACGAGCGCACCAGCGGCGTGTCGATGAAGCCCGGGCCGACGGCGTTCGTCCGGACGCCCTTGGCCGTGTACTCGAGCGCGGCGACCTTGGTCAGGCCGACGAGCGCGTGCTTCGAGGCCACGTACGCGGCGTTCTGCGCGATGCCGACGGAGCCGAGCACCGACGACATGTTCACGATGGCACCGCCTCCGGAGGTGAGCATGGCCGGGATCTCGTACCGGAGGCCGTAGAAGACGCCGTCGAGGTCCACCGCTCGGACGCGGTCCCACGCGGCGACGTCGTACTCGCCGATCGGCTGCGGTGCGGCGCCGATGCCGGCGTTGTTCACGGCGAGGTGGAGTGCACCGTAGGTGTCCACCGCGTGCTGCACCATGCGCTCGTTGTCGGCGGCGACGGCGGAGTTGGCCTCGAACGCGGTGGCCGTGCCGCCGGCGGTCTCGATCTCCGATGCGACCCGCTGCGCTGCGTCGGCCTTGATGTCGGTGACGACGACCTTCGCTCCGGCCGCGGCCAGTTCCTTCGCGATCGCCTCGCCGATGCCGCTGCCACCACCGGTGACGACGGCGACCTTGCCCTCGAACTCGGACATGTTCTCCTTCTCTCTCGGCAACACCTGTTGCTCAACGGAAGGTTACACCCGCAAACCAGTTCGTTCACTGAACTAATGAGGTAGGCTAACGACCCGTGACCGACGCCACCGACCTCCGCATCGCCGTGAACCGGCTGTCACGGACGCTGCGCGCGCAGAAGGCCGACTCGAGCGTCACCGACGCGCAGTTCTCCGCGCTCGCTCGGCTGCACCGCGACGGTGCCATGACCCTCGCCGACCTCAGCCGCCAGGACGGCGTCACGCCTCCGTCCATGACCAAGACCGTGGCCGTGCTCATCGAGCGTGGTCTGGTGTCGAAGGACGGGCACGGGGACGACCGCCGCAAGGTGCTGCTCTGCGCCACACCTGCGGGCGCCGCCTTCGTCGAGGAGACCCGTCGACGTCGGGACGGCTGGCTCACACCGCGCCTCGCCGACCTCACCGAGGCCGAGCGGCAGACCCTCGCCGACGCCACCGAGATCATGAGGAGGCTGGCCCAGCAGTGACCGCCATGTTCCGCTCCCTGTCGACCCAGAACTACCGCATCTGGTTCGCCGGAGCCCTCGTCTCCAACGTCGGCACCTGGATGCAGCGCACCGCGCAGGACTGGATCGTCCTGACGAAGCTCTCCGACAACGACGCGATCGCGGTCGGCATCACCATGGCGCTGCAGTTCGGACCGCAGCTGCTGCTCCTCCCCCTCACCGGCCTCGCCGCCGACCGGCTCGACCGGCGGAGGACGCTGATGCTCACGCAGGGGCTGATGGGAGCGCTCGGACTCGGCCTCGGGATCATGGTGCTGACGGACACCGCCACGCTCTGGTCGCTCTACGTCTTCGCGCTCGCCCTCGGCATCGTCGCCGCGTTCGACACCCCGATCCGTCAGGCCTTCGTGTCCGACGTCGTCCAGGGCGAGCACGTCGCGAACGCCGTCGCACTGAACTCCGCGTCGTTCAACGCCGCACGGCTGATCGGCCCCGCGGTCGCCGGCGTGCTCATCGCCGCGATCGGCTCCGGCTGGGTCTTCGTGATCAACGCCGGGTCGTTCCTGGCGGTCCTCGTCGCCCTGCGCTTCATCGACCCGTCCCAGCTCGCCGAGCGCGTCCGGGCGAAGCGTGGCAAGGGGCAGATCGTCGCGGGCTTCCAGTACGTCCGCACCCGGCCCGACATCATCGTGGTGCTGTGCATGATCTTCGTCGTCGGCACCTTCGGCGTGAACTTCCCGATCTTCACCTCGACGATGGCCCGCGTGGAGTTCCACAAGGGCGCCGGTGAGTTCGGTCTGCTCAACTCGGTGATGGCGATCGGCTCGGTCGCCGGCGCCCTGCTCTCGGCACGGCGCGACCGCCCGCGGATGCGCACCCTCGTGATCGCCTCCGCCGGGTTCGGGATCGCGTGCGTCGCGGCCGCCCTCGCTCCGACGTACTGGACCTTCGCGGTCGTGCTCGTCTTCGTCGGACTGGCGTCGCTGACGTTCATGACCACCGCGAACGCGCTCGTGCAGACCACGACGAAGCCCGCGATGCGCGGACGCGTGATGGCCCTCTACATGGCGATCTTCGCGGGCGGCACGCCCATCGGCGCCCCCATCGTCGGTGCCGTGGCGGACGCCTGGGGACCGCGCTGGGCCATCGCCGTCGGTGCGGCATCGGGGTTCGTGGCCCTCGCGATCGCCCTCGTCTGGCTCGTCCGGCACGAACGCTTCCGGCTGCGGTACGACGCCGACACGAGGCTCCACCTGGCGATCACCCACGCGGTCCCCGTGGTCGGGACACGGGCGTCGCGCAGGGCCCTGCGGCAGGACCTCGAACGGGACGAGGCGGTCGCCGACCGTTCCAGCGCCGTCTGACGCGAGCGGCGCGGGGACGTCCCGCCGTCGGCGCGTCCCGCGGTACCGCGGGCCCGTCGCGCCCTAGCGGGCTGGTTCGGACACGGCGAAGACGCGCTCGTCCAGCGCCTCCGCGACCCGGTCGGCTGCGGCCGCCAGTCGCCGCCCCGCGACCCGTGCGGCCAGGAGCGCCGTCTCCTCCGACACCGCCTCGAGGTCCGCACGCGTCTCCGCGAAGGCGCGCACCTCGTCGTCGATGCACGACGGTGCGACGTCCCCGAGGCACTCGGCCGTCCGACCCGCCAGGAAACGCAGCGACCGGGGGCTGTGCTCGTCGAGGAGCAGGAACGCGGCGGCGTCCTCCGGTCCGAGCGTGTGGTGATCGCGACCGCGCTGGAACGCCTCACCGGCACCGCACGCACGCAGCGCCGTCGCCCACGAGGGAGCGGACTCCGGGTCGAGGAGCCCCGAGGCGAGGAGCCGGGCCGTGGTCGCGCACCGCTGCAGCGACCGACCGAGGGTGAAGAACTCCCAGACCTCGTCGCGGCTGGCGTCCGCCTCGACGACCCCGACGGCGAGCGCGCTCCGTTCCCGCACCCACCCGAGGAACTCGTGCGCACGGTCGACCGACACCTTGCGCGGCATCCGGGAGCGCGTGACGTTGAGGCAGTCCCAGAGCTCGGTGGAGACGACGTCCCGCGCTCGGCGCGCGTGATCCCTGGCGACCGCCACCGCGGACGCGATGGACGCCGGTTCGTGCCGGTCGAGCGCGAGCGAGTCGATCGTCGTCGCGCGGTCGGGGTCGTTCGCCGGACCGGCCGACCCCACGACGGACCGGAGCTCGGCCGCCACCACCCGGTCGTGGTCGACCCCGGACGGCTCACCCCTGGCGACGTACACGTCGAGCAGCCGAGCGACGACGTCGGTCCGTTCGACGGCGCTCCCGACGTGGAAGACGCTCCCCGCGAGTCGGCTCAGCACGTCGGCTCCTGCATGCCCGTGAACCTACTGACCCGGGATTGCCGGGGTGTTTCGGCCCCGCGTCACGGGTGTTGCGTTCGGCCGATGCGCGCAGTCGCTAGACAATCTAACTAGAGCGTCTAGCATTGATCACATGACTTCCGAGGTGACGACGAGCGCCGCGGGATTCTGGTACGGCAAGGATTCCAGGGTCGACGCGGTGGACGTGCTCAACGCGCTCCGTAGGTACCGGACCGCCGAGAGCTCGGCGCAGCGCCGTGCGCGCGAGAGCCTGGGCATCGGCGAGAACGCCCTGCTCGCGCTCCGGGTCCTGCTCGACGCCGAGAAGACCGGCCGCACGGTGAACGCGAAGGACCTCGCCGAGGAACTCGAGATCACGGCCGCGTCGACGTCCGCGCTCGTCGACCGACTCGTCCGCAGTGGACACGTCGTGCGTCACGCCGACCCGCACGACCGTCGCGGTGTGATCCTCACCGCGACCGGTGCGTCGATGCGCGACGTCATGCGGGTGCTCGACGAGCTCGACTCCCGTGCGGTCGAGGCGACCGAGCACCTGTCGGACGACGAGATGGCGACCATCATCGCCTTCCTCGACCAGATGGCACGCGTGGTCGACGACGTGGACGCCGTCCAGGGGCGCTCCGCGTAGCCTGCTTCCATGGCAGACACGGGCACGCACGGTCACACGCCCGCGCCGCACGACCCCGAGGACGACATGCCCTTCGCGGAGCTCGACGCCCGCGCCCGGGCCGACGCCGCGCTCCGCCGCATCCGGGCCGGATCGGACCCCGCGAAGGAAGCGTTCGACCTCGCGAACACCATGAACGACGAGACCGTCGGACGGCTGACGAACGCCGTCCGACGGTTGCTCCGACGCCGGTGATCCGGAGGCGCTAGAACGCCGTCCCGACCGCGGCGATGTCGTCGCTGCCGTGGCCCGCTGCGCTGGCGTCGGCGTAGACCCGGCCGAGCGCGTCGAGCAGCACGGTCGACACCCCGGACGTCCGCGCCGCGTCCGTGATGAGCCCGATGTCCTTCCGGAGGCCGTCCAGGGCGAACTGCGCCGGGAACTCCTCGGCGATCATCGCGCGGCCCTTCACGTGCGCGTAGGCCGAGTCGCCCGCGCTGCCCGCGATCGCCTGGAGGAACAGGTCGGGGTCGAGGCCCAGCGAACGGGCGATCGCCAGCGACTGCCCGGTCGCCGCGGTGATCGAGGCGACCCACGCGTTGGCGGCGAGCTTCAGCGCGGTGCCGTCGCCGACCTGGTCGCCGGCGCGGACGGTCTTCGCGCCGATCGCGTCGAGGACCGGGTCGATCCGGTCGAGCACGTCCGCCGGTCCCGCGGCGAGCATCGTGAGCTTGCCCTGCTCGGCGGGCGCCTTCGTGCCGAGCATCATCGCCTCGACGAGGGTGATGCCGTACTTGCCGGCGAGCTGCACGACCGTCTCGGTGCCGGCGACCCCGATCGTCGAGGCCTGCACCCACACGGCGTCCGTCGGCGCCTCGCCCGCGGCGGCTTCGAGGACGTCGACGACCGCGTCCGTGTCGAACAGCGTGAGCAGCACGACCTCGGCCTCGGCGACCGCTGCGCCCGGGTCCTCGGCGACCGTCGCCCCGTGCTCGTGGAGCGGCGTGGCCTTGTCGACGCTCCGGTTCCACACCGTCACCTCGTGGCCCTCGCGGAGCAGCGACGCCGCCACCCCGGCCCCCATCGTTCCCGTCCCCAGTACCGTCACCCGCACGTGCGTCTCCGTCTCCCGAGCGACGCTCTGCCGCTCCGCCGACGACGCTACGCCCCGGCTCAGAGCAGACCCCGATGGCGCAGCCACACGGCCGGGTCGGTCGGGACCGCGCCGACCAGGACCTCGAAGTGCAGGTGCGGGCCGGTGGAGACGCCGGTGTCCCCGACGGCACCGACCCCTTCGCCGGCGGCGACCGACTGACCGACCCGGACGCTGATCCGTGACAGGTGCCCGTACCGGGTCTGCGAGCCGTCGGGGTGCTGCAGGAGGACCTGGTTGCCGTACCCACCGGACACCCCGGCCGCGACCACCCGACCGGGCATGGCCGCGACGACCGGGGTACCGACGGGAGCGGCGAAGTCGAGGCCGCGGTGGTTCGTCGAGCACGCCGCACACCCGCGGACCCAGCGCGAGCCGAAGCCCCCGGCTGCCGGGACGGTGCCGTCGACTGGCCGCGCCGAGGCGAGCCCGCCCGAGGTGGGCGGCGGCGCCCCGGGCACGCGGATCGGGACCCGGCCGATGGCGAACGCGTCGCGCTGCACGGCGGTTCCGGCCCCCGCGGCGACCGAGTACTGCTGCGCGTCGCCCCGTGCCGTCGCCGACGCCGGGAGCTCCCCGTCGGCAGGGATCGCGACCGCGTGCTGCGGGGTCCCGACGGTGACGAACAGGCAGGTGGCGACGACGGTCGCCGTCACGGGGAGCGCCCGCGCCGACGCGACGGCTCGACGGATCGACCGCAGCGGTCGACCGGCAGCCCGGAAGACGGTGCGCTGGACACCCGCGAACGCCGGCACCTCGGCGCGCCGTGTGGCTGCGCGGGGTCGTCGTCGCGCGCGGGGCGACGATCTGGCGGAGACCGGGACGGTGGGCGGGGACACCACCGCCCCGGTCGCTCGGGAGGCTCGTCGCGGACGGCGCGACGGGCGGGTGGAGACCGGGGCGACGGGAGGGGACACCACCGCCCCGGTGGTCTCGGACGCCCCACGGGCACGACGCGACGAGTGGTCCGTGGCCGGCGCGGTGGGTGCCGCGTACCGGGCGGCTCCGCGTGGACGCTTCGGCAGGTCGGGCGTCGTGGTCATGGGGTGCGCCGTGCTCGGGTCAGGCGCGGACGACGCCGTCGCGGACGATCCGCTCGAGCTCCGTGACGACGGCATCGACCACGGCACGGGTGATCGCGTCCGCGACCGCCTCGACCAGGACGAGCTGGTCGGCCGCGACCGCGTGCGTGGACCCGGCCGCAGCGACGACCCGTGCCGGGATCTCGTCGATGGCGGCGACGAGTGAGGCCGGGACGAGCGTCGAGTCACGAGGGCGGACCGGAGCGGTCGTCGGCGACGTCGGCGCGGACGTGTCCGTGACCAGTGCGAGCGACGGCCGCGCTGCGGGCCGTGCCGGTGCGGGCCGTGCGGGTACGGGCTCGTCGGAGCGGCGGGCGATGGAGTCGAAGAGCGGCGTGGAGGACATGCTGCTGGCCTTCCGATCAGGTGTGGGACGGTCCGGTCGCCCGGATCGCGGCGAGTGTGCCCCTGGGCACCGCGCCATTCAACCACCGATATTTCAGATGCGCAATAGTGTCACACCGGTTCGCCGAGGATCAGTCGGGTTGCACGGCCTCGGTCGGGTCGTCGCGTCGCAGGACCTGTCGCACGCGCTCGACGATCGTGGCCGGCGGGTTGTTGTAGGTGTTCGCCGGCTCCTGACCGCTGAGCTCCTGGATCGCCGCCATCACCGCGTCGGTCGCGTGCCGACGGGCACGACCGGACGAGGCCTCACCGAACGAGGACAGGTCGAGCGGTGCGCCGAACTCGATCGTCACGCGCGCCAGCCTCGGCACGCGCGACCCGACCGGCTGGACGTCCTCGGTCCCCGTGAGCGCGACGGGCACCACGGGAGCGCCGCTCGTCAGCGCCAGCCAGGCCACGCCCGTCCGACCCTTGTAGAGCCGGCCGTCGAGCGAGCGCGTCCCCTCGGGGTAGATCGCGAACGCCTCGCCCGCCTCGAGCCGCTCCAGACCGAGGTCGAGGGCGTGCTGCGCCGCCGACCCCGCTCCACGTTCGACCCCGATCGCGCCGATGCCGCCGAAGAACGCCCGCGACACCGCACCGCGGAACCCGGTCCCCGTGAAGTACTCCTGCTTCGCGAGGAAGGACACCTTCCGTGGCGCCATCAGCGTGATCGCCGGGGAGTCGATGAACGACCGGTGGTTGCTCGCCAGGATGACCGGGCCGCGCTTCGGGACGTTCTTCCGACCGATGATCCTCGGCCGCCACAGCATCCGCGCGAGCGGCGTCACCACCGCACGGCTGAGCGTGGTGGTGAGCTTCGTCGATCCGGACACCGGGCCTCCTCGTGACGGGAGTCTCCGAGTGTAGTGAGAGGTGCGGCGACAGCATGCCGCTCCGGGAATGTGTCGTCAGTCGGCTGTCGCCACGACGTCGAGCACGGCCCGGCCGTACCGTTCGAGCTTCGCGCCGCCCACGCCGGAGATCTCGGCCAGCTGGTCCTCGTCGGCGGGCTTCACCGCCGCGATCCCCCGCAGGGTCGCATCGTTGAACACGACGTAGGCGGGGACGCCCTGCTCGCGGGCCTGTGCCGCCCGCCACGCGCGGAGCGCCTCGAACAGTCCGACGGCCTCCTGCGGCATGTCCGTGACGACCGCCCGCCGAGACCGGTTGCCCCGCGGGGCCTTCACCGGGTCGCGACGCATCCGGACGGTCACGCGACCGCCGAGGACGTCGGCGCTGGTCGGGCTGAGGACGACGGTGCCGAACCCGTCGCCGGACACCGCCGCGTACCCCTGCGCCAGCAACTGCCGAGCGACCGCACGCCACTCGGCCTCGCTCAGGTCGCTGCCGATGCCGAAGGTCGCGAGCGACTCGTGCCGGAGTTCCAGCACGCGCGGCGACTGCTTGCCCACGAGGATGTCGACGAGGTGCGAGACGCCGTACCGCTGGCCGCGCTCGCGGTCGAGCCGCACGACGGTCGACAGGAGCTTCTGTGCCGGGACCGTGCCGTCCCACGACTCGGGCGGTGCGATGCACGTGTCGCAGTTGCCGCACGCCGTCGACTCCTGCCCGAAGTACGCGAGCAGACGGACGCGGCGGCACTCGATCGTCTCGCACAGGGCGAGCATGGCGTCGAGGTGCGCGCTCAACTGCCGACGGTGCGCGGCGTCGCCCTCGGACTGGTCGATCATCCGACGCTGCTGCACGACGTCGTTCAGGCCGTACGCGAGCCACGCGGTCGACGGCAGCCCGTCACGCCCGGCACGACCGGTCTCCTGGTAGTAGCCCTCCACCGACTTCGGCAGGTCGAGGTGCGCCACGAACCGGACGTCGGGCTTGTCGATGCCCATGCCGAACGCGATGGTGGCGACCATGACGATGCCGTCTTCGCGGAGGAACCGTGACTGGTTGCGCTCGCGCACCTTGGCGTCGAGACCCGCGTGGTACGGCAGCGCCGGGATCCCCTGCTCGGCGAGGGCGGCCGCCGTGCGTTCGACGGAGTTCCGGGACAGGCAGTAGACGATGCCGGCGTCGCCGCTGTGCTCGGTGCGGATGAAGGTCAGCAGCTGCTGCAGGGCGCCGGTCTTGGGCTCGATGCGGTACTGGATGTTCGGCCGGTCGAAGTCGGCGACGAAGTGCGCGGCGTCGTCGAGGCCGAGCCGTGCGGAGATCTCGCGGTGGGTCTGCGGCGTCGCGGTCGCGGTGAGGGCGATGCGCGGCACGGTCGGCCAGCGCTCGTGCAGGACGCTCAGCTCGAGGTAGTCCGGGCGGAAGTCGTGGCCCCACTGCGCCACGCAGTGCGCCTCGTCGATGGCGAACAGCGCCACCCGTGCACGGTCGAGCAGGGCACGGGTGGACTCGAGCCGGAGCCGCTCGGGGGCGAGGTAGAGCATGTCGACCTCGCCCGAGACGACGGCACGCTCGACCCGGGCACGTTCGTCGGGGCCCTGCGTCGAGTTGAGGAAGGCGGCCCGCACGCCGTTCGCGGCGAGGGCGTCCACCTGGTCCTGCATGAGCGCGATGAGCGGCGACACCACGACACCGACGCCGTCACGGACGAGCGACGGCACCTGGTAGCAGAGCGACTTGCCGCCACCGGTCGGCATGAGGACGAGCGCGTCCCCACCCGAGACCACCTGGTGGATGATCGCGGCCTGTTCGCCGCGGAAGTCGTCGTACCCCCAGACGGTGCGCAGCGCCTCGAGCGCCGCCCGGTCGGCCGCGGACCCGTCGGACGTGGCGCCGACGACGTCGCGGGGAGCAGGCACGGCGGGCGCGGGCGTGGTGCTCATGCCACGAGCCTACGGCCGACCGGCGACACCCACGGCGTCGTCCACAGCTCCGTCGCCGGACCCGGCCACGTCCGTGGAGCGAGCCGGTGCGGTCGCCCAGCCCGCGCCTCCAGGACGGAGCCACTGACGACCGCCCGCCCACACGGGGGCCGGACCGCGGAACCGCGGTGCCGGCCGGCCGGCGAACCGCCGGTCCAGTCGGCGCCACCACGCCAGGAGCTCGACCATGCCCCAGTAGAGGAGCGACGTGCCGAGGGTGACGAGCCAGCCGCCGACCGTGCCGTTCGCGTCCTGCGAGGTCAGGTCGATCCCCGACCACCCCGGCGCCTGCAGCACGAAGATCATGATGTTGTTGAAGGCGTGCTGCAGGACCGTGGCCTCGAGGCCGCCGGTGCGCAGGACGATGATCGCCGCGACCAGGCCGAACGATCCCACGTCGAGGATCCCCCAGACGTTGTAGCCGTTCGGGATGTGCAGCAGCGCGAACACCACGGTGGACACCGCGACGGCGACGACCGTGCCGACGACACGGACGGGGATCCACGACCCGATGGTCTGCATGAGGAAGCCGCGGAAGATGTACTCCTCCGCCGCCCCCTGGAACGGCACGAGCAGCAGGACCAGGACGATCGTCAGCGTGAGGGTGCCGAGGGAGACCGTCGACTGACCGATCACGGCGTGGTTCCACGCGAAGCCGCCCTCGGTCGTGATCATCCCGCCGTCCTGGAACAGGCCGGTCTGCACCACGAACATGATCGCCGCGATCACCAGCGTCGGGAGGAGGCACCACGCCGTCCAGGCCCAGCGCACGCGGAAGCGCGTCGAGGACAGGATGCCGGCCGGCCCGACCCGTGCGATCCGCACGGCCACCAGGATGCCGGGCAGCAGGACCACGAGGGACACCAGGGACATCGACAGCACGACCGGGTCCGTCGGGTCGAGCGCACCGCTCGCCAGGTCGTTCTGCAGGTCCATCAGCCCCTGCGGGCCCTGCGTCGCACCGATCGGCACGAAGTACGCCACCGCGATCACGACCTGGGAGGCGATGTACCACCCGGCGAGGACGGCGAGGGCCACCAGCGGGCGCCACCACCGCCAGCGTGCGTCGACGCGGGGAAGGCGGTGGTAGGGAACGCTCACGCCGTGCAGGCTACCGGGCCGGGCAGGATGGGAGCCGTGCTCACCGTCGTCCTCGGCCTCTCCGGCGCCCTCGTCTACGGGGCCGCCGACTTCCTCGGCGGCCTGGCCTCACGACGGCTCCGCCCCGTGACCGTCGCCGCCGTCGCCTCGGCCGTGGGGATCGTGCCGCTCCTGGTCGGGCTCCTGGTGGTGGGCGGGCGGTTCAGCGCGTCGGCCACGCTGTGGGGCGCGGTCGCCGGTGTGTCCGGGGGCGTCGGCGTGCTCCTCCTGTACCGCGCGCTCGCGATCGGACCGATGAGCGTGCTCTCGCCGCTGACCGCCGTGTTCGCCGCGGTGGTGCCCGTGCTGGTCGCGGTCCTCCGCGGGACCACGCTGTCCGGGCTCGCGGTCGCCGCACTCGCGGTGGCCGTGGTCGCGGTGGTGCTCGTCGCCGCCGTCCGGGACTCCTCGGGCGCGCGCGTCACCGCTGTGGGACTGGTGACCGCTGCGGTCGCCGGGTGCGGGTTCGGCGGCATCGTGCTCGCCTACGACCTCACACCGTCCGACTCCGGCGTCGCACCCCTGGTCGTCGCCCGGGCCCTGCAGGCGGTGCTGCTCGGTGTCGCGGCGGTCGTCCCGCGACGGACCGGCCGGCCGGGAGGCGCGGCAGACCCCGCGACGGCGGCCGACGTCCCGGGGTCTGCCGTGCCTCCCGGGCCCACCGCACGCCCGCGACGGTCGGTGCGCGTGCCGCGGCTGCTGCTCGTCGTGGTCGCCTGCGGCGTCCTCGACGCCCTGGCGAACGTCTGCGTCCAGGCCGCACTGCACGCGGGGGACGACCCGGCGACGCTGCCCGTGGTGAGCGTGCTGAACGCCCTCTACCCGATCGGCACCGTGGTGCTCGCCGGCATCGTGCTGCGGGAGCGGCTCACCCCGGTGCAGTGGGCCGGGATCGTGCTCGCGTTCGCCGCGTCGGTGGGGCTGGCGCTGACGTGACCGGTCGCGGTCAGCCGTCGGGGATCAGGCGCTTCCCGAGCGACACCGTATGGTCCGGGGCGTAGCCGAGCGACTCGTAGAACCCGAGCACCTGCTCGTTGCCCGCGCGCACCTGCAGGTTGAGCTTCGGGCAGCCGAGGTCGGTGAGCAGGCGTTCGAACTCCGCCATGAACGCCCGGCCCAGGCCGGAGCCCTGCAGGTCCGGGCGCACCGCGAGGTAGTTCACCCAGCCACGGTGGCCGTCGAACCCGGCCATGCCCGCGCCGACGACGGCGCCGGCCGGGTCCTCGGCGACGAGGAAGAGCTCCGGCTGCACGGACAGCTTCCTGGCGATGTCCCGTCGTGGGTCGTTCCACGGTCGCACGAGCTCGCAGGCCTCCCAGAGGGCGATGACGGCGTCGGTGTCTGCCGGGGTGAAGGCGCGGAGGACGTGCTGCATCTCCTCACGGTAACGGTGCTGTGGAGAACTCCGTCACCGTGCCGTCGCCGTGGTCTGATAGACCTGTCCGACCACCCCTTCCGGATCAGGAGCCCCGTGACCGCACACGAGACCCTCCCGTCGCGCCACGCCCGGCGCGGCGGAGCCGATCGTGCCGCCCGGGCGCCCCGCCCCCGGCAGACGGTCGGCGGCGCGATCGTGTCCCTGATCGCGGAGCTCCTCATCATCGCGGGCGCGGGCACCGGCCTCTACGTCGTGTGGACCGCGTGGTGGACCGACGTCGTCGCCGTGCACGCGCAGACGCACCTCGTCGACGGGCTCGACCAGGCGCAGACCCCGAAGGTGGCCGGCACCGAGCACCACGGCCCCGCACCCGTGCTCGCCGAACCCCCGGACGTGACCGACGTCTTCGGGACCATGCAGATCCCCCGGTTCGGCAAGGACTACGACCGACCCATCGGCGAGGGCACCGACCGTGAGAAGGTCCTCAACACGATCGGCCTCGGGCACTACCAGGACACCGCGATGCCGGGCGCCGAGGGCAACTTCGCCGTCGCCGGGCACCGCGTGACCTACGGCAAGCCGCTCAACCAGATCGCCGACCTCAAGCCGGGTGACGCGGTCGTCGTCCGGGTCACCGACGCCAGGACGAAGTTCGACGTCTGGTACGTGTACAAGGTCACCGACTCGCAGATCGTGACGCCCGACCACATCGAGACCATCGCGCCCGTGCCGAACAAGCCCGGTGTCGAACCCACCGCCGACGACCGCTGGCTCACGCTGACCGCGTGCCACCCGATGTGGTCCGCCAAGGAGCGCTACGTCACGCACGCCAAGCTCGACTACTGGATGCCCGCGTCCGAGGGCACCCCGAAGGAACTCGCGGAGACGTCGAAGTGATCTTCCCGTTCGTGTGGCGGATCCTGCCCGGGCCCACCGCCCTCAAGGTGATCGAGTTGCTCGTGCTGCTCGCCGCCCTGGTGTTCGTGCTGTTCACCTGGGTGTTCCCGTGGATCGCGGCCGACATCCTGCCGCCGCCGGACGGCACCGTCGACGCCACGCCGTCGCCCTGACAACCGGACGCGGCCGCCGACTCAGACGGTCGTGGTGACCCGAGAACCGCCCGCGCCCGTCCGGCGCACGGCGATCCGTTCCGGGATCCGCTGCTTGAGTTCCTCGACGTGACTGACGATCCCGACCTGCCGGCCACCGGCGGTCAGCCGTGAGAGCTGCCCGATGACGTCGTCGAGGGTCTCGGGGTCGAGCGTGCCGAACCCCTCGTCGACGAAGAGGGTGCCGAGCGAGACGCCGCCCGCCTCGGCCTGCACGACGTCCGCCAGACCGAGCGCCAGGCACAGCGACACGGTGAAGGTCTCGCCGCCGGACAGGCTGCCCGGAGCGCGCCGGCTGTCGGTCGTCTGGTCGTGCACCGCGAGCGCGAGCCCGGTGCGCCGAGCACGCGAGCCGGCTTCGCGTTCATCGGACGTCTCGAGCGTGAACCGTCCCGCGAGCATCGCCCGGAGCCGGTCGTTCGCCGCCGCGACGACGTCCTCGAAGCGTCGCATGAGCACGTAGGTACCGAGGGTGATCCCGCTCGGGTTGACCGCGGGTTGGCCGGCCGCGACGTCGGCGAGCCGCACGACCGCCCGGCTGCGTGCCGACACGTCGTCGCGGGCCCGGACCGCTGCCGTGACGTCGGCCGCGCACCGCTCCGAGGCCGCAGCGCGGTCCGACGCCGAGGTCGCCGCACGGGTGGCCTCGTCGGCGGCGATCGCGGCCGACGCACGAGCCGATCGGGCCCCGGCGAGGTCGATCCGGTCGGGGTCGTCGTCCGCGGCGGCCACCACGGCGGGTTCGGCGAGGCCGGCGTCGACGACGGCGCGCTCGCGCTCGGCGTCCGCCACGACCGTGCGCAGCCGGTCGGTGTCCGACCGGGCGAGCAGCGCGCCGCGTGCGGTGTCGACGTCGTCGAACTCCTGCTCGGCGACGACCCGCTCGACCTCCGCCGACCGCTCCTGCACGGCCGAGGCCGCGGCCGCGGCGTGGTCGTCGGCGCGGATCACGGCCTCGAGTCGCGCGATCAGGGCGTCGAGCTGCTCGACGCCGGCGCGCAGGGAACCGGGGTCGTCGTCCAGGAACACGGCGACGTGCTCGATCGCCTGCCGGACCGCCGCGGCGTCCTGCTCGACGCGTTCGGCGTCAGTCGCCGTCGACGCGGCCAGCACCGCCTGCTCCGTGGCGACGTCGTTGCGCTGCCGTTCGAGGGCCCGCGTCTGCTCGTCGTGCGCGGCCCGCTCCTGCTCGAGTTCGCGGACCCGGACCGCCGCGGCGTGCGTCGCCTCGACCCGGGCGGTCGCGGCGACGGCCAGGGCGTCGACGCTCGCCGCGTCGGTGTCGCCGAGCACCTGCACGAGCCGGTCGAGGGCGGCCCGTTCGACCGCGAGCGTCGCGGCGGCGTCGGAGAGGTCCTGTTCGGCCCGACGCGCCAGCCGGGCCGCGGCCTCGATCGCCTCGGCCGTGGGGTGGTCGTCCTGCGGGACGGCGACCACGGGGTGCTCGGTGGCCCCGCACACCGGGCAGGGGTCGCCCGGTCCGAGCGCAGCGCCGAGTTCGCCCGCGAGACCCGCGATGCGGCGTTCCCGGAGCTGTTGCTCCGCCCGGACGCGGTCGTGCGCAGCGGCCCGGGCGGACCGTACCGATCCCTCGGCGTCGTGCACCCTGCGCTCCGCCGCGGTGCGTTCGTCGAGGTCGGCTCGGAGTCGCCCGACGCGCTCGACCTCGAGCCGCGCGGCCTCGGCGCCGGCAGCCGTCTCGGCGGCACTGCGGGCGTCCTCGACGATGCGCGCCCGTCCGGCGGGCCGGAGGTCGAGCGCGCCGTCGAGCTCGACCACGCGTTCGGCGAGCAGTCCGGCCCGGGCGACCGCGTCGTCGAGCGCGCGGCGACGGCCGGCGGACGCGGCCTCGACCGGGACCAGGTGACGGACCCCCGCCAGGCACTCGGCGACCGCAGCACGTCGGCGTGCGAGGGCGTCCCCCGTCTCGGTCACGTGGTGACGGGTGTGGAGCGCCTCGGCCGCCGTCGACGCCTCGGCTGCGCGGACACGAGCGGCGTCGAGTCCGTCCGCCACCGCCGCGACGCGGGCTGCTCGTTCGGCGAGCGCGAGCCGCGTCCGCGCAGCATCGACGTCGGGCGCCGCCGCGTCGAGGAGCGACCGGCGCTGCAGCAGCCCGGCCCGCCGGTCGAGCGCCACCGCGCGCGCGGTGACCGCCTGCTCGTGGGCCGCGGCGGTGGACGCCGTCTGCGCCGCTGCCGCACGGACCGCCTCGGCGGCGTCGGCCGCCGCCCGGAGCGTCGCGACGGTGGGCGCGACGACGGACTCGTCCGGGTCGTCGACGTCGGCCGCCTGCGCGAATCGCGCGAGGGCGTCCCGCACCCGTGCGTCCGCGCCGTCGACCTCGGCCTGCACCGCGCGCCGCCGAGCCGCGAGCTCGTCGGCCGTGCGGTCGTAGACCTGGGTGCCGAAGAGGGACTGCAGGAGCTTCCGGCGGTCCTCCCCCGTCGAGCGCAGGAAGCGGGCGAACTCGCCCTGCGGCAGCACGACGGTCTGCAGGAACTGCGCGCGGTCGAGTCCGACGATGCGCGCGATCTCGACCGCCACCTCGGGGATGCGAGCGGACAGGGGCTCGCCCGCGACGTCGGCCGGGTCGGCCAGGCGGACGAGCTGCACGGACGCCTGCTGCCGCACGGTGCCGGTACCCCGCTGCTTCGGACGGTCGTACTGGGGGGTGCGCCGGATCCGGAACACGCCCGCGCTCGTCTCGAAGACGAGCTCGACGAAGGGTTCGACCGACGGGTCGGCGTGCTGGCTGTGCAGCCGGTCGTCGGTGGCGTCGGCACCGGCGAGCTTGCCGTAGAGAGCGAAGACCACGGCGTCGATGATCGTCGACTTGCCGGAACCCGTCGGCCCCTCGAGCAGGAAGACGCCCGACGCGGCGAGCGCCGCGAAGTCGATCGACACGAGGTCGGGGTAGGGGCCGATCGCACGGAGTTCGAGACGGTGCAGGTACATCAGCGGTCCCCCTCGCGCTGCAGGGCCAGCGCAGCGGCCTCGTACGCCTCGGTCAGGATCGCGCGGTCGTCGTCGGTCGGCTCGGCACCGGTCGCGAAGGCCACGAAGTCGGCCGCCACCTCGACCGGGTCGGACGTCGCCGAGACGGCCCGGGCCGTCGCCCGCGTGCCGCGGTCGACCGGTTCGTGCGTGATCGCGAGGGCGTGCGGGAGGTGGTCCTTCACCCGCGCGTACATCCGCTCGGGGTGCACCGGGTCGGTGACCGCCACCCGGACCCAGGCGTCCGCCGCCGACCGGAAGGTGCCCGACTCGATGTCGTCGATGCTGCCCCGGACGTCGACGAGCCGTCGGGGCACGGGGGCCGGGACGAGCTCGACGGTGACCCCGCCGGCGGCGTCGAGGTCGACCACGGTGACGGACTTCTGCTGGTTCCGCTCGCCGAACGAGAACGCGAGGGGCGAACCCGCGTAGCGGATGCGGTCCCCGGCCCCGACGCGCTGCGGACCGTGCAGGTGCCCGAGCGCCACGTAGTCGACGCCGTCGAAGACGTCCGCGGCCACCCGGTCGACCCCGCCGACACGGATGTCCTGCTCGCTGTCGCTCGCTTCGGTGCCGCCCACGAACGCGTGCGCCACGACGACGCTGCGCGTGCCCGGGCGGCCGGCGAGGTCGGCACGGACGCGGTCCATCGCCGCACCCACCACCGCCTGGTGGGACCGGGCGAGCGGCTCGTCGGGTACCGCCGCGAGCGCGTACCGGGTGAGGTCCGGGTGCAGGTAGGGGATGCCGTAGACCGCGACGGGGCCGTCGTCGTCGGGCACGGTCACCGGCGTCGCGATGCCGGCGGGTTCGGCGAGGATGCGGACGCGGGAGCCCATCACGCCGGCACCGAAGCCGAGTCGGGCCGCGGAGTCGTGGTTGCCCGGGGTCAGCACGACCGTCGTGGTCTCGGCGAGGCGTTCGAGCACGTGGGACAGCATGCGGACCGCGTCGACCGGCGGGATCGCGCGGTCGTACACGTCACCCGCGATGACGACGAGGTCGATCGCGCGCTCGCGCACCTGGCCGACGAGCCAGTCCAGGAACGCCGCCTGGTGCTCGAGCAGGTCGGCGCCCAGCAGCGTGCGGCCCAGGTGCCAGTCGCCGGTGTGCAGGATGCGCATGCCGTCACGGTAGCGGCGGCCGCGGACATCCCGCGGCGCCCCGCGGTCGGCTGTGGAGGACAGCGCGCCGCGGTCCTCAGGCGCAGGTGGCCGTGGCCGCCCCGAGGACGGAGACGACCTTGATCCGCACGACCGGGACGCTCAGCGCCGTCCAGTTGCTGCCGAGGTTCGTGCGCAGGTTCAGCGCGTACGTGGTGCCGAGGTCGACGAGCCCCGAGCCGCCGTAGACCATCGACCGTGCGCTGCCGGGCACGGTCGCCAGCTGCGTGCTGCCGGTGACGAGGTCGAAGGACGAGGCCGGGACGCCCGGGTACGTCCACGCGATCGTCACGGAGCCGGACGTCGTCTGCGTGCACGTGAGGGTCGCGACGCCGACCGCGGTCGTCGCCGCGAACGACGACGTCTGGCCGCCGGTGGACGCCGACCACGGGACCGCCGACGCGGACGCGGGGTGCAGCGCGCCGACACCGGACGCGAGGACGACGACGGCTGCTGCGCCGCCGAGTCGGCGGAGGCGCCGGACGCGGCGACGGTGACGACGCAGGCCCCGCCGGTCCTGGTCCGGGCCGTCCCGGGCCGGGAGGCGCGTGGCGGCGCCGTCACGCGTCTCCCGGCCGTCGCCCCGGGCGCCCACGGCGTCGTCCCCGCCGTCGAGGTCGTCGCCCTCCCGTTCGTCGTCGTCGCCGGGGTCGTCGCCGTCGCGCCGAGTCGCTCCGGTCAGTCGACGCAGCGACCCGTCGACCGCGCAGAGGGCGAGGAGACCGACCACGGCGAGCGCCAGCGCGCCGACGGGGCCCCACTGACCGGTCCGGATCCAGACGATCGGCACCCCGACCCACGGCACCCGCAGGAACGCGATCCCGTGCACGGCCGGACGCTGCAGGGGTGTCGAGTCCCGCTGCGGGTTGGCGTCCCCCTTGGTCACGAGCGTGCGGTGGGGGCCGTCGTCGACGTAGCGGTGCATCCGGAGGTGCCCGGGACGGTCCGGGTCGTCGGCGAGCAGGATCTTGCCCATCCGGACGTCGTCGCCCGTGACCGGCCGTGCGACCACGACGTCTCCCGGGGTGAGCCGCGGTTCCATCGACCCGGTCATCACCGTGGTCGGCTGCCAGCCGATGACCGCGGGGGCGGCGGCCCACAGCGCGAGGCCGAGCAGGGTCACGACGACCCCGCGCGCCAGGGTCGCGACGACGACGCGCCCCCAGTCGACGGCGTCGCGCAGCACCGCGTGCGGCGCGGGACCGCCGTGCACCGGGATGCTCGTCATGACTGCCTTCGACCGGGGGCGCTGACTGTGAGGGGTGTGCCGGACGGGAGCGCCGACTGCGCCCCCGTCGGTGCGGCTCAGCTGTTCTGGGCCTCCCAGGTGAAGCCGAGCGCCGCGGTGCCGCCCTGCACGGTGTTCGGTGCCGTGCTCGAGACCGTGTAGGTGAAGCGGTAGACGCGCGACTCGGACGCGGTGCCGGTCGGGGCCCACGTGCCGAGCCCGGTGGCGAAGTTCGACGCCGTGAACCCGCTGAGCAGTCCGCTGTACAGGGTGCCGTTGGCGGACGCGGGGGTGAAGCCGCTGCAGGAACCGAAGCCGCCGCCCGTGCCCTGCTCGACGGTCAGGGTCGTGTTGGCGTCCAACCCCTTCGTCGCCGACGCGTTCGTGCCGTAGAGCTTCACGGTCGAGGGCAGCGAGCCGGTCGACGTCACCGTGATGCAGTTGGACCCCGTCGAGCCGGGCTTGAGGCCCGTCGCGGAGAACAGCGCGGTGTTGTTGTCGTCGTCGCTCAACGCGACGCTCCCCGCGGTCCAGTTGCTGGTCGGGTTGACCGTCGTGGCCGAGAAGGCCGAGTAGGAGGCCGTGGAGACGACGACGCCCGAGGCCACGAGAGCGGCGGGGACGGCGATCCAGGCGGCGAGTCGCGCGGCGCGCGGGGTCACACGGGACATGGTGGTGCTCCTGATCCGGAAGGTGGCGCCGGGCCCGCGGTGGTTGGTCGCGCTTCGGTGCCGTGGTTGGGTGGTACGACGATGAAGCTACTTCGCCGCCGAGCGACCCACAACCGGTGAGACGTCCCCACTGCTGGGGGTGGCTCGACGAGCGAGATGCACGTTGGATGGGCAGCACGGCCGTCGTCCCGTGTCGAGCCGCCGATCGTCCCCGCGATCCCCCACCCGAGAAGAGCCGCCCGTTGACGGACACCACTCCCGTACTCCCCACGCGGCTGCCGCCCGCCCCCGTCTCCCCGACCGTGAGCGTGCCCGAACCGTCCCCGGACACCGACCTCGCCGCGTTGCTGACCGCGTTCCGCCTGCTCCAGGTGCAGCACGCACGTGTCATGCACCACGAGAGCGCCGTGCGCGGCCTGCACGCGACCGACAGCCGTTGCCTGTTCTTCCTCGCCGCGGCCGACGGGCAGGGCGTCACCCCGAAACAGGTCGGCGAGTACCTCGAACTGTCGACGGGCGCCACGACGTCGCTCGTCGACCGCCTCGAGCAGCACGGGCACATCGATCGACGTCCGAACCCGGGCGACCGTCGCAGCGTCCTGCTCCACCTGACCCCCACCGGGTCCGCGGTCGCGCAGGAGATCGGCGCCGTCTGGGCCGGTGCCTTCCGTGACGCCGTCGCACCCGGCGACCGCGCCCGGCTCACCGGTGTCCTCGAACGCCTCGGCGCTGCGCTCGACCGCCGGTCCGGCACCCCCGGCAGGGACGACGACGTCGAGACGGACGTCGCCGCCGGCGTGTGACGGACCGTGTCGGGCTCGCCGCGTAGCGTTGCCGGCATGACCCCTTCCGAACTCCTCATCGAAGCGTTCTCCCGCGTGCCGTCGACGGTCGCACGTGCCGTCGAGGGGCTGTCCGAGGACCAGTTGGCGTCGCGTCCGGCGACCGGCGCGAACACCCTCGCGTGGCTGGCCTGGCACATCGCCCGCGGGCAGGACGCGCAGATCGCCGACCTCGCCGGCTCCGAGCAGGTCTGGACCGCCGACGGCTGGGTCGAGCGGTTCGGGCTGCCGTTCCCCGCGGAAGCGCTCGGCTACGGCATGTCCCGCGACGACGTCGGTCGCGTCCGCGCGTCCGCCGACCTGCTGAACGGGTACCTGCGGGCCGTCCACGAGCGCACGGTCGCGTACGTGGGCTCGCTCGCGCCGGAGGACTTCGACCCCGTGGTCGACGACGCGTGGGACCCGCCCGTCACGGCCGGTGCGCGTCTGGTGAGCATCCTCGACGACTGCACGCAGCACGCCGGCCAGGCCGGCTACGTCCGGGGACTGCTCTTCTTCAACCGCTGACGCGGTGCGGACGGACGGGAGGCCCGTGGCGATCCCGCCACGGGCCTCCCGTCCGTCCGCTGCTCGCGACTACCGCGCGGCGAGCTCCGCGACGATCCCGTCACCGGGAGCGGCGTCGACGAGGTCCGCCTCGATCTCCGCGTGCTCGAGGATGCCCTCGATCTTGCGGCGACGGCTGCGCGGGACGATCGTCACGACCGTGCCCTCCTTGCCGGCACGACCGGTCCGGCCGGAACGGTGCATGTACGCCTTGTAGTCGTCCGGGGCGTCGGCCTGCACGACGAGCGAGACGTCGTCCACGTGGATGCCGCGGGCGGCGACGTCCGTCGCGACGAGCACGTTGACCCGGCCGCTCGTGAGGAGCTGCAGGTTGCGCGTCCGGCGCGACTGGTTCAGGTCGCCGTGGAGCGAGGTCGCGCGGATGCCGGCGTCCTCGAACTGGTCGGCGAGGCGCTCGGCGTACGCGCGGGTGCGGGCGAACACGATGGTCTTGCCGTCGCCGGACACGAGCTCCTCGAGCAGCTGGTCCTTCTGGCGCTGCTCGACCACGAGCACGCGGTGGTCGATCGTCGAGGACGCCTGGTCCTCACCGGCGACCTCGTGCACGCTCGGCTCGTGCAGGAACTGCTCGACCAGCGAGGCGACCTGCGCGTCGAGCGTCGCGCTGAAGAGGAGCTTCTGCGCGCGGTTGCCCTCGGGGGTCACCTCGGCGGTCGCGGACAGGATCTCCTGCACCGGCTCGAGGAACCCGAGGTCGCACATGTGGTCCGCCTCGTCGAGCACGGAGATGACGACCTCGCTGAGGTCGAGCTTCCCCTTGTTCATGAGGTCCTGCACCCGGCCCGGCGTACCGACGATGATGTCGACACCGCGCTGGAGGGCGCCCTCCTGACGGCCGTACGGGACACCGCCGTAGATCTGCGTCGTGAACAGACCGACCGAGCGGGCGATCGGCTGCACGGTGCGGTCGATCTGCAGGGCGAGCTCACGGGTCGGCGCGAGGATCAGCGCACGCGGCGCGCGGCCCATCTTGCGCTTCGTGCCGCCGCCGTTCTCCATGAGCTTCTCGACGAGCGGGGCGCCGAACGCGATGGTCTTGCCGGAGCCGGTGCGGCCACGGCCGAGCACGTCCTTGCCGGCGAGGACGTCGGGGATCGTCGCCGCCTGGATCGGGAACGGGCTGCTCGCGCCGAGCTCCTGCAGGGCGCGGGAGATGTTGCCGCCGATGCCGAGGTCGCCGAAGGTCACGCCCTCGACGTCGGCCGCGACGGTCGCCTCGGCCTGGAGCTTCTCGAGCTTGACGTCGTCCGCCGGGACGAAGGGGGTGCGGCCGGTGTCCTCGCGGTCGGAGCGCCGCGGGGCACGGTCGTCGCGGTCGAAGGAGCGACGGGGACGGTCGTCCGCGTCACGGCGGGGGGCGCGGTCGTCGCGGTCGAACCGGCGCGGGGCGCGCTCGTCACGGTCGAAGGAGCGACGGGGACGCTCGTCAGCGTCACGACGCGGCGCCCGGTCGTCACGGTCGAACCGGCGCGGAGCGCGCTCGTCACGGTCGAAGGAGCGACGGGGACGGTCGTCCGCGTCACGACGCGGCGCCCGGTCGTCACGGTCGAACCGGCGCGGCGCGCGCTCGTCGCGGTCGAAGCGACGGGGTGCACGGTCGTCCGCGTCACGACGCGGGGCACGGTCGTCACGATCGAAGCGACGGGGTGCACGATCGTCACGGTCGAAGCGACGCGGGGCGCGGTCGTCACGGTCGAAGGAGCGACGGGGACGGTCGTCCGAGTCACGACGCGGCGCACGGTCGTCACGGTCGAACCGGCGCGGAGCGCGCTCGTCACGGTCGAAGCGACGGGGTGCACGGTCGCCCGAGTCACGACGCGGGGCACGGTCGTCGCGGTCGAAGCGACGCGGCGCACGGTCGTCACGGTCGAACCGACGGCCGCCGCGGTCGTCGCGCTCGGGGCGTCGGGCCCCGGCGTCCCGCGGCTCCCAGTTCGGACGCGCAGGACGCTCGCCCTGCGCAGAACGACCGCGACGCTCCTCGGCGTCCCAGCGCTGCTTCTGCCGCGGCTGCGACGGGTCGGCGGCGCGGAAGCCGCGGTGCTTGCTGCTGCGGGCGGCGGGGGTGCCGTTCGGGTGACGGACACGGTCGGAGGCGCGGTTGTCCGCGCCCTTGTTGTACGGGGCCATGAGTTCTCTCTCGGGTGCGCAACGTACCGCAGCGCCCGACAGCGACATCGGCGGGGGCTGCTTGCGGAGGGGGTTCATCCCGTCGCGGATCGACGTGATTCCAGCCCTCGAGCAACACACACCCAAACGAAAAGCCCGTGATCACATTGTCACGGCGTCGAAGGCCGACCGAGCGAGTCTACGCGATCCGGCGCGCGCAGACCAGCCCCACAGCGGTGGCGAGGCTCGTGGCGGCGGCGAGCCGCGCCTCCCGACCGGACGCCGGATCAGGACTCGGCGAGCCGCCGACGCTGCTCGGCCACGTCGAAGTCGGCGGCGGGCCAGGACAGCTGCATGTCCTCGAGGGCGCGCAGGAGGAGCTGCTGGACGGCGAGTCGGGCGTACCACTTGCGGTTCGCCGGCACGACGTACCAGGGGGCACGCTCGGTCGAGGTGCGGTCGAAGACCGTCTGGTAGGCGTCCTGGTAGTCGTCCCACCGCAGCCGCTCGTCGATGTCGCCCGGGTTGAACTTCCAGTGCTTGTCCGGGCGGTCGAGACGGTCGCCGAGGCGTTCCCGCTGCTCGTCCTTCGAGATGTGCAGCATCACCTTCACGATGCTCGTCCCCGATCCGGCGAGACGGTCCTCGAAGTCGACGATCGCGCCGTAGCGCCGTTCGATCTCGTCGGGAGCGGCGAAGGCACGCACCTTCTGGATGAGGACGTCCTCGTAGTGCGAGCGGTCGAACACGCCGAGCTGGCCGGCGGCCGGCAGCTGCCGCTCGACGCGCCAGAGGAAGTCGTGCTCGCGTTCCTCGGCCGTGGGGGCCTTGAAGCCGGCGTAGTGCACGCCGTTCGGGTCGACCGCCCCGACCACGTGCGAGACGATGCCACCCTTGCCCGCGGTGTCCATCGCCTGCAGGACGAGGAGCACGCGGCGCTGGTCGCCCGCTGTGGACGCTGCCCAGAGGCGTTCCTGCAGCGCGGAGAGACGGGATGCCCCAGCGGCGAGCGCCTCGAGCCCGTCGATCTTCCGACCGGGGAAGCCCGGCGTGCCGTCGGGGTCGACGTCGGCGAGCAGGAAGCCCTCCTCGACGCGGAGCAGGGGTTCGGGGTCGGCGTTCCAGGCCTTGCGACGGCTCACGGTTCCTCCAACGGTGTCGTCCCTCATCCTGGCACCCGCCGGTGTCGCGCGTCCGAGGGCGCATCCTCCGCCGGGTGGACGCCCGGGGTCCCGCGGCCGGGTTACCGTTGTCGGGATGAGGTCAGGCCGTCGCACGCTGCTCGCGCTCGTCGCCGCGGTGGTGGCGCTCGGCGTCGTGGCGTCGTGCAGCTCGGACCCGGTCGGGGACGAGAACCGGACCGTCACCGGCGACCCCGTCATCTACCCGCTCTCGCTGCGGTACCACGGGATCGACGTCGTCGCCGACGTGCCGTACGGGAGCGACCCGCTGCAGCGGCTGGACGTGTGCCTGCCTGCGGACAGCGCGCCGGACACCTCGGCGACGCCGAGCGCGGCGAGCACGCCGGCGGCGGGTGCGACCGGCACGCCGACGCCGACCGCGACCGACGCGGCCGGAAGCGCCGCCGGCACCGGCACCGCCGAACGCGCCGGAGCCGTCCGCCCGGCGATCGGGGCGCGTCCCGCCGTCCTCATGATCCACGGCGGCAGCTGGTCCCACGGCGACAAGGCCACCGCGGCGTACCGGTCCGTGTGCCAGTACCTCGCCTCGCAGGGCTTCGTCACCTTCAACGTGGACTACCGGCTCGCGCCCACGGACCCGTTCCCCGCCGGCCTCGACGACGTGCGGCGCGCGCTCGACTGGGTGTTCCGTCCGACGACCCTCGCCACCTACGACGTGGACCGCACCCGCGTCGGCGTCTTCGGCGGCAGCGCGGGCGGCAACCTGGCGGCCATGCTCGCCGTCACCGACCACGACTCCACCGCCTACGCCGAGGGCGACCGCATCCGCGCGGTCGTCGATCTCAGCGGTCCGACGAACCTCACCACGCGGTCGACCCGGTCCGACGGGGTGTCCGCGGCGTTCCAGCGGAAGCAGCTGCTGTACCTGGGGTGCCGGACCTACCAGGACTGCCCGGCCGCGACCCGTGCCTCGCCGGAGTACCACGTCACCGCGGACACCGCACCGTTCTTCATCGGGCACTCGACGGACGAGTTCATCCCGCTGTGGGAGTCGCAGGAGTTCGCCGCGACCCTCCGGCAGCACGACGTCCCCGTCACGTTCGTGGCCGTCGAGGGGACGGCGCACTCCATCGCGCAGCTCGACGAGGCGATGAGCAGACGCGTGGTGACGTTCCTGCAGCGCCGGCTCGGCTGAGCGCTGCGGACGTGCCCCGCCCGGGTGGCACCCGGAGTCGGGACTGCCGCCGAGCACCGCACCCGACGAGACTTCCCGGGTGACCGACACCTCGACCCGCCCTGCACGCGCCGCTGCCACCCGTTGGGAACGGCACTCCCCGCTGCAGACGCTCGCCGAGCTGTCCCTCGGCCTGTCGTTCACCGCGACGGTGGCCTTCGGCGGCTACGCAGCCGCGACCGGCCAGCTCGCCGTCGTCTCGCAGGTCGCCGCGGTGGCGTTCCTGGTGACCCTGACGTGCGTCGTCGTGTCGTGGTTCCGCGCCGTCGAGCGCGAGGACGTGCCCGCCCGCGCTTCCGAGCGTCGGACCACGACGCCGACCGCGGTGCCGTCGACCGACGCCATCGCGGCGATCGACGCCGAGTACCGCCGCTAGCAACCCCGACCGGCGCCGCTGGCGACGACCGGTCCAGCGGCACGGTCCGGCGGCACGGTCCGCGAGGCTAGGCGCCTGCCGAGGCCTGCCGCTCCGCGCGCCGCATCACCCTGGCCTGCTTCCGGGTGAGACCGGCGGCGATCCGCTGCGCGTTCCGCTCCCGGGCGCCCTCGACCACGGCGTACAGCGCCGGCAGCACCACGAGGGTGAGCAGGGTCGACGACACGAGCCCGCCGATCACCACGAGGGCGAGCGGCTGCGAGATGAACCCGCCCTTCCCGGTGAGCCCGACGGCCATCGGCAGGAGCGCGAAGATCGTCGCGAGCGCCGTCATCAGGATCGGCCGGAGGCGTCGGGTCGCGCCCTCGACCAGGGCCTCGCGCACGGGGAGTCCCCGCCTGCGGTACTGGTTGACGAGGTCGATCAGCACGATGGCGTTCGTCACGACGATGCCGACGAGCATCAGGACACCGATGAGCGAGGCGACCCCGATCGGGATGCCCGACACGATCTGCAGCAGGATCGCGCCGGTCGCCGCGAACGGCACCGAGACGAGCAGCAGGAGCGGCTGGAGCAGGCTCCGGAACGTCGCGACCATCACCACGTAGACGATGAGGATCGCGACGAGCGCGGCGAGCAACAGCTGGCTGAACGCCGACGACTGGCTCGACGCGACGCCGCCGATCGAGGCCGACGCACCGCGGGGCAGGTCGAGCGCGTCGACGGCGGCGGTGACGGACTGCACGGCCGCGCCGAGGTTCGTCGCGTCCGGGGTGACCGTGATCGTCGCGGTGCGGACGGCGTCCGAGGTGGTGACGGTCGTCGGTCCCTCGGCCTCCTCGATCGTGGCGACGTCCGACAGCGGGACCGGTCCGGTCGCGGTGGGGATCGACAGGCCGCGCAGGGCCGCGGACGTCGTCGGCGGCTCCGCGTCGGCGATGTACACGTCGAGCGAGGCGTCGTCGATCTCGACGGTCCCGGTGTCCTGCGGGGAGACGGCGGCCGCGACGATCCCGCCGACCTGCGTCTCGGTCAGACCGCGAGCCGCTGCCTTCGCCCGGTCCACCTTGACGGCCAGGTACGGCTCCGCCGAGGACAGGTTGCTCGTCGCCGCGGTGGTGTCGTCGACCTTCCGCATCTCGCGCAGCACCTGGTCGGCCGCGGTCCGGAGCCCCGCCTGCGTCGGCGCGGTGACGTCGACCTCGATGTCGCTGCTGCCACCGAAGCCCCCGCCTGCGGAGGAGACCGTGATCTCGCCCGGGTCGAGTGCGTCGAGCCGCTTCCGGGTGTCCGCCTGGATGCGCTCCTGGTCGGCCCCGGAGTCGGTCGTCACGGCGTACTGGATGGACGCGCTGGCGCCGCCGCCGAAGGCCGCCTGGATGGACTGCCCGCTCGTGCCGATGGTGGTCTGCACGGTGTCGACGCCGTCGACGGCCCGGAGCTGCCGCTCGACCCTGCGGGCCGCGTCGGACTGCACGGCGAGGCTGGACCCCGGGTCGAGGTCCTGCGTCACGGTGAAGGTGTTCTGGCCGGAGTCGCCGAGGTAGTTCGTCTTCACGAACGGCAGCGCCGCGGCGGTGCCGCCGAGTACCAGCACCGCCAGCACCAGGACGGCCCACGGGACGCGGAGGACCCAGCGCAGCACCGGCTGGTACGCGCGGCGGAGCCGGTCCGGGGCGGACGCGTCGTGCAGGTCCGCCGCGGACGCGAGCGCCCCGGTCGTCGCGGAGGAGCCGGGAGGCGCGGTGCCGACGGGTGCGTCGGTACCGGTCCCCGGGACGGCCGCGTCCGGGCCCTCCGCCGTCGGCGCCGTCCGTCCGTCGTGCTTGTGCGCCTTCGGCGCACGGAGGAACCAGTACGCGAGCACCGGCACGATCGTCAGCGCGACGAGGAGCGACGCGATCAGCGCCATCGTGACGGTCAGCGCGAAGGGACGGAACAGCTCGCCGACGAGCTCGGCGACGAACGCCACCGGCAGGAAGACGACGACCGTGGTCAGGGTCGAGGCCGTCACCGCGCCCGCGACCTCGCGCACGCCGTCGAGCACGGCCTGCCTCCGGTCGACGCCCGGCTGCAGGTGTCGCTTGATGTTCTCGATGACGACGATGGAGTCGTCGACGACACGTCCGATCGCGATCGTCAGGGCGGCGAGCGTGATGATGTTCAGCGTGTAGTCGGCGGCCCGCATGCCGATGGCGGCGAGCAGCACCGACGTCGGGATCGAGATGGCGGTGACGATCGTCGAGCGGACGGACAGCAGGAACAGCAGGATCACGACGACGGCGAAGCCGAGGCCGAGCAGCCCCTCCTCGGCCAGGGAGTCGATGGACTGCTGGATGTAGGGCGCCTGGTCGAACACGACGGTGACGTCCGGGTCGCCGGTGATCTTCTTCTCGATCCCCGGCAGGGCGTCCCGCACGGCCGTCGACACGTCGACGGTGTTCGCCTCCTGCGTCTTCGTGATCGCGATGGTCAGGGCCTGCTCGCCGTCCACGCGGCTGATCGAGGTGCGCGGGGACTCCTCGATTGCGACCTTCGCGACGTCGCCGATGGTCGTCGCGCTCGTGCCACCGGTGAGGGGCAGCGCCTCGATGTCGGCGAGCGAGGCGATCCGGGCGCCGGTCTGCACCGAAAGGGTCTTGCCGTCCTGGGTGACCGTGCCGCCGGGGATGAGCGTGCCGTTGTCGTCGAGGGCGTCCGAGATCGCCGTCCGGTCGAGGCCGCGTGCCGTGAGCTCGGCGGTGTCGGGCGTGACGACGACGCGGCGGCCCGGGTTGCCGAAGACGTCCGCCTCGCGCACCCCGTCGAGCTTCTCGAGGTCGGGGATCGCCGTCGCGTTCAACCGGTCGACGAGCTGCTCCTGGTCTCCCTTCGCCGACACGGCCAGCTGGATCACCGGCAGGTCGTCAAAGGACCCGGTGACGATCTGGGTCTGCACGGAGTCGGGCAGGGACAGTGCGTTGACCGCCGTCTGGATCTTGTCCTCGGCGCTGGCGAGGTTGGACCCGTAGTCGAAGGACGCCGACACGACGCTCTGCCCGGTCGACGACGTCGCCGTGGTGGACTCGAGGTTGGGCACGACCTGGATGGCCTGCTCGATCTTCGTCGAGACGTCGTTCGAGACGACCTCCGGCGTGGCCCCCGGGTACGCGCTGACGATGGCGACCTGCGGGAACTGGACGCTGGGGATGAGTTCCTGCTTGAGGCTCGTCAGCGCGATCCCGCCGAACACCGCGACGACGATCGTGACGAGCGCGATGAGGGCTCGGTTGCGGAGGCTGAAGACCGAGAGGAGGTGCACGGTCCGATCCTTGCAGGGGGATCCCGTGCGTGGGGCCGATCAGCCGGATCCCGGGACGTGCCCGCTCACCCGCCGAGGGCCAGGTACACCGCCAGCACGCCGACCGAGCCGACGACGCCGGTCCCGAGCGCCAGGACCCTGCGGCCCGCCGTCCGCGCCGTGAGCACGGCGACGAGCAGCACGGCGACCCCCGCCAGGATCTCCACCACCCACGTCACCGTGCCCGTGGTCGCCGCGACCTGGAGCAGGGCCCGGACGCCCTCGCCGACGAGCACGGCCGCCGTCACGCCCAGCGCGGGTCCACGCCACCGGGTGTCACGGGCGCGGACCGACACGGCGACCGCACCGGCGAGCAGTCCGGCGGGGACGCCGAGCAGGACCCACGGGTTCGTGATCGACAGGACGTCCGGGAACCCGCGGAGGTTCGACGTCGCCCAGTACCCGACGTGCATGAGCTCGAGGAGGACCACCCCGAGGACCATCGCCAGCGGCAGCGCGGCCCGACCGGCTCGCACGCCGGCGAGCAGGCAGAGCGCCCCGGCGACGACGAACCAGGGGCCGGCGGCGTTCGCGAGGGACGACAGCCCGGGCACCGCCTGCCCGAACGAGGTGAGCACACCGGCGAGCAGGGCGCCGGTGAGCGCGATGGACACCCGGGCCGCGGCCGGCACGGCGTGCGCGGGGCCGTCGGGGACGGCGGTCGGAGCGGCGGAGCGGACGACTGGCGTGGTCATGCCCCCAGGGTCCCGGTCCGACCGGTCACCGCGCGTCACCCTCCGGAGCGAAATGTCGGACCCGGTCTCACCCCGCAGGATGACGGCGGTCAGACCACGGCGGCGAGCGACCCGCGGACCCCGGCGCCGTCCCCGCCGATCCGGGACCACGACCGTTCCAGCACGTCGACCAGCCGCACGCGGTCCGCCGGCGCCATCGTGAACGGCACGCGGAGGAACCGCTCGAACCCGCCGTCCGGGCCGAACACCCCGCCGGACGCGAGCACCACGCCCTCGGAGCGCGCGGCGAGCACGAGCGCGCTCGACACCGGCCGCCCGAGCCCGACCCACGTCGTCAGGCCCCCGGCCGGCGACGGGACGTCCCACTCGGGGAGTCGCGTCCGCAACGCGGCCACCACCTCGTCGCGACCCTGGCGCAGGGAGGCGCGCCGCGCCTCCAGGACGGCCGCCGTGCGCGGGACCAGCTCCCGCGCGACCAGCTGGTCGAGCACCGGCGTGCCGAGGTCGCCCGTCGGGCGGGCGAGGAGCAGGCGCTGCAGCAGCTCCGGTTCGGCGCGGATCCAACCGATCCGCAGGCCGCCCCAGAAGACCTTGGCGGCGGAGCCGATCATCACGACCGGGCCACCGGACGCAGCGAGCGGTGGCGACGGCGTCCCGTCGATGCGGAGTTCCCCCATCGTCTCGTCGGCGATCACGGTGGTGCCCACCGTCGCGGCGACGGAGACCAGCACCTCGCGGGTCGACGCCGCCATGGTCGCCCCGGTCGGGTTGTGCAGCTCGGGCATGACGTAGGCGACGGCCGGCGCGGTGCGACGCAGCGTGGTCTCGAGTGCGGCGGCGTCCCAGCCCGTCCGTGCGTCCACGGGCACGCCGACGAGCCGGCCGCCGGCCTCGCGGAAGGCCTCGTGCGCGTGCGGGTACGTCGGGGACTCCACGAGCACCGCGTCGCCGCGGCGCACGAGGACCCGGGCGAGCAACGCGATCGCGTGCTGCGCGCCGATGGTGACCACGATCTGGGACGGGTCCGTCGGCAGTCCCCGTTCCGTGTAGCGGTCGGCGACGGCGGCGCGGAGCCCCGGGTCGCCCACGGTGTCGTACCCGATGCCGGCGAGCGCCGCGGGGACGTGGCGGGTCGCCCGTTCGACGGCGTCGGCGACGCCCGGGGCGGCGTGCAGCGCGGCCTTCCGCAGGTCGAGCACGTCGTCCGCGACCACACCACCGAGGCGTTCGGGGTCGGGACGGCCGATCAGCCCGACCGGCAGGCGGACGACGCTCCCGGAGCCGCGCACGGAGACCAGGAACCCGTCCTCGCGCAGGCGGGCGTAGGCGTTCGCGACGGTCGTGCGCGAGACACCGAGTGCGGCGGCCAGACCGCGCTCGGCCGGGAGCCGGACGCCCTGGGGGATGCGGCCGTCGATGACGAGGACACGGACCGCGTCGGAGAGCGCCTCGTACGCCGGGGCGTCCGTGCCCGCGCGCCAGTCGGTGAGCAGGAGCGCGGCGGATCGGGAGCTGAGGAGGACCGGGGGCACGGATCCACCGTAGCCGGATTGGCTCTCGACGGGCAGTCCAATCCGGAGCGACCATCGACGCATGTCCCGCTCCACCGCTCTCGTCCTCCGGACCGCGCAGCTCGTCGTCGGCCTGTTCCTCTACGGCGCCGCCACCGCGCTGCAGGTCCGCGCAGTGGTCGGGGTCTCGTCGTGGACCGTCCTCACGGAGGGCCTCGAGCACGTGCTGCCGTGGTCGTTCGGCGTCGTCACCGTGGTGTCGAGCGGGGTGATCCTGCTCCTCTGGATCCCGCTCCGCCAGAAGCCGGGCATCGGCACGCTCCTCAACGCCCTGGCGATCGGGCCGTCCGCCGACCTCGTGCTCTGGCTGGTCCCGACGCCGTCGGAGCTGGTCGGCCGAGTGCTGCTGTTCGTCGCCGGGCTGGCGCTGCTGGCCCTCGCGACGGCGTGCTACATCGGCGCCGGGTTCGGCACCGGTGCGCGCGACGGCCTGATGGTCGGCGTGCACGAACGCTTCGGGTGGCCGCTCTGGCTCGCCCGCACCGTGATCGAGCTCACCGTCGTCGGCGTCGGCTGGCTCCTCGGCGGCGACGTCGGCGTCGGCACGGTCGTCGCCGCGTTCGCGATCGGCCCGGTGGTGCAGCCGCTCATGCCACTGTTCCGCCGGCTGCCGTGGTCCCCTGGTCGCGACGGGAGCGCACCGGCTAGGGTCGCGCCATGCGACTCGGAGTGTCCTCCTACAGCTACGCCCGCTCCCTCGGTCGAGGTGCGCTGACCATCTTCGACGTCGTCGACCGCGTCGCGGACGCGGGCGGCGAGCACCTGGAGATCGCGGCCGGCGGGTTCGGCGACGACCTGCCGCGCCAGCCGGAGCTCGTCGACCGGATCCGGGAGCACGCCGCGGCGCGCGGCGTCGGGCTCGCGAACCACGTGATCGGCGCGGACTTCTCGGACCCGGAGACCGTCGAGGCCGAGGTCGCCCGGGTGCACGACCACCTCGACGTGGCGCACCGGCTCGGCATCACCCGGTTCCGGCACGACGTGGTCCCGTGGGCCTGGCGCGACGCCGACCACGCCGACTTCGAGCGGGTGCTCGCACAGGTGGTCCCGGTCTGCCGTGCCGTCGCGGAGCACGCGTCGACGCTCGGCATCACCACGATGGTCGAGAACCACGGCTTCGCGTTCAACGACAGCGAGCGCATCCTGCGGCTCGTGCACGAGGTCGACCATCCCTCCTTCCGCACCCTGCTCGACGTCGGCAACTTCGTCTGCCTCGACGACGACCCGCTCCGCGCCGTCCAACGGACCCTGCCGGTCGCCGCCGTCGTGCACCTCAAGGACTTCCTGGTGCGCGAGACGCCGCCGCTCGCGGACGGTTGGTTGACCACGCTCGCCGGGCGCGCGGTGCTCGGCACGGTCGTCGGACACGGGGATCTGCCGCTGGGGCGGATCATGGAACGCATCGTCGCGAGCGGGTTCGACGGGCCGCTGTCGATCGAGTTCGAGGGGCTGGAGGACGACGTCGACGCGGTCGAGCGGGGACTCGCGAACGCGCGCCGCCTGTGGGCGTCGGCCGGCGGTTCCTGAGACGACCACCCGACGGTCGGGCCAGCCCCGCTGGTCCGGACGCACCGCTGACGGACGGGAGGCGCGTGGCGGCCCGCCACGCGCCTCCCGTCCGTCACGGGTCGGGTCAGACGGACCGCACTGCCACGGTCGTACCGGTCGCCGCCGACTCCTGCGCCGCCAGCACGATCGCCAGGGTGCGCAGACCGACGGCCGCGTCGGGCTGCGGCTGTTCCCCGCTGCGGACCGCGGCCACGAAGGTCTCCAGCATCGCCTGGTCGAAGTCCGGCCCGTACGGCAGGACGACGGAGCGCCCGCTCGCGGCGTCGAGACCCCGCACGCTCGGCCGGAAGAAGTCGACGTCGACCGATCCCTCCGAGCCGACCACGGTGAGCGCGAGCCCACCCCAGGTCGGCGACGTGTCCGGCCGGCTCCACGAGCAGTCGATCGCGGCGATCGTGCCGTCCGCGTAGGTGATCGTCACCAGGCCCGCGGTCTCGGCCTGCGCCCGCGCTGCGTGCAGCACCCGGTTCGTGACGGCCGTGACCGTCACCGCGGGCGTGCCGTCGAGGAGCTCGTCGAGCAGGTCCGCGATGTGCACGACGTGGTCGACGATCGCACCGCCACCGGACAGCTCGGGCTCGGTGAACCACGACCGGGTGAGCGGCAGCATGCCGTTGTTCGCACCACGCACCGCGACGAGCTCGCCGAGTCGTCCTGCACGCTTCGTCGCCGCCAGCCGCGCGAACGTCCCCGAGAAGCGGACCGGGAAGGCGACCATGAGCAGCACGCCCGCCTCCTCGGCGGCAGCACGCATCGCCAGGCCGTCCTCCCACGTGGTGGCGAGCGGCTTCTCGCAGAGCACGTGCGCACCGGCGGCTGCGGCCTGCTCGACGAGACCGCGGTGCCGGGCGTTCTCGCTCGTCACCACGACGGCGTCGACACCCTGGGCGAGGAGCTCCTCGACCGAGTCCACGTACGCGACGCCGAGCGCTTCGGCGAGGTCGCGGCCGCGCAGGTCCACCAGGTCGGTCCCGGTGGACGAGCCGTCCGGGTCGGTGCCGACGACCTCGACGTCGGGCATCGCCCGCAGTGCCGCCAGGTACGAGATCGCGTGCGTGTGCGCGAAGGACAGCACGCCGATGCGCAGGGCGGTCATACCCGTGCCCCCTGCTGCTCGAGGTCGACCGGCTGCCCGGTCTCCACGGAGCGGAGCGCCGCGTTCACGATCCGCACCGCGGTCGCACCGTCCTCGGCCGACACCCGCGGGACGGCACCGCCCTGGAACGCCCCGAGGTACTCGCGGATCTCGAGGAAGTAGGGGTCCTCGGTGGGGTCGAGCTCGGGCAGGTCACCGCCGACGGCTTCCTCGTCGAGGAGCTCGGCAGTGTAGTTCCGCTCGGCGCGGGAGTCGTGCGACAGGGTGCCCAGGGTGCCCGTGGCCGAGAACTCGGTGACGAACGGCAGGTGCGCCGGTCCCCAGATGCCCGCGACGTGGCTGATCGCGCCCGACGCGTGCGTGAGCAGGACGTGGGCCGCCTCGACCGGGTGGTCGACCGTGCCCTTCCGGACGTGCACCGCGCTGACCCGGACGACCTCGCCGGCGATCCACCGGGCGATGTCCAGGTCGTGGATCATCTGGTCCATGATGATGCCGCCGGAGAGCTCCGGGTCGGCGAACCAGGCCGAACGCGTCGGGAACCCACCGGAGCGCACGAAGCGCAGGACGGCGAGTTCGCCGAGCTGCCCGGCGTCGACCGCGGCCTTGAGGCGCACGTACTCCGGGAAGTACCGCACGACGTGCGCCGGGTAGAGCTGCCGGCCCGCCTCGTGCGCGAGCCGGACGAGGTCGTCCGCGTCCGCGTCGGTGCGGGCGAGGGGCTTCTCGCTGATGACGTCCTTGCCTGCGGCGAGTGCGGCGCGCACGACCTCGGCGTGCGCGTAGGTCGGCACCACCACGTCCACGACGTCGACGCGTGCGAGGAGTTCGTCGAGCGAGCCGACCACCTCACCGCCGTGCGCGGCCACGAGTTCCTCGGCGCCGACCTCGGAGTGGACGACGACGTCACCGATGCGGAGCAGGTTCGGCAGGTGGGCGTGCGCGATCACCCCCGCGCCGACGAGGCCGATCCGGAGTCGCTGAGCGGTCATGGGGTCCTCCTGGTTCCGTGGGCTGGTGCTGGGTCGGTGTGCGGCGCTCCGGCGGCGGCCCCGGTCGGGAGCGTCGCGGCGGCGGTCCGGGCGAGCAGGTCGGCACCGGCGAGACCGGCCCCGGCCCCCGCGAGCGACTGCTCGATGCGGGGCGGTGGGCGCCAGCCGAGCCGCGCGTCGACCGCGGTACGGAGCGGTCCGAGCAGTCGTTCGCCGGACTCGCCGAGTCCCCCGCCGACGACCACGACGGCAGGGTCGAGCACCGCGGCGAGGATCGCGACGCCGGCGGCGAGCGCGTCGACGGCGTCGGCCCAGACGGCGGCGGCGACCGGGTCGGTGTCGACGGCGGCGGCGATCTCGTCGGTGCCGCCGTCGATCGTGCCGCCGGCCGCGCGGTACCGGCGTCGGATGTTCCGGGCGGAGGCGTAGGCCTCGACGCACCCGCGCTGGCCGCAGGTGCACGGTTCGCCGCCGGGTCGCACGCAGACGTGACCGACCTCGCCGGCACCGCCCGCGGCACCGGTCACGAGTCGACCGTCGACCACCAGGCTGGCCGAGACACCGGTGCCGATGGGGATGAAGACGAGCTCGTCGACGTCACGGCCGGCCGCCGCACGCGCGGCGATCTCGGCGGTGGCCGCGGCCCGGGCGTCGTGCGCCACGGCGACGGGCACGCCGTACCGCGCGCGGAGCAACCCGGCGAGGGGCAGGTCGCGCCAGTCGAGGTTGACCGCGACGACGACCGTCCCGGCGCCGGAGTCGACGACGCCCGGTGTGCAGAGGCCGATCGCCGCGAGCGGGCGTCCGGTGCTCGCCGCGGCGGCGGTCAGCCGGTCGACGACGGCGACCACCGCGGCGAACGCCGGCCCGCCGACGGTGCCCTCCTCGGCACCGGTGTCCGCCGCGTCCGCACCGAAGGTCGGGACCACGACGCGGTCGAGCACGACGTCCCCGGCGCGCACGACGCCCTTCACGGTCGTGCCGCCCACGTCGACGGCGACGACGGCTCCGTGTTCCCCGTGGCCCGGAGCGGGGGCGCGGTCGCTCATGCGGTCCGCTCCGCGGCCGTCCGGACGAGCTCGTCGATCCGGGTCGGCGCGAGGACCTCGTCGAGGGCGAGCACGGTCGCGCCGCGGATGCCGGCGTCCCGGGGGGACCGACTCGCGCGGACGTCGAGCGCGTCGGCGACCATCGGCAGGCACGACCGGTAGAGCTCGCCGCGGATGGTCGCGACGAGCACCGACGAGGCCGACATCGCGCCGGCGAACACGACGTCGCTCGGGTTGCAGAAGTTCACGATCCCGGCGAGCACCCGCCCGATGTGCTCACCGGCACGGCGGAGCTCGTCCAGGACGACGGCGTCCCCCTGGGCGGCGAGCGCCAGGACGTCGCCGGTGCCGACCACGGTGCGGCCGGCGGCGCGGAGGCGGGCGGCGACGGCCCCGCCGGAGGCCACCGACTCGAGGCAGTCCGGGACGCCGCACGTGCAGCCGATCGCGGCCTCGCCGTCCACCGGGGTGTGGCTGAGCTCCCCCGCGGCGCCGCTCACCCCGCGGTGGAGTCGGCCGTCGAGCAGGACGCCCGCACCGATGCGGGTGCCGAGCTTCACCGCGACGAGGGTGCTCGTCCGGTCCGGCTCCGGGCGTTCGGACAGCGCGATGAGGTTGGCGTCGTTCTCGACGAGCACCGGGGCGTCGGTGTGCTCGGCGAACAGCTCGGGCAGCACGGCGCCGTGCCAGGAGGGCTCGAACGAGGGCGTCGCGATGCTGCCGCCGGGGTAGGACACCGGCGCGGGGACGCTGATCGCGGCGCCGCGGAACCGTGCCCTGTCGAGGCCGCTGTCGTCGGCGAGTTCGACGAACCGTTCCCAGAGCGCCGCGACGGCCGCTCGCGGGCCGGCCTCGACCGGGATCGGGCCGGCGCCGTGCTCGAGGTCGTCCGTGTCGACGATCACCGTCCCCGCGAGGTCGGTGAGCACGATCCGGACGTGGTGCGCGCCGAGGTCGGCAGCGGCGACGAACCCGGCGTCGGCGACCAGCTCGAGGCGTCGGGCGCGACGGCCGCCGCGCGACCCCTCGGCACCGCTCTCGCGGACGAGCCCGAGGGACGTCAGCGCGTCGACGCGCGCCGACGCCGTCGACGGGGCGAGTCCGGTGCTCCGGGCAATGCTCGAGCGCGACGTCGTGTCCGAGACGCGGATGAGGCGCAGGACGGCACCGGGTGAACCCGGACTCCATGCCATGTCCTGGAAGTGCTGGTCGTGCATGCCGTCACTGTACCGACGAAACGGTCGATCACCGAACAAAGTCCGACGGAATTCGACTGTTTACTTTTGGAGATCGAACGGTAATGTGCTCGAAACACCTGATTCCTAGCGTTCAACGAGGAGCCGAAGAGGGAGGTCCGCATGACGAGTGCGGTTCAGGAACAGACCAGGGTGGCCGGCCGCGGTCGACGGTCGTCCGTCGCGGACGCCAGCCGGATGGAACGTCGCGAGGGCCGCGCCGGGTACGTGCTGATCGCCCCGACGACGGTGCTGCTGGCGCTCTTCTACCTGTACCCGTTGGCGCAGACGGTCTTCTACTCGTTCACCGCGTGGAACCCCGCCTCCGGCGAGACCAACGGGTTCGTCGGGCTGTCGAACTTCACCGGGTTGTTCCGCGACGGGGAGTTCGTCCGCGCTGCCGGCAACACCGCGCTCTACGTGGTGGTGGTCGTGCCGGTGACGATGGCACTCGGCCTGTTCTTCGCGGCACTGCTCGCACAGCCGTTCCGCGGTCGGGGCGTCTACCGCGCCCTGCTGTTCGTGCCGTACATCGCCCCGGTCGTCGGCAGCGCCCTCATCTTCAGCTTCATCCTGTCGCCGCTCGGCGGCCTGGTGAACGGTGTGGTCACGGCACTCGGGGCACCCCCGATCGGCTTCCTGACCTCAGAGCCGTGGGCACTGATCTCGGTGATCGTGTTCTCGATCTGGCAGGGCGTCGGCTACACGATGATCATCTACTCGGCAGCGCTCACCAACATCCCGGCGTCGTACATGGAGGCGGCGACGCTCGACGGCGCCGGGCCCGTCCGGCGGTTCTTCTCGATCTCGCTCCCCCTGGTCGCACCGACCACGGGCTTCCTCGCGATCACCGGCGTCATCGGGGCACTGCAGGTGTTCACGCAGGTCTACGTCCTGACCCAGGGCGGCCCGATCAACTCGAGCGAGACGATCCTCTACTACATCTACAACCAGGGCTTCGTGTTCTTCCACGGCGGCTCGGCCAGCGCCGCCGCCGTGATCCTGCTCATCGTCGGCATCCTCGTCGCGGTCGTCCAGCTGCGGGTCATCAACCGCCGCGACCCCATCGAGCTGAACTAGGAGCGCACCGTGACCCAGATCGCATCCCGCGCCCACCCGTCGGACGCACGCCGCGCCTCCCGTCCGCACCGCAGCCGACCGTTCGGCGTGCTGTTCCGGAAGCACTCCCCCGCCGTCCTGCGGCACGTCATCCTGATCATCGCGGTCGTCCTGTTCTTCGGCCCGTTCCTCTGGATGCTGCTCACCAGCTTCAAGTCCTCGGAGGAGGCCCTCGCGTTCCCGCCGAGCTTCTTCCCGAAGCAGTGGGAGCTGTCGAACTACACCGACATCTTCACGGTGGCGCCGTTCGGCCTGTACTACTTCAACTCGACGGTCGTGGCGATCGCGACGACCGCCGGTCAGATCGTGACGAGCCTCGCAGCCGGGTTCGCGTTCTCGCGGCTGAAGTTCCCGGGCAAGAACATCGTGTTCCTCGTCCTGCTCGCGGCGCTCCTCGTGCCCTTCGAGGTCGTCTTCACGCCGCTGATCACCCTGCTGTCCTCGCTCCACTGGCTGAACAGCTACCAGGGCCTCATCGTCCCGAACATCCCGTCGATCCTCGGCACCTTCCTCTTCCGGCAGTTCTTCACCTCGTTCCCGAGCGAGATCGAGGACGCGAGCCGCGTCGACGGCGCGGGGGTGTGGCGTCGGATGTGGTCGGTCGTGACGCCGATGGCCACCCCGATGATCGGCTCCTTCGCGGTGCTGTCCTTCGTCTACAACTGGAACAACTTCTTCTTCCAGTTCCTCGTGGCGTCGCGGACCGAGTTCTTCACGGTGTCGGTCGGCCTCACGCAGCTGCAGTCCACGAACGCGAGCCAGAGCTTCAACCTGCTGATGGCCGGTTCGACGCTGGCGATCCTGCCCGTCTTCGTCGTCTTCATCATCTTCCAGAAGCAGATCGTGTCGGCGATGGCCGGCGGTCTGCGCTGACCCGCCACCACCGCCCCCGCTCCACCCCTCCCCCGCTCCACCGAAGTCCGAGAAAGGACGATCTCATGCGCAAGCGACTGCTCGGTGTCACGGCCCTCGCCGTCGGCGCCGCACTGGCCCTGTCCGGGTGCTCCGGCGGGTCCGTCACCGGCAACTCCGGCGGCAGCGGCGGCAAGACCACGATCACGGTCTGGCACAACTACACCGGCCCGCAGGCCACTGAGGTGAAGAAGCTCATCGACGAGTACAACGCCTCGCAGGACAAGATCGAGGTCCAGCCGCAGTACGCCGCCTCGTCGGACCAGTTCGACGCGAAGCTCATCAACGCCCTGAAGAACGACACCGGGCCGGACATGGTCCTCGGCGACAGCACGCCGCAGCAGACCGGCGAGGTCATCCAGACCGGCAAGGTGCTGCCGCTCGAGGACTACCTTTCCAGCGGATCCATCACGAAGGACTCCTTCACCGAGGGCATGCTCTCCACCGGCGAGTTCGACGGCAAGCAGTACACGCTGCCGACGGACATCGGCGACTACGCCGTCGTCTACAACAAGCAGATGTTCGAGGAGGCGGGCATCACCGACACCCCGACCACCTGGGCCGAACTCGCCGCCGACGCGAAGAAGCTCACCAAGGGCACGACGCAGTACGGCGCGTACCTGCCCATCGGCACCGGCGAGTGGCCGGTCTTCACCTGGCAGTCGATGCTGTGGGGTGCCGGCGGCGACTTCCTGAACGAGGACAACACGAAGGTCGAGTTCAACAGCGACGCCGGCGTGAAGGCCCTGACCGCCTGGACCGACATGCTCGAGGACGGCTCCGCGTACCCGCAGTCGCTCCTGACCTCGTCGACGAACGGCGCCGTCCCCGCCCTGACGTCGAAGAAGGCCGCCATGGCGATCACCGGCGCCTACGACCTGTCCACCATCGACAGCACCCTCGGCAAGAAGAACGTCGGCGTGTTCGCCCTGCCGGGGATCGAGAAGCCTGCGATGAACCTCGGCACGAACAACTCGTACCTCATCAAGACGACCAAGGCGAAGCAGGACGCGTCCTGGAAGTTCATGCAGTGGTGGCTCAGCCCCGAGACCGAGGCGAAGTGGGACATCGGCACCGGTCTGCTGCCGGCCAACACGGCCACGTCGGACAACGCGACCTGGAAGAAGTACCTCGACGACAACCCGCGCCTGAAGGCCTTCGCCGACGAGCTCGAGTACGCCAAGGCCCGTCCGTCGATCACCGCCTACGGCGAGGTGAGCGCCGCCCTGTCCACGCAGCTGCAGTCCGCGATGCTGCTGAAGACCAGCCCGAAGGACGCGCTCGACGCCGCCGCCGAGAAGGCGCAGGCAGCGCTGGACTCCGCGAAGTAGCCCGCCCTGACCCGCACCAGCGGCCCCGCACCCGACCCGGGTGCGGGGCCGCCGTCCGTCCGGACCCCGGTCGCCGGTCGCCGGTCGCTGGTCGGCTGTCGCCTGTCGCCGATCCGTTCGTGACACGCGGCCGATCGCGATGTATCGTGAGTTCCACCAGACGCGATACATCGCGAGTAGGAGGCACCATCATGGCCCAGGAGAAATGGCTCGTCGACGAGCCGAAGGTGATCGACACCGGGATCGTCCGCGCGCTCCGCGTGGGGCTCGCCGGCGGTCAGGTCGACATCGTCGCCCACGACGAGCCGACCGCCCGCATCGAGGTCCACAGCGTGTCCGGCAAGCCGCTCAAGATCGAACTCGACGGCGACACGCTCACCATCGACCACCCGCAGATCCGGTGGGACGACCCGCTCGGCTTCCTCCGGTCGTTCCGCGGCACGGCCCGCGCCGACGTCAGTGTGCTGGTCCCCCGCGACGCGGGCGTGACCGTCGGCGTCGTCTCGGCCGGCACCCTGCTCTCCGGCACGAACCGCGGCGCCACGCTGAACACCGTCTCCGGCGACGTCGTCGTGGACGAACTGGCCGGCGACCTCACGGTCAACGCCGTGTCGGGCACCACGACGATCCGGCGACTCGACGGCGCACTCACCGTGCACACCGTCTCCGGTGACGTCGTGGCCACCGGCGAGATCCCCCGTTTCTCGGCGGACGGCGTCTCCGCGGACGTCGTGCTCGACCTGCAGGGCACCCCCGACTCGGCCCGCGTGAACACCGTCTCGGGATCGGTCAGCGTCCGGCTCGAGGACGGCGTCGCCTACCGCTGCACGGTCGGCACGGCCACGGGCAAGCTGCAGTTCGACGACTCCGAGATCCGCGGGGTCCGCGGCTCGTACGTCAAGCAGGGCGGCGAGCTCTCCGGACAGTGGCTCGACCTGAAGGTGAACTCGGTGTCCGGCGACGTGGCGGTGCTGCACGCTCCGCCGACCGCGCCCGAGACCCCGTCCCCGTCGACCTCCACCGACGACGGCGAGGTCCGGTCATGAGCCCCGTCTTCGCGCACGGCCACCTGCGCCTGTACCTGCTCGTCCTGCTGGCCGACCACCCGATGCACGGGTACGAGGTCATCCAGGCCCTCGGCGACCGCTTCGGCGGCACCTACGTCCCGAGCGCCGGCACCGTGTACCCGCGGCTGTCCAAGCTCGAGGAGGACGGCCTCGTCTCGAAGTCGGCCGACGGCCGCAAGACGGTCTACGCGATCACCGAGGCCGGCCGCGCCGAGCTCGACGCCCGGGCCGACGAGATCGCCGCGGTCGAGAACGGCGTCAACGACTCGGTGAAGACCCTGGCGGACGGCGTCCGCGCCTCCGTGGGCGAGGCCATGCGGTCGCTCCGCGCCGACCTCGCCGCGAGCGCGCAGGCTCCCCGCGGGCAGACCGCCGACGAACCGGTCGACGTGCCGTCCGAGGGAGCGCGTGCGCTCCGCGAGGTCGAGATGGTCCTGTCGTCGTTCCGGCAGCAGATCCGTGCGGACCTGCGTCGCCGCGCGACGCGCGGGTCGCTCACCGGGGAGACCGTGACCCGGCTGCGGGACGGCCTGGAGGCGCTGCGCCGGTCCCTCTGACGGCGGCCGGCCGACAGGCGGTGGCGATCCGCGCCTCCGGGCCGGTGGGAGCGCTGGTCGGGCGATCCGCGCCTCCGGGCCGGTGAGAGCGCTGGTCGGGCGATCCGCGCCTCCGGGCCGGTGAGAGCGCGGATCGCCGTTCCGCGCCCGCGGACCGCTGGAGGCGCGGAACCGGTCCGCCGTCAGGTCGGCCGGTGGCGGCCACCTCGTCGCTCCCCCGCGTCGGCAGCCCAGTGCTCCTCGACCTCCTGACCGGACCGGGTCCGGTCGAACCCGTCGAACGCGTCCGTCGTCGTCATCTCCCGACCCTCCTGGATCCGCGTGATGGTGGTGCGCACCGCGGCGAGCTGTCGGGCGACGCGGTCGCGCTCCCGCTCGAGCAACGCGACGTGTGCGGTGAGCGCGGCCACGTCGTCCGGCTCGGCGTCCAGGACCCGACGGATCGCCGGCAGCCCCAGACCGAGCCCGCGGAGCAGCAGGATCCGCTGCAGCCGGACGAGCGCCCGGTCGTCGTAGCGCCGCAGTCCGCCCTCGCCGACGGCGGTCGCCGGGAGCAGTCCGACGGCGTCGTAGTGCCGCAGCGCCCGACTCGTCACGCCGGTGGCACGCGACACGGCCACGATGGTGTGCGGGGCTTTCGCAGAGAGACCTTCGGTTCCTGTCGGTGTGCTCATGCCGACCACGGTAGTGGTTGACGTGGCGTCAACCGCACGGGGCGGAGCGCGGGTGATCGTGGTGTGTCGGGGCCGATCAGGAATACCGCGCGGACAGCTCGTGTTGACTCCGGGTCCGAACTGAGTAGGTTTGCCGCTCGTGACGAACGAGATCCGGTCGTTGAAAGCACGACTGATCGGGGATCCCCTCCCCTCCGAGAAGCTCGAAGGACAGCTCCTCCCGAAGCACCTGGCCCTGCCGATCTTCGCGAGCGACCCACTGTCCTCCGTGGCGTACGCGCCGCAGGAACTCCTGATGATCCTGCTGCTCGGCGGGATGTCGTTCCTGACCTTCGCGCCCTGGGTGGCCGCCCTCGTCGTGCTCCTCCTGCTGGTGGTCGTCGCGTCCTACCGCCAGCTCATCAAGGCGTACCCGTCCGGCGGCGGCGACTACGAGGTCGCACACCGGAACCTCGGCGAGAAGGCCGGGCTGATCGTGGCGTCGGCACTGCTCGTCGACTACGTCATGACCGTGGCCGTGTCGGTGGCGTCGGGCGTGGACAACATCATCTCCGCGCTGCCCGTGCTCAACGAGTTCCGGGTGGAGCTCGCGCTGCTCTTCGTCGTCCTGCTCGCGGCGGCCAACCTGCGGGGCGTGCGGGAGTCGAGCAAGGCCTTCGCCGTCCCGACCTACCTGTTCGTCACGTCGGTGTTCGTGATGGTCGTCACCGGGCTGGTGCGCGTCGCCGCGGGCAACGCCCCCGTCGCCGAGTCCGCGGCCTACACCGTGCAGAACGTCGAGCACACGACCCAGGCGGCGTTCATCCTGCTGCTGCTCCGCGCCTTCGCGTCCGGCTGCTCGGCCCTGACCGGCGTCGAGGCGATCGCGAACGGCGTGCCCGCCTTCCGACGCCCCAAGGTGAAGAACGCGCAGATGACACTGGTGTTCATGGGCGGCATCGCCATCGTCCTGTTCGTCGGCCTCATCACCCTCGCGCTCGTGTCCCGCGTGCACTACGCCGAACGGGCGTGCGACCTGCAGGGCTTCGCCGACTGCGCGACGACCCCGCAGCGCTCCCTCATCGCCCAGATCGCGGCGGCGACGTTCGGGGACAACTCGGTGCTGTTCTTCGTCATCCAGGCGACGACCGCCGCCGTGCTGCTGCTGGCCGCGAACACGGCGTTCAACGGCTTCCCCCTGCTCGGGTCGATCCTCGCCCGGGACTCGTACGCGCCCAAGGCCCTGTCCACCCGGGGCGACCGGCTCATCTACTCGAACGGCGTCATCGTGCTCGCGCTCGTGGCGGCCGCGCTGCTCATCGTCTACCGGGCGAACGTCACGAGCCTCATCCAGCTCTACATCATCGGCGTGTTCGTGTCGTTCACGCTGGGGCAGAGCGGGATGGTGCGGCACTGGACACGGTTGCTGCGCGAGGACCGGAACGGCACCGCGGCGGAGCCCGTCCACCGTGGCCAGGTGTACCGCTCACTCACCATCAACGCGATCGGTGCGACGTTCACCTTCGTCGTCCTGGTCATCGTGACCATCACGAAGTTCACCCACGGCGCGTGGCTCGTGTTCGTGATCATGCCCGTCCTGTTCGTCCTCATGCTCGGCGTGAACCGGTACTACCGGGACGTCTCGCACGAGATCGAGGCGGACGTCGAGACGCAGTTCGGCGCCACCGGCGACCACGCGATCGTGCTCGTCAACAAGCTGCAGAAGCCGGTCCTCAAGGCACTCGACTACGCGATCGCGGCGAAGCACGCGAGCTTCGAGGCGGTGCACGTCGCCATCGACGATGCCGACGCCGCACGGCTGCGCGCCCAGTGGGCCGAGCACGGCATCGAGGTGCCGCTCACCATCGTGCCGAGCCCGTACCGCGACATCTCGATGCCGCTCATCAAGTACATCAAGGCGCACCGGATGGAGCACGGCTCCGAGGTCGTCACGGTGTACACCCCGATCTTCATCGTCGGGCACTGGTGGGAGTCCCTCCTGCACAACCACCGCGGTCGGCGGATCCGGAAGAAGCTCCTGCTCGTGCACGGCGTCACGGTCGCACTCGTGCCGTGGCTGCTCGACTCGTCCGAACTGCTCTACGGCCGGCGGTCCCGTCCGCTCCCCGGTCAGGAGCGCCGCGGCGAGCCGATCCGCCCCGCCCTCCGCCGCTCCCCCGAGGGCGTCTTCCACCACGACGCGCAGGACGACCGCCTCCTCCGCTCGGCCCAGCGCAACAGCCTGCAGCCACGACGCGCGACGCGGCCGGCCGGCCCTGCCGAGGGCGTCGACCCGGCCCTGTGCACGGGCGAGGTGCACGCCCTCGTGCCCGCGTCGCCGCGGGGCGACGGCCGTGCGTCGTGACGGTGACCCGTCGTACCATCTGACGTCATGACGATCTCCGACCTGCGCACCTTCGCGACGTTCGACGGGCACGGCGGCAAGGTCTCGAAGCGCGTCGAGGTGCTCGACCACGAGCCGACCGTCGGCGGCCCCTACGAGGGGCTCGTCGCGGTCCGGGGCGAGCACCCCCTCGGCGCGATCGACGAGCGCGCCGCCGACGAGTCGGCCGCACTCGCCCGTGGCACGGAGAGCATCGGCTGGGTCGACCCGGCGACCCTCCGCGACTGGTACCGACCGGACCGCGTCGTGATCAGCCGGATGGAGGCCCGCCGGTCCGGCATCGAGCCGGGCACCTACGCCGACTCACGCGGTCGCGGACGGGTCCGGATCGACGGTCTGGAGGCGCGACTCGCCCCCGACGGCCGGCCCGCCTTCCGGGCACTGGCCGGTCCGGCCGAGGCGCCGGTCGCGGACGTCCCCCTGCCGACGGACCAGGCGGTCCGACTCGTCGCCGTCCGCCCCGTCGACGACGGTCTCGAGATCGTCACGGCGCCGGTGTCGCCGTTCCTCTCGCCCGGCCGCTACCCGGACCTCGCCGACGACGTCGTCGGGTTGCCGCCACGGGAGTCCGTCGGGCACGTCGAGGTACGCGCCGCCGTGCTGCTCGACGGCGAGCTGCACGAGGTCGACCGGGTGGACGAGCGGGCGGCGACGATCTGGATCCGGCGCGGCGACCGGAGCGTCCCGATCGCGGTGAGCTCGGTCGGTCCGGACCTGGTGCGCTACACGGCCGTCCCGGCCTGATCCCGGCCTGGTCCCGGCCTGGTCCCGTACCGTCCGGGGACGGCTGTCCGGGGGCACGGTCCATGACGGCAGTCCGGGGCGCGGTCCGGGGACGGCTGTCCGGGGGCGCGGTCGGGGGACGACTGTCAGGGGGCGCGGTCGGGGGACGACTGTCAGGGGGCGCGGTCGGGGGACGACTGTCAGGGGGCGCGGTCGGGGGTGCGGCGTAGCGTCCACCGCATGAGCGATGCAGACCTGAACCAGACCCCGCCGGCCGGCGCGGACCACTCGCAGGAGACCCTCGGCGGTCCCCGCCCCGACCCGTCGACCGACGCCAGCAAGGACCCCGAGGACTGGGTGACCGGCGACGAGCCGATGACCGGTCCGCAGCGGAGCTACCTCGACACCCTCGCGCGCGAAGCCGGCGAGGAACTCCCTGCCGACCTCAGCAAGGCCGAGGCGTCCGAGCACATCGACCGCCTGCAGCAGCAGACCGGTCGCGGCGCCGGTTCCTGACCGACCACCGACGCGGACCCGCTGCCCGATCCTGGGCGCGGGTCCGTTCCGCTTCGGGCGGCTGATCCGCCGTCGCCTCGGCGCTGCGCCGTGCCGGGTCGGGCGGGATCAGGCGTCGGCGGCTGCGAGGGCATCCACCACCTGGCGCGCGATCCGCCGACCGGCGCGGTTCGCCCCGATGGTCGACGCCTGCGGCCCGTACCCGGCGAGGAACAGCCTCGGTTCGTCGACGGAACGGCCGTCCTCGACGACGACCCCACCGGCCGCGGTGCGCAGGTGCAGGGGCGCGAGGTGCCGGAGGTCGGCCCGGAAGCCCGTCGCCCACAGCACCGCATCGGCGTGCACGTGCTCCCCGTCCGCCGTCACCACCCCCGTCTCGTCGAGCCGCGAGAACATCGGCGACTCACGCAGCACGCCGCGGTCGATCCCGGAGCGGATCCGTCGCGTCACCGGCACCCCGGTGCCGCTCACGATGCTCGGCAGCGCCTCGCCGGCCCGGGCCGCACGGTCCTGCTCGTCGACGGCGGACACCGCTGCCTCGACGTCGAGCGCCGAGGTCTCCGACCACACCATCGGGCGCCGCGTGAACCACCGCGTCCGTGCGGCCACACCGTCGAGCTCGAGCAGGAAGCCGATCGCGCTCGTGCCGCCGCCCACGACCACCACGTCCTGCCCGGCGAAGTCCGCGGCACTGCGGTACTCGGTCGTGTCCAGCTGACGCCCACGGAAGACGTCCCGACCCGGGTACCACGGCAGGAACGGCGTGCCCCACGTGCCCGAGGCGTTCACGACGACGTCCGCGGTGATCCGGCGCTCCCCACCGTCGGCGGCCCGGACCACCACGCAGAGGCCGGACGACCCGCGACCCGCGTCGCCGGACCCGATGCGTGAAACGGACGACACCGCGACGGGCCGCCGCACGCGCAGGTCGTAGTGCTGCTCGAAGCGGCGGTAGTACTCGCCCACGACGTCGCGCGCCGGCCGGGAACGGTCGGCGTCGTCGAATCGGAGCCCCATCGCGTTCATCCCGGGCAGGTCGTGGACGCGGTGCGCGGCGCCCAGCCTGAGCGCCTCCCACCGGAACTGCCACGCCCCGCCGGTGCTCGCTGCACGGTCGAGGATCACGAGGTCCTCCCCCGGGGTCAGCCCGAGGCGTCGCAGGTGGTATCCCACCGAGAGCCCCGCCTGCCCCGCGCCGATCACCACGACGCGGGCGTGCTGATCGGCTGGGGTCGGGGCGTCGTCTGTCATCACTTCGATTCTGCTGGGGGCGAGGCCGTCGCGGCGACGTCCAGATCGGGGTACATGGTAGAGTGATCGGCAGATTTCCAACCACGAAACCGTTCGGTTCCCCGGGTGACTCCTCGCCCGCCAGGACCGGACCAGAGCCGATCACGAGGGGGTCACGCATGGGGCGCGGCCGTCAGAAGGCAAAGCACACCAAGGTCGCCCGGGAGCTGAAGTACTTCAGTCCGGAGACGAACTACGGTGCGCTCGAACGCGAGCTCTCCGCCGGGCAGCACTCGGACGAGAACTCCTACGTCGACCGCTGGGCAGACCAATACGGTGATGACCAGTACGACGACGGGGACGAGCTCGGAACCCAACAGGACCAGAACAAGTCCGCCTGACCCGGCCGGGCCGCTCCGACGGCTCACCGACGACGCCGCGCACCCCTCGGGGAGCGCGGCGTCTCGTCGTGCGCGCGGCCCGAACACGCCCGCGTCGACGCCGTGGGCTGATGCCGACGCCGACGCGGAACGACAACGCCGATGTCGTACGACAGCGGTCTCGTCGTCGCCGCGCGTGTGCAACAGTCCGCGCGTGCAACCGGCGACAACGCCGAAGTCGTACGACAGCGGTCTCGTCGTTGCCCCGCGTGCGCAACAGTCCGCGCATGCAACCGGCGACAGGGTCGATGTCGCACGACATCGACCATGTCGTTCTGGGTCAGCGAGCGCGTCCCGGTGCCCGGACCCGAGCTCGCCGGCACGGCACAGCAGCGCGCAGCGCCTCAGCCCGCGTAGGACCCCACGAGCCGCACCGCGCCGCCGTCGACGCCCTTCGCGCCCTGCTCGAACCCGTCGAGGTCGCGCGCAGTGGTCGAGATCGTCCCGACGCTCCACGAGGCGAGCCCCGCGGCACCGAGCGAGGCGATGACGTCCGACGCCGCCGCGGCCGAGACGACGGCGAACATGCCGATGCCGAGGTTCCACGTCCCCTCGGTGTCCTCGATCGGGGTCCCCGCCATGTCGGCGAGCACGCGGAAGACGGGCAGGGGCTCCCACGTGGAGCGGTCGACTTCGACCCAGGACCCGACGGGCAGCACGCGGGCGAGGTTCGCCGCGATGCCGCCGCCCGTGACGTGCGAGAGCGAGTGCACGGCACCCGGGTGCTGCTCGATGAGCGACAGCAGCGGCGACGTGTAGAGGCGGGTGGGCTCGAGCAGGGCTTCCCCGACCAGGCCACCGAGTTCCGGCAGCGTGTCGGTGAAGCCGACGCCGCGCGAGGACAGGACGTGCCGGACGAGCGAGTACCCGTTCGAGTGCAGCCCGGAGGACGCGATCGCCACGACGACGTCGCCGTCCTGCACCAGGTGCGCGCCGAGCTGCGACCCGGCCTCGACCGCGCCGACCGCAGCACCGGCCACGTCGTAGTCGTCCGGCCCGAGCAGACCCGGGTGCTCCGCGGTCTCGCCGCCCACGAGGGCGGTGCCGGTGTCGGCGCAGCCGCGGGCGATCCCCGCCACGATGTCCGCGATGCGGGCGGGCACGACCCGACCGCAGGCGATGTAGTCCGTCATGAAGAGCGGCTTCGCGCCGACCACGACGATGTCGTCGACGACCATGCCGACGAGGTCCTGCCCGATGGTGTCGTGCTTGTCGATCGCCTGCGCGATGGCGACCTTCGTGCCGACCCCGTCGGTCGAGGTCGCGAGGAGCGGTCGTTCGAAGTCCTTCAGGAACGAGACGTCGTACAACCCCGCGAACCCGCCCACACCACCCAGCACGGAGGCGTTGTGCGTCGCCGCGACGGCGGACTTCATGAGCTCGACCGCGAGGTCACCGGCAGCGGTGTCGACGCCGGCCTCTGCGTACGGGTTGGGCATGCGTAGTCCTCCGCTAGGGCATGGCAGACTTGTTCGGTACCACCCGATTCTACGGTCTGGAGCACACCGCGAATGTGCGGCATCGTCGGCCTCGTTGCGCAGGGGCCTGCAAACCAATCCATCTACGACGCCCTGCTCCTCCTGCAACACCGGGGACAGGACTCGACGGGCATCGCCACGGTCGAGGGTCACATCCACCACATGCACAAGACCCGCGGGCACGTGCGGGAAGCGTTCCGCACCCGTGACATGCGTTCCCTGCTCGGCACCATGGGACTCGGGCACGTCCGGTACGCCACGAAGGGCGCCGCGAGCAACGAGGAAGAAGCCCAGCCGTTCTACGTGAACGCGCCGTACGGCATCGTCCTCGTGCACAACGGCAACCTCACGAACACGCGTGAGCTGACGCGTGAGCTGTTCGACATCGACCGTCGGCACCTCAACACGAGCTCCGACACCGAGCTCCTCGTGAACGTGCTCGCGCACGAGCTGCAGGGCCAGGTGCGCGGCAACGACCTCGACGCCGGCCAGGTGTTCGACGCCGTCGAGCGCGTGCACGAGCGCGTCGAGGGCTCCTACGCCGCGATCGCGACCATCGCCGGGCACGGTCTGCTGGCCTTCCGCGACCCGTTCGGCATCCGGCCGCTCATCCTCGGGCACAAGTTCGACGACGCCGGCAAGTCCGAGTGGGTCGTCGCGTCCGAGTCGCTGGTGCTCGAGTCCGGCGGGTACGAGATCGTCCGTGACGTCGCCCCGGGCGAGGCCGTCTTCATCGAGATGGACGGCACGATGCACGCCCGGCAGTGCGCGCGGAACCCGCGCCTGGTGCCGTGCTCGTTCGAGTACGTCTACCTGGCACGTCCGGACTCCGTGATGAACGGCATCTCGGTGTACGACGCCCGGCTCCGACTCGGCAACCGCCTGGCGGACACGATCGCCCAGTACGCCCCCACCGGCGACATCGACGTGGTCATGCCCATCCCGGACTCGAGCCGACCGGCCGCGATGCAGGTCGCGCAGAAGCTCGGTATCGAGTACCGCGAGGGCTTCTACAAGAACCGCTACGTCGGCCGCACCTTCATCATGCCCGGCCAGGCGGAGCGCAAGCGCTCGGTGCGTCAGAAGCTCAACGCGATGTCGTCCGAGTTCAAGGGCAAGAACATCCTCATCGTCGACGACTCGATCGTGCGCGGCACGACGAGCAAGGAGATCGTCGAGATGGCCCGCGCGGCCGGTGCGAACGAGGTGACGTTCACGAGCGCGGCTCCCCCTGTCCGGTACCCGCACGTCTACGGCATCAACATGCCGACCCGTGCCGAGCTCATCGCGCACGACCGGAAGATCCCCGACATCAACCGGGTGCTCGGCAGCGACCACCTGATCTACCAGGAGATCGGCGACATGCGCGACGCGATCATCGAGGGGTCCGACGTCACCGACCTCGAGATGAGCTGCTTCACGGGCGAGTACGTGACCGGCACGGTCAGCCCCGAGTACCTGTCCTGGGTCGAGGCGAACCAGCTCAGCTAGGGCGCGACCGGGTCGCTCCCGTCCGTTGGGCCGGTCGCGTCTACTGCGTCCGGTCGTCCTGCCGGTCGGCGTCGCCGTGGTCCTCGATCTCGCCCTCGACCGTCTCCGGCGGGAGCTCGACCTCGACCCGCTCCGCCGTCAGGCGGGCGGCACGGCGCGCGAAGACGCGGTCGAGCACGACGGCGACGACCGCTCCGACAAAGGCGCCGATGGTGACACCCCAGAGGCTGAAGTACCCGACGAGGCTGCCGAAGCTCGCGGTCTCCTGCTGGTCGCCGCGGTCGATGCCCATCGTGGCGGAGACGACGATGAGGGTCGCGATGAAGCCGAGCACCGCGCCGCCGACGATGAAGACGCCGAACTTCGGGGCACGACGGATCGTGACCTCGTCGGAGGAGGAGACGGCGTTCGGCGCCTGGGCCGGTCGTTCGTCGGGTCGGTCGGTGTCGCTCACGCTCCCATTGTCCCCCACTGTGGGACGTACTCCGGCCGGCACAGCGCGATCGATCCGGGGGAGGATGGTCCCCGACCGATCGGTACACGGGGAGGAGGACGCGCATGCGAGATCGCAGTGCACGCGGTGCGCGTGTCCCCGCACGCCTCGCGTGGCCGATCCTCCAGCGACGCGAGGAGGACCGAGCCGTCGCAGTCGTCGCCGAGCACCGGTGGAGCGTCGCCCTGGTGGGGGCTCCCGGGCTCGGCAAGAGCTCCGCTGCGGCCCGCGTGACGGACCGGGTGAGCGGTCGCGACCCGTCGGGTCGCACCCTCGTCGTGCCGATCACGGCCGTGGCGGCGAGTCGTTCGATGCCGTTCGGCGCCGTCGCGGAGCGCTTCGGCGAGCTCCCGGCGTCCCTCGCCGAGCTGGTCGGGGACGGCTCAGCCGAGGAGCGGCTCCGCTCCGTGCGGGACCTCGCGGACCGTGACGTCGTGCTGCGCGTGGACGACGCCGACCACCTCGACGCGATGTCCGCCCGCTACGTCGCCTGGCTGGTGCGCGAGCAGGGGGCACGGCTCGTGCTCACCTGCCGCGACTTCGCGGCACTGTCCGAGCCGCTACGCGCGCTATGGCAGGACGACCTGCTCGAACGGATCGACCTCGCGCCGCTCGACCTGCACGAGACCTCGTCGCTCATCGCCGAGGCGCTCGGTGCGCAGCTCGAGACGGCCTCGGCGGAGCGCGTGCACCGTGCGACCGCCGGCAACCCCCTCTACGTGCGCGAGGTCGTCCGGTCCGCGCTGGCGTCGGGGGCGCTCGAGCAGACCGCCTCCGGCTGGTACTGGCGCGGACGTGTCACCGCGTCGAGCAGCCTGGCCGACATGTACCGGACGGAACTCGGCGCGCTGCCGGAGGACCTCCGCGACGTCGTCGACATCGTCGCCCTCGCCGACCCGATCCCGCTGCCCCGGCTGCTCGCGATGGTGAGCGGCGGGGACGTCGACCGCGTCGTCGCGCTGGGCCTGGTCCACATCGTCTCGCTCGAGGACGGCACCGCGGTCGCACGCCCGTCCCACCCGCTCGTCGGCGAGGTGGTCCGCGACCTCGTGCCGGTCGCCCGTCGGACGACCCTGTTCGCCCGGGCCAACGCCTTCCGCACCGACCGGCCCGAGGGAGCACCGCCCGCCGCACGGCTCCGCGCCGCCCTGTGGTCGCTCGAGTGCGGTGTCCTGCCCTCCGTCGACCAGCTGCTCGACGCCACCCAGGTCGCGGTGAAGCTGCAGGAGCACGAGAACGCGGCCGCCCTGGCCTCGGCGGCCCTCCGCACGACGCTCAGCCCGACCGAGCGCGTCGCGGCCCACTGCCTCCGGTCGCTCGCCCACTCCTACAGCACCGGTCGTGAGGCCGGACGCTCGGACGCGGAAGCGGCGTGGGAGATCGCGCGGTCGTCGCCGGACGACGTCGACGACGCCGCGGTGGTCGAGGCCTGCGAGACGCTCGCGAACATCCGACAGTTCCACGACGACGACGTCGACGCGGCCGTGGCGCTCACCGACGCTGCCGTCCGGCTCGTCGGCGACGAGACGGCCGAGCGGCTCCGGCTGCTCCGGCTCGCGCACCTCGGCTGGGGCGGACGCTTCGCGGAGGTCCGCGCCGAGCTCGAACGGTCCGGCATCGTGCACGCCCCGACGGTCCCGTTCGCGTTCCTCGCCCTCGCACCGTGCGCGGTCATGGCGCTCGCGACAGCCGGGCGCCTGGACGACGCGTCCGCCCTCGGCGCGCGATGCCTCGCCACCGCGGTCGAGCACCTCGAACAGGCACCGTGGAGCGTCGGCGAGATCGTCTCCGTGATGCACCAGCTGCAGGTGTGGCGCGGCGACATCGCCGACCTCATCACCGAGGTCCCGGTTCGCCGGTCCAGCCCCTACCTGAAGTACGACTTCACGCTCGAGCTGATCGGCGACGGCAACCTCGCGATCGCGCAGCGCCGGTGGGACGACGCCGTGGCCGCGTTCTCGGCCGCCTGCGAACGCTACGACGTCGCCGACCACGGGGGCTTCGCGGCGTACCCGTGGGCGCGGCTCGCCCTGGCACTCGGGTACGGCGGACGGATCGAGGAGGCGACCGCCGCGCTCGAACGCGCACGCGCGACACCGCTCCGGGCGATGCGGATCACCGGCGAGCAGATCGCCGTGACGATCGCCTGGACCGAGGCGGTCCTCGGCAACCCGGCCGGCCTGCGGCACGCCGACGAGATCATCGAGCGGTCGACCGCCGCCGGTTCGTGGACCCCCGTGATGTACGCGGAGACGCTGCACTACGCGACCGACATGGTGGGCGGCCGCGACACCTCGGCGTCGCTCGACCGCATGCGGGCCGCGGCGGCGAGGGTCGACGGACCGCTCGCGAACGCCATCGTCGAGTACGCGGACGCCGTCCGGTCCGGGGACCGCAGCCGGACGGTCGCCGCGCAGGGTGTCCTCGCGGCCCACGGCATGGCGGTCTCGGCGGGCAGGACGAAGACCCCGCTGACGAACCGCGAGTACGAGGTCGCCACGCTGGCGGCCAGCGGCCTGAGCAACCGGCGGATCGCCGAGACGCTCGGACTCAGTGTGCGGACGATCGACGCGCACCTGTCGCGTGTGTTCACGAAGTGGGACCTGCACGCGCGGAGCGAGCTGACCGAGCTGCTCTGACCGCCGTCGACGATCGGTGACCGGATCGCTCGCTCGGACGCGGAGCACCTGCGCCGGGCTGTGCGATCGCACAACTTCGTTGCGGAATGCAGCACGACTCGCCGGATCAGTTGACACGATGTGTCGGATGTCGCGTACCTTTGGTGCTGTCGCCGGGTTCGGACCCGTTCGGGTCGGGTCCGAATCCCGGCGGCTTCTCCGACCTGCTTCGTCGAAGGCCGTCGAGTACAACGGTAGGACTCCGGTCGATGACGTCACATCGGTAGGTGCTACCTAATTCGACCGCTGGCTCCGTTCCTGCCGACGGAGCCGTGTCCGCTCGGCAGGGTCGTCGCCCTCCGTCAGGCGTCCACCGAGACCGGCAGGAACTCCGTCAGGTCCGCGCGCGAACCGGACGCGCTCACCCGCGACTGCGCGACCGCCTCGTCCCAGTGCATCGCGCCGGTGGCGAGGGCCAACCACGTGGTCGCGTCCGTCTCGACGACGTTCGGCGGCGTCCCCCGCGTGTGCCGCGGGCCCGGCACGGCCTGGACCGCGGCGAAGGGCGGGACCCGCACCTCGACGCTGTTGCCCGGGACCGCGTCGGCGAGTCGCTGCAGCGTCCACCGCACGGCGGTCGCCAGGGCAGGCCGGGCCGTCTCGCCGCGCTGCACGGCCGCCAGCGCGGCTCGTCCGTCGGCGTCCTCGATCCTCCTCGGTGGCATGTGCACAGGCTAGCCGTCGTCTCGCGACCGACGAGTCCGGCTCGGTAGGGTGATCGGGTGCGAATCCTCGTCCTCGGTTCCGGTGCCCGCGAGCACGCGATCACCACGGCCCTCCTCGCGGAACGGGCCGGTCACGTCATCACGGTGGCACCCGGCAACGCCGGCATCGCCGCCGACGTCGAGACCGTCTCCCTCGACCCGACGAACGGCGCCCTGGTCGCCGAGTACGCGCTCGAGAACGGCGTCGAGCTCGTGGTCGTCGGCCCCGAGGCCCCGCTCATCGCCGGCGTCGCCGATCCCGTCCGGACCCGCGGCATCCCGGTCTTCGGACCGAGCAAGGCGGCCGCGCAGCTCGAGGGCTCGAAGGCGTTCGCGAAGCGCATCATGTCCGAGGCGGGTGTCCCCACCGGGCGTCCGGTGTACGCCGGGACCGTCGACGAGGCCGTCGCGGCCATCGACGAGCTCGGCGCCCCCTACGTCGTCAAGGCCGACGGACTCGCTGCCGGCAAGGGCGTGCTCGTGACCGAGGACCGTCAGGCCGCCGTCGACCACGCGACCTACTGGCTGCAGCACGGCCACGTCGTCGTCGAAGAGTTCCTCGACGGCGAAGAGGTCTCGCTGTTCTTCCTGAGCGACGGGCACGACGTCCGACCGCTCAGCCCCGCGCAGGACTACAAGCGCCTGGCGGACGGCGACGTCGGCCCGAACACGGGCGGGATGGGCGCGTACTCACCGCTCCCCTGGCTCGCCGACCGCTGGGAGTCCGAACGCGCGTTCGTGGCCGAGGTCACCGACCTCGTGGCCCTCCCCACCGTCCGCCGGCTCGAGCACGAGGGCACCCCGTTCGTCGGTCTGCTCTACTGCGGCCTGATCGTCACCGAGCAGGGCGTCCGGGTCATCGAGTTCAACGCCCGGTTCGGCGACCCGGAGACGCAGGTCGTCCTCCCGCGCCTCGCGACACCGCTGAGCAGCCTGATGCTCGCCGCCGCCACCGGACAGCTCGGCTCCGCCCCCGAGCCGTCGTTCCGCGACGACGTCGCCGTCACCGTGGTCCTGGCCAGCGAGGGCTACCCCGAGAACCCGAGGACCGGCCGGACCATCACCGGCATCGACGCCGCCAACGCCCGGGACGGCGTCTCCGTCGCCCACGCCGCGACCGGTGTGCTCGACGGCGAACTCGTCGCGACCGGCGGCCGCGTGCTGAGCGTGGTCGCGACCGGTCGGGACTTCACCGAGGCGCGTGACCGCGCCTACGCCGGTCTCGGGGACATCACGCTCGAGGGCGGCCAGTTCCGCACCGACATCGCCGCGAAGGTCGCCCGGTGAGCGCCGCACCCGAGCTGCCCGGGTGGACGCACGTGTCCTCCGGCAAGGTCCGCGAACTCTACGTCCCCACCGGCACCGACGACGTGGCGAGCGCCGACGAGCTGCTCCTCGTCGCCTCCGACCGGGTGAGCGCCTACGACTTCGCGCTCGAACCGCCGATCCCGGGCAAGGGCGAGCTCCTCACGCGCCTGTCCCGCTTCTGGTTCACCCGACTGGCCGACGTCCCGAACCACCTCATCGCGCCGTCCGCCGGTGGCACGCCCGTCCCCGACGCGGTCGCGGCCCGGTCGATGCACGTCATGCCCCTCGAGATGTTCCCCGTCGAGTGCGTCGTCCGCGGGTACCTCGTCGGCAGCGGCTGGGCGGAGTACCAGGAGTCCGGCAGCGTCTGCGGTGTGCCCCTGCCCGAGGGCCTGTCGAACGGCGACCGGTTGCCGGAGCCGATCTACACCCCTGCCCACAAGGCGCCGCAGGGCGAGCACGACGAGAACATCTCGTTCGAGCAGACGGTCGACCTCGTCGGCGAGGACGTCGCCGTGCAGCTGCGCGACCTGTCCCTGCGTGTGTACTCCGAGGCGGCGGCGATCGCGCTCGAGCGCGGAGTGGTCATCGCCGACACGAAGTTCGAGTTCGGGCGCGACGCGTCGGGGCAGATCCGCATCGCCGACGAGGTCCTGACGAGCGACTCCAGCCGCTACTGGGACGCCCGCTCGGGGAACCGCACCGAGTCCTTCGACAAGCAGATCGTCCGCGACTGGCTCAGTGCGCACTGGGACCGCAAGGGCACGCCCCCGGTCCTGCCCGAGGCGATCGTGACGCGGACGGCCGAGCGCTACCGCGAGCTCATCGAGCGTCTCGGCGCCTGACCGGGCGGCCGGTGCACGGCCGGGCGGCCGACGCGCCACGCGGGCGGTCGCGTCGGCCGGGCGGCCGGCGCACGGCCGGGCGGCCGACGCGCCACGCGGGCGGTCGCGCGGGGTCCCACGGCCTCAGTCGCGCGCGACCACCACGACCGTCAGGTCGTCGCCCGGGTCGTGCGTGAGCGCACGCGCCCGCACCCGCCCGAGGAACGTGTCGATCCGGGGAGCGTCACGCCACATCGCGCCGAGCGCCCCGAGCGACGCGAGCGTGGAGTCCCACAGCTCGAGCGCGCCGTCGCTGACGAGCACGAGGACGTCTCCGGGTTCGAGCTCGAGCGATCCCGTCACCCGGTCGGCCCCCACGGGGTGCAGTCCGATCGGCAGGTCGTAGGAGCGCAGGACGGTCTCGGTGCCGTCCGCGTGCAGCTGGATGACGAGACCGTGCCCGGCGTCGGTGAACTCCATCCGCCCGGTCGCCGGAGTCAGGCGTCCGTGGAACATGGTGGCGAACGACTCGGCGCGGCTGAGGTCGGGACCGACCTGCGCTTCGAGCGCGGCCACCGCGCTGGGCGTGGGCTCGGAGCCGCGCGCGAGCAGGGCACCGCGGATCGTCGCGGCGAGGAGCCCGGCGGACATGCCCTTGCCCATGACGTCGGCGACGGTCACGACGAGCTCGTCGCCGTCGCGGTGCCAGTCGTGGAAGTCGCCGGACACGACGCCGTGCGGGACCGACATGCCACCGATGCGGTAGCCGGGCACCTCGACGGGCGACGGCTCGAGGCCGGTCAGCACCGAACGCAGGCGGTCCTCGTCGGCACCGGCGGCGAGTTCGCGCTCGGCCCACACGCCGAGCTCCTCGAGCAGGGCGAGGTCGTCGGCCTCGAGGGTGCGCGGCGCCGGGTCGATGAGGCAGAGCGTGCCGACCTTGAGGTGGTCGTCGCCCGCCCGCAGCGGGACGCCGGCGTAGAAGCGGACGTTCGGGTCGTCGACGACCATCGGCATGTCCGAGTACCGGGAGTCGGCACGCGCGTCCGGGACCACCACCGGGCCGTCGACGGCGAGGGTGCGACCGCAGAAGGTGTCCTGCAGCGGGATCGTCGGTCCGAAGGCGTCGTCGCTCTGCTGCGACTTGATGGTGACCGCGTCGGTGCCCGCCAGGTTGAGGAACGAGCCGCTGACGCCGAAGGCCTCTCGTGCGATGCGGGTGATGCGGTCGAACCGTTCCTCCGCCCCGCCCTCGACCACGTCGAGCGCGGCCAGGAGCGCCGCTCGCCGGGCGCCGTCCGTGGTCGGCCGGTCGGAGACAGCGGGCTCGGAGTGCATGCCTCCACGCTAACGCGCCTTCCGGACAGCGGTGTGTCCCCAGTACGGAGGACGCACGCCGTCCCATGACAGATGTCATGCCGGGATCGTGACGTCCGGCCCGGATCCCCCGTCGTGCGGCGCACGAAGGTGGACACCATGAACGACACACCGGTCATCCAGCTCAGCCGCCTCCGCAAGCGCTTCGGCACCGTGGCAGCGGTGGACGGCGTCGACCTGACGATCCGTCGGGGCGAGGTCGTCGCCCTCCTCGGTCCGAACGGCGCCGGCAAGACCACGACGGTCGACCTCGCGCTCGGTCTCTCCACCCCGACCGACGGTGCGGCGCTGCTCTTCGGCGAGGAGCCGCGGGCCGCCGTCGTCGCCGGTCGGGTCGGCGCGATGCTCCAGGGCGGAGCGCTGCTGCCCGACACGACCGTGCGGCAGGCCGTGGCCCTCGTCGCCGCCGCGCACCGTCGCCCCATGCCGGTCGACGAGGCCCTCCGCCGCGCGCGGTGCTCGGAGATCGCGGACCGCCGGGTGAACAAGCTCTCCGGTGGGCAGCTGCAGCGAGCGCGCTTCGCGGTCGCGGTGGTGTCCGACCCGGACCTGCTGGTGCTCGACGAGCCCACGGCCGCCATGGACGTCGAGGCGCGGCACACGTTCTGGTCGTCGATGCGGGAGTTCACCGAGGCCGGGCGGACGGTCGTCTTCGCGACCCACCACCTCGACGAGGCCGACACGTTCGCGGACCGCATCGTCATCATGCGCGCCGGACGCGTCGTCGCCGACGGCTCCCCCGCCGAGATCAAGGCGGTCACCGCCACCCGCGTCGTCCGGTTCTCCGGGGTCGGACCGGACGCACACGTCGCGCTGCGCGGGCTGCCGGGTGTCCGGAGCCTGGAGGCGCGGCAGGACTCCGTCACGCTGCGGTCGGACCGGAGCGACGACACGCTCCGGGCCCTCCTCGCCGCGTTCCCGCACGCGCACGACGTCCAGGTGGTCGCCTCGACCATGGACGACGCCTTCCTCGCGCTCACCGCCGACCCTGCCGCCCCGACCGACACGATGCCCGAGGGAGTCCTCGCATGACCACGACCACCGCCACCGTCGGCGGACTGCCGCTCCGCTACGTGTACCTCGAGACGAAGCGGCAGCTCCGGAACGTCCGCGCCATGGTGTTCACCTTCGCCGTCCCCGTGGTCATGCTGCTCGTCTTCGGTTCCGCCTTCGGCGGGCAGCAGGACCCGGCCACGCACCTGCAGTACCTCGTGGTCACGACGCTGCAGATGGCCTCCTACGGCGGGATGATGGCCGCGCTCAGCCAGGCGTTCGCGATCGTCAACGAGCGCTCGGTCGGGTGGAACCGGCAGCTCCGCGTGACGCCGCTGTCCGGGTGGGGCTTCCTGGTGTCGAAGGTGATCGCCGCGATGGCCTTCGCGGCCGTGTCGATCGCGGTGACGGTGCTCGTCGCGGTGCTCGGGCTGCACGCCTCCCTCGGAGCCGGACACTGGATCGCCGCCGCGGTCGGCATCTGGTGCGGCGTGGTCCCGTTCGCGCTCATCGCGATCCTGATCGGGCAGTTCGCCAGGCCGGCGTTCGCCCAACCCCTGTTCATGGTCGTGTTCATGGGCCTCGCGATCCTCGGCGGCCTCTGGGTCCCGCTCAGCGTGATGCCGGACTGGATGGGCACCGTCGCGCACCTGCTGCCCTCGTACTGGTTGAACCGCATCGGGCAGATGGGCGCCGGGGCCACGGGGACGACCGGCATGACCGAGCCCGCGATGGTCCTCGCCGGGTGGGCGCTCGCGCTGTCCGCCGTGATCGTGTGGCGGTACCGCCGCGACGCCGCGCGCCAATGACGGACCGCGCGACCGTGCCCGATCGCACGACGGGGACCGACGGCCCTACGCTGGCACCGATGTCCGGGGCGAGCAGAACGGCGGAGGCGCGTGGTGCGGAGGACGCACCACGCGCCTCCCGGCCGTCGCCGCGCTCGTTCCCGTGGGCCGTCCCGCCGGAGGCGAGCGACGACGACATCCGCGTCGGCCGCCGCCGGTGGTACGCCGGCGCGGTGTTCGCGCTCCTCTGGCAGGTGCTCGAGGTCATCGCGGTGTGGACCGACGGCCGCAGCCTCCGGGCGCACGTGGTCTCGTCCGTCGCGCTGGCCGTCGTCTACGCCGCCTACCTGTTCGCGCCGGAGCTGATGTGGCGCCGGAGCCTCCGCGGTCGCGTCGTGGTCCTCGCCGGGGTGGCCCTGCTCGCCGGGCTGCTGCTCCTCGTCGTCGGGCCGCTCGCGGTGTGGACGTGGCTGCTCGTCGCCGCGCTCTCCGGTTTCGTCGCGGAGCGGTTCTGGGTGGCAGGCGTGGTCGTGCTCGGCATCGTCGGTGCGCAGTTCCTCGTCGCCGTGAGCACGGGCTGGGACACCGCGGTGGACAGCGGCATCCTCTTCGCGCCGGTCATCACCGTGTCCGTCGGGGCGTCGATGCTGTTCTTCGGTCGGCAGCGCGAAGCGGAGCAACGACTCGGCGTCGCGCAGGACGAGATCACCCGTCTCGCGGTGGTCGAGGAACGCGCACGGTTCTCGCGTGACCTGCACGACGTGCTCGGCCACTCCCTCACCGTCGTCGCGATGAAGTCCGAGCTCGCGGTCCGCCTCGCGGAGGTCGACCCGACCCGCGCGCGCGTCGAGATGCAGGACGTCGAACGCCTCGCGCGAGAGGCGTTGCAGGGGTTGCGGCGGGCCGTCAGCGGGTACCGCGAGGCCGACCTGGACGCCGAGGTCCGCTCCGCCCGGGCCGCGCTGACCGCCGCCGCGATCACGGCGACGCTGCCCGACGACGGCCGTGTCGCGGGGGACGACGTGCGGAGCCTGTTCGCGTGGGTGCTCCGCGAGGGCGTCACGAACATCCTGCGCCACGCGGCCGCCAGCCGGGTCCGGGTCACGCTGACCCGGACGGCGCTGACCGTCGAGGACGACGGCACCGGGGTGCTCGCTCCCCCGTCGACCGCAGCGGTGCTCGGCGGCAACGGACTCCGCGGCCTGCGGGAACGGGCGGACGCCGTCGGGGCGACCCTGACCACGGGGACGAGCGACCTCGGCGGCTTCCTGCTGCGGGTCGAGAGGAGTCCCCGGTGACCGACCAGATCCGGGTGCTCCTCGCCGACGACCAGGCGCTCGTCCGTGGTGCCCTGGCCTCGCTGCTCTCGCTCGAACGGGACATCGAGGTCGTCGCCCAGGTCGCCCGCGGCGACGACGTGCTCGACGCCGCCCGGGCGTCCGGTGCCACGGTGGCCCTGCTCGACGTCGAGATGCCCGGGGCGGACGGCCTCACGGCGGCGGCGACCCTCGCGCGTGAGCTGCCGACGTGCCGTTCCCTCATCGTCACGACCTTCGGTCGCCCGGGCTACCTCCGGCGCGCGCTGGAGGCCGGCGCCGCCGGCTTCGTCGTGAAGGACACCCCGGCCGAACAGCTCGCCGACGCCGTCCGCCGGGTCGCCGGCGGCTTCCGTGTCGTCGACCCCGTCCTCGCCGCGGAGTCCCTCGCCGCCGGCCCGTCACCGCTCACCCCGCGGGAGACCGACGTCCTCATCGCCTTCCGGACGGCACCGACCGTGGCGGGCGTCGCCGGCACGCTGCACCTGTCCGAGGGCACGGTCCGGAACCACCTGTCGTCGGCCATCGGGAAGACCGCCGCGCGGAATGCGACCGAGGCGCTGCGGGTCGCGGCCGACAACGGGTGGCTGCTCGGCACGGCGTAGCCTTGGGCGCGTGCTCCGTCGTGTCGCTCCCGTGCTCCTCCTCGGTGTCGCCGCCGCGCTGACCCTCGCCGGTTGCGGCGCCCACGACTCGACCGGTCAGGTGTCCGTCACGGTGTCGTCCAACGCGGCGGACCACGCCTACGAGGTCGAGGTCTTCACCGCCGAGACGGGCAAGATGTCGGAGCACCAGCGGGTCTTCCCCGGCGGCACCGCGTCCTTCGCCGGCGTCCCGCTCGGGCACGTCACCGTCCGGGCGAAGGACCTCTGCCCGCAGGAGACCACGGTGTCGAACGGCGAGGTCGCCGCGGTCACCCTGACCACGACGGGCTGCTGAGCCACCGCGGGCGCACGACGGGCTGCTGAGCCGCCTCAGCCGAACGTGCGACCGGCCCGGCGCATCGACTCGTTCGGGCTCTCCCCGAACCGCTGCCGGTAGTGCGCCGCGAACCGTCCGAGGTGCGCGAACTGCCACCGGTGTGCCACGTCCCGGACCGTCCGGATGCCACCCCCGGGAGCCGTCAGCTCGAGGTGCACCCGGTCGAGTCGGACCTCGCGCAGGTACCGCATGGGTGTCACGGCCAGGCGGCGCCGGAAGAGGTCCTGCAGGCCGCGCTCGCTCAGCTCGGCGCCGGCGGCGATGTCGGCGACGTCGATCGGCTCCCCCGCGTGGTCGTGGACGAACCGGATCGCGCGCCGCAGCCGGTGTTCGACGTCGGAGCGCGAGCGGGTGAACGTGGAGGTGACGACGGTGGTCACGCGCCGGTTCAGCGCGGCGCGCTCGTCGGCGTCGAGGGTCGGGTCGACGATGCGGTCGGCGACCTCGCGGAGCAGGGCGAGGAGCGGTTCGACGCCGGGGTCGTCGGGCTCGGGCTGCACGAACACCGAGGGCTCGTCCGCGTCGCCGAGGGCCGACGGCGCGACGTGGAGGAGCGTCATCCCGGTCGCCCGGGTGTCGAACGCATACGCCACCGGGGCGGACAGGATCATCGGCCGACCGGCGGGCACCTCCCAGGTGCTGCCCCCGTCGTCGGACAGCGTGGCGTGTCCGTCGGTGAGGACGAACACCACGTGGTGCGGGCGCGGCCCGATGGTGCCCGACTGCGGACCCTCGGTCCGGATCCGGTGGATCGAGACGTCGTCGTCGCCGCCGGACTCGTACTCGAATGTCGGTTCGCTTGACGTCACGGCAGCCCTCCGGTCGACGACGGTCCGGGGACACCGTCGCACACGTGGGCGCGTCGCGGGAACCCGACCCGCCCGGGGAGGGCCGTGATCAGTGGGTCAACACGACCTTGACGGCACCGATGACGAACGCCACCGCGGCCAGCACGACCCCGCCCCAGAGCCCGAGGAACGTCGGGCGCCCGCCCCCGAGGCGCTGCACGACGACGCCGACCAGCCCGATGCGGACGACCAGGATGGCGGTCGCCGCGATCTGCGCCCACTCCGCCGGCAGCCAGCCGGCCCAGGCCGCGGCGTACAGCACCGCGGGGATGAGCCCGGACGTGGCGATCGGGTTGGCGTTGCGTGCGATCGTCGCGGCCGACTCGCGCCGGGCCTCGTCCGACGCCGTCCCGTCGTCGCCGAGGCCGTGCGCCACGAGGTGCGACAGGACGTGCGCGAGGTACGTGAGGACCGCCGTGGCGAGCACCGTGAGGACCGCGGAGCCGTGCCGGACCTGCTCCGGGTCGGCCGCGATCGCGACGGCGAGGACGGTGATGTTGCCGTAGATGTACGACGACGTCCGGTCGCGCATCTGTCCGAGCGGAACCGTCGTGCGATCGGGACGGCCGCGGCCGCGGCCGTCGGTGCGTCCGGCTGGTCCTCGGGTCCGTGGCATGCCCCCATCCTGGCCTGCTCGCGCGCGGCGCTGTCGCCGAGGGGGCCGGTGCGCTGCCAGGCTGGGAGGGTCGGCGCACCGCTGCGACCGACGGACAGGAGGCACGACCCATGTCCCAGCGACCCCTCGCCCTGGTGACCGGTGTCGGTCGACGCGCCGGGATCGGTGCCGCGCTCGCGCTGCGGTTGGCGACCGACGGCTGGGACCTGGCCCTGTCGTGGTGGAGCCCCTACGACGTCCGGGTGCACGGAGCCGCCGATCCGGACGGGATCGACGACGTCGTCGCCGGCTGTGAGCACGCGGGTGCACGGGTAACGCGCCTCCCGGTCGACCTCGCCGACCCGGAACAGGCGGCCGCCCTCGTGGGCCGCGCCGAGACGGAGGCCGGCGTGCCGGTGACGGCGGTCGTCATGTCGCACTGCGAGTCGGTGGACTCCGACCTCGCGACCACCACGCTCGAGTCCTTCGACCGGCACATGGCCGTGAACGCGCGCGCCCCCTTCCTCATCGTGCAGGCGTACGCGGCGCGACTGCGCGCCGGCGCTCCCGCACCCGGAGACCGACGCCGGATCGTGGCCCTGACGAGCGACCACGTCGCGTTCAACCTGCCGTACGGCACGAGCAAGGGCGCGCTCGACCGGCTGATCGTCGGTGCGGCGCAGGAGCTCGCGGACGTGCACGTGAGTGCGAACGTCGTCAACCCGGGGCCGAACGACACCGGGTGGATGACCGACGAGGTCCGGGACGCCGTGGTCGCGCAGACGCCAGGGGGTCGTCCGTCGACGCCGGCCGACACCGCGGCGCTGGTCGGGTTCCTGTGCGGACCGGACGGCGGCTGGGTAAACGGGCAGCTGCTGAAGTCGGACGGCGGGTTCAGCGCGAAGTAGGCACACGGCGCAGGCCGATTTGGTTGACGCGTCAACCAAATCGGCGCACACTGGTGGCATGCAGCACACGCAGGACCTCCTCGCCCCGGACACCGGGATGGGCGCCGTCACGCTCCGGGTCGCCGACCTCGACCGGATGATCGGGTACTACCGCGACGGCGTCCGGCTCGCGCTGCTGTCGAACGAGGCCGGTGTCGCCGTGCTCGGCCGCGGCTCGACGCCGATCGTCGTCCTCGAGCACGCGCCGGCGATGCGGCACGCCGGACCACACGACGCCGGACTGTTCCACACCGCGATCCTCTTCGACACCAGGGCCGACCTCGCCGCGGCGCTGTACTCCGTCGCGACGAAGTACCCGCAGACCTTCACCGGCAGCGCCGACCACCTGGTGAGCAACGCGTTCTACTTCCAGGACCCCGAGGGCAACGGCGTCGAGCTCTACTGGGACCGCGACCGCACCGAGTGGTCCTGGACCCACGGGATGGTCGACATGGACACGAAGTACGTCGACCCGAACGCGTTCCTGCAGGAGCACCTGACGTCCTCGGCCCTCGAGTCCGCCGCGGTGCGCCCCGGCCGCGTCGGCCACGTGCACCTGTCCGTCGGCGACGTCGCCACCGCGAAGGAGTTCTACGTCGACACGCTCGGCTTCGCGACGACCGCGGGTTGGGGCGAGGCCCTGTTCGTCAGCGCCGGCGGCTACCACCACCACATGGCGATGAACACCTGGAACTCACGTGGGGCCGGCCGTCGCCAGCAGGCGCTCGGGCTCGGACTCGTCCGCATCGAGGTCCCGGCCGCCGACGACCTCGGGGCGCTCGTCGCACGCATGCACGACACCGGGGTGCAGACCGCCGACGACGGCCGGACGGTGGCGTTCGAGGACCCGTGGGCGAACCGCATCGAGGTGACCGCGCCCGGTCGCGGCTGACCGCGGCCCGCCCGGCCCCGCGGACACCCCCACCGGTCCTGCGCACCGGAAGCGTCCGCCGACGCGAGTCCAGACACCCGCGCGCACCCGCTCCGGCAGGATGGGTGCGTGACTGATGACATCCGGTGGGAGGTGGTCGAGGAGAGCACGCTGTCGCTCGCCGACCACGAAGCGATCGCAGCGCTGCTCGGGCAGGCCTTCCCCGACTGGTCGCACTGGTACGTGGGCGGACGCGACTACGCGGGCATGCAGCCCGAGCGGCGGGTGATCGGCCGGAGCGAGGACGGCGTCGTCCTCGCTCACGTCGGCATCCGCCGCATGTTCATCACGGTCGGCGGCGAAGACGTGCTCGTCGGCGACACCGGCGTCGTCGCCGTGTCGCCTCGACTGCAGGGCACCGGGGTCGGGCGCGAGCTGATGACCCGCACGCACGCGGTGCTCGAGGGGCTCCGGGTGCCGTACGGGTTCCTCGGCGCCGGGGAGAACCGCGTCCCGTTCTACGCACGCATGGGCTGGCACGAGATCGACGGCGCCGTGGGCACGTTCTCGGCCTTCACCGCGGACGGTGCGGGCATCTCGGAGACCGAACAGGGTGGCTGGATGGTCCTGCCGGTCGCGGAGCGACTGGAGGACTGGCCGGCCGGCCCGATCTGGCTGAACGGGCAGCAGGTCTGACCCCAGGACTGGACAGCCCCACGAAGCCGGCCCGATCTGGCTGAACGGGCAGCAGGTCTGACCCGAGGACTGGACAGCCCCACGAAGCCGGCCCGATCCGGCTGAACGGGCAGCAGGTCTGACCGCACCACACGACGGACGGGAGGCACGGTGCCAGCTGGCACCGTGCCTCCCGTCCGTCAGGGGTGGAGCGAGGTCTACGCCTCGACCGCGACCTTCTCCGGGTCCTCGTTCGAACCCGGCGCGCTCGGCGCGACCGCGGCGCGCACACGCGCGCCCAGGTCGGCGTCGACGTTCGTCCAGTAGGCGAACACGCGCTCGCGCAGGTCGTCGCGCGTCACCTTCGAGACGTGACCGGCGATGTTGCCGACCAGACGCTCACGGGCGGCGTCGTCGAGGACCTCACGGACCAACGTGCCGGCCTGGCCGAAGTCGTCGTCCTCGGGGTGCAGCGTCGCCGCGGCACGCTGCAGCGCACCGTCCGACTCCCAGCCGGGCGTCTCGTCCGTCGCCGCGGGGTCGGCGTGCGCGCCGCCCAGCGAGTTCGGCGCGTACACGGGCACCTCGGACTTCTGGAAGTCGAACCGCATGGCGCCGTCCTTCGAGTACGAGTGGACCTCGTTCTTCGGGGCGTTCACCGGCAGCTGCGCGTGGTTCGTGCCGACGCGGTACCGCTGGGCGTCCGCGTAGCTGAAGATGCGCGCGAGGAGCATCTTGTCCGGGCTCGCGGCGATGCCGGGCACGAAGTTCGACGGCGCGAACGCGGCCTGCTCGATCTGCGCGAAGTAGTTCTCCGGGTTGCGGTTGAGCTCCATCGTGCCGACCTCGATGAGCGGGTAGTCCGCGTGCGGCCACACCTTCGTCAGGTCGAACGGGTTGAAGCGGTAGCTCGCAGCGTCCTCGTACGGCATGACCTGCACCTTGAGGGTCCAGCGCGGGTTGTCGCCGCGCTCGATGGCCTCGTGGAGGTCGCGGATGTGGAAGTCCGCGTCCTCGCCGGCGATGCGGTCGGCGTCCTCCTGGGTCAGGGTCGCGTGGCCCTGCTCGGTGAGGAAGTGGTACTTCACCCAGAAGCGCTCACCCTCGGCGTTGATCCACTGGTAGGTGTGCGAGCTGAAGCCGTCCATGTGCCGCCACGACGACGGCAGGCCGCGGTCGCCCATGAGCCACGTGACCTGGTGCGCCGACTCGGGCGACAGGGTCCAGAAGTCCCACTGCATGTCGTGGTCGCGGAGGTGCGACCCGGGCAGGCGCTTCTGCGAGCGGATGAAGTCCGGGAACTTGATGCCGTCGCGGATGAAGAACACCGGGGTGTTGTTGCCGACGAGGTCGTAGTTGCCCTCTTCGGTGTAGAACTTCAGCGCGAAGCCGCGCGGGTCGCGCCAGGTGTCCGGTGAGCCCTGCTCGCCGGCGACGGAGGAGAAGCGCGCCAGCATCTCGGTCTGCTTGCCCGGCTGCAGGAACGCGGCGCGGGTGTACCGGCTGATGTCCTGCGTGACGGTGAAGGTACCGAATGCTCCACCGCCCTTGGCGTGGACGACGCGCTCCGGGACGCGCTCACGGTTGAACTGGGCGAGCTTCTCCACCAGGTAGTGGTCGTGCAGCGCGAGGGGGCCGTCGGCGCCGACACCCATGGAGTGCTGGTCGCTCGAGACGGGGGCGCCGGAGTTGGTCGTCGTGGTGGGGGTGCCGGCCGGCTGGCCGGTCGTGTTCTGGTCGGACACGGTTCCTCCTCAGGTGGAACGGTTGGTGCGGTCAGGATGCTCGGGTTGTCGGTGGGCCAACCGGTCCGGCCGCGTCGGCGGGACCGGTGGCGTGCGTCACGCCGTGACGGGGAGCGGGTCGGTGTCGGCGTCGTCGCGTTCGGCCGCTGCGCAGCGCTCGCAGATGCCCCAGTAGGTGACCTCGGCGGTCGTGACCGCGAAGCCGTGGGTCTCGGACGGGGTCAGGCAGGGTGCGTGACCGATGGCGCAGTCGACGTCCTCGATCGCGCCGCACAGGGTGCAGACCACGTGGTGGTGGTTGTCACCGGTCCGCCGCTCGTACCGCGCCGGGCTGCCGGCCGGTTCGATGCGGCGGACGAGTCCGACGCCGGTCAGCGCCCCGAGGATCCCGTACACGGCCTGGTGGCTCGTCGTCGGCAGTTCCGCGGCGAGCGCGGTGACGATGTCGTCCGCAGTGGCGTGGGGCATCGTCGCGGTCGCCCGGAGGACCGCGAGGCGAGGTGTCGTGACCCTGAGCCCGGAAGAGCGGAGCAGGTCGGCGTCGACGTCCATGCGGGGCCTCTCTTTTGCAGGGATCAAGACAACGCCGCCACTGTACACCAGAGGTCCGTCGTCCCCGTGAACGCGACGCATGCCGGTTCCGGAATACGATGTGTCACGATCCGGTCGCGATCGGCCGGGATGCACCCTGGGCACGGCCGAATCGCGTTAGCGTCCCCGCATGTCCCAGCAGCCCAGCCTGCCGCAGCAGGCCACCAGCGCTCAGGACGTCCGGGGGATCATCGCGGAGCGGGACCTAGTCGTCGACCTCATCCGGACGGCCTGCGTCGTCCTCGTCGTCTTCGTGCACATCACCATGGTCGGGGTGTCCGCCGGCCCGGACGGCATCGGGGTCACGAGTCCACTGCAGGACCTGCCCTGGTACGTCGCCTCGACGTGGATCGGTCAGGTCATGCCGCTCTTCTTCGTCGTCGGCGGGTTCGCGAGCGCCACGGGCTGGCGGAGCACCGTCGCCCGCGGAGGCGGTGCGCGCGACTTCGTGGCGAGCCGACTCGTCCGGCTGTTCCGACCGGCGGTCCCCCTGTTCGCCGTGCTCACCGTCGGACTCGGCGTGGCCACGGCACTGGGCACGCCCCGGGACCTCCTCGACGAGGTCGCCTTCGGCATCGGCTCGCCACTCTGGTTCCTCGCCGCGTACGGCATCACGCAGTGCTGCGTGCCGTTCATGGTCCGCCTGCACGAGCGCGCGCCGTTGCGCACCCTCGCCGCCCTGCTCGTGCTGGCCGCGGCCGTGGACGCGCTCCGCTTCGCCAGCGGTGTCGCCGAGGTGGGACTGCTCAACCTCGGTCCGGTGTGGCTCTTCGCGCAGCAGCTCGGGTTCCTGTGGGCCGACGGGTGGTTCGCCCGCCGCTCCCGCCTGCTCCTCGTCGTCGTGGCCGCTGCGGGGTACGCACTGCTCGTGCCGGTGACCTCGATCGGCCTCTGGGCCCCGGACATGCTGCAGGACCTCAACCCCCCGATGCTGCCCCTCGCGGTCCTGGCGGTGAGCCAGGCGTGCCTCGTCCAGCTCGTGCACGGGCCGCTGACCCGGCTCATGCGCACCCGTGCCGCGCAGGGAACCGTGTTCCTGCTCGGCCGGGACGGCATGACGATCTACCTCTGGCACCTGCCCCTGTTCATCGCGCTGAACGGCGTCGCGCTGCTCGTGGGGCTGCCGTTCCCGGAGCCCGGCACGGCGACCTGGTGGGCAACCCGCGCCGTCGCCCTGGTCGTGCTGCTCGCCGCGGCGCTCGGGGTGGCACGGGCACTCCGCCGCTCGGACCGCCCACTCCCCCGGCTCCTGGCCGGCACCGACCGTCCGGCGTGGCCGGTGATCGCCCTCGCCGCGCTCTGCACCATCGGCCCGGCGTTCGCCGTCATGCAGCTGCACCTGTCGTTCGGCGTCGCGCTGTGCGGCGCGGTGCTCGTGCCGATCGGCGTCCGGCTCCTGACGCGGACCGTGCCGGCGTCGATCGCCGCGCGAGGCTGAACCGGTTCTCACCGAGAACGAGCCGCCCGCGGCACGCTGCGGGCGGAGGATCGTCTCGGCAGCACGAACCGCAGGAGGCCCACCACGCCGTCGACACCCGAGTTCTGGAGCACGTGGCACCTCGATCCGCTGGCGGCGGTGCTCATGGCCGTCGCCGCGGTGACCTACAGCTGGTGGGTGGTGGGTGCCGCGCGGCGCGGTGCCCCGTGGCCGTGGTGGCGATCGGCGGCCTTCCTCGCGGCCCTCACCCTGTTCGGCATCCTGCAGTTCGGGATCGTCGGCGAGTACGACCGAGCGCTGCGCTGGGCGTTCGTGCTGCGGCTGGCGCTGCTGTTCTTCGCGGTCCCGACCTTCGCCTCGCTGGCGGCGCCCGTCTCCCTGCTCCGCTCGGGAGGCCCGGCTCGGCTCGCGCGCATCGCCACCGCCGCGCTCCGGTCACGTCCGGCACGGTTCCTCGGCAACGCCATCGTCTCGCCGCTCATCGCCCTCGCGCTGTTCTGCGTGCTGCTCACCCCGTTCGCGGCGACCATCCGCGAGTCCTGGACCTGGGCCACCGCGATCACGGTCCTGGTGCCGGTCCTGGGGTTCGCGTTGCTCACCCCGTTGTCCGAACCGGGCATCGTGCGGTCGTCGACGTTCGTCACGGTCGAGTTCCTGCTCGCGTTCGTCGAGCTGCTCGCCGACGCGGTCCCCGGCATCGTCCTGCGCGTGACGAACCACGTGCTCGACGGGTCACTCGTGCAGGCCGTCGGGCAGCCGTGGTTCCCGTCGCCGTTGCGCGACCAACACCTCGCCGGGGACCTGCTCTGGTTCATCGCCGAGGTCGCGGACGTCCCCGTGCTCATCGCCCTGTTCATCCGGTGGCAGCGGAGCGACCGCCGTGAGGCGCGCAGCGTCGACGCCCTCAGCGACGAGGAGATGGAGGCCCTGACGCGGGCGCACCTGCAGCGCCGCGGATGAGGGGCGCGGGTACGCGGCCCGCGTGGCGGCGCAGTGCTCGGATTCCCTGACGGGCAACGCCGGACGCCGCGGACGCGAACGGGCCCCGGGCCGCTCGTGCGAGCGGCCCGGGGCCCGTCGTGACCGTCGGTGCGGGGTCAGGCGCCGGCGTGCTTGCCGTGGTGGTCGAGCGTGGCGAGCTCGTCCTCGGCGGTGGCCGGCGCGGCGGCTGCCGCGTGGACGCCGTGCTCGGCCGGTGCTCCCTGCGCCGCCGGGTCGCCCTGGTGACCACCCTCGGCGGGTGTACCGGTCCGGCTGCCCTCGGCGTCCGGCTCGGTGCGCGCCGCACCGTTCTGCTGCCAGCCGGCGGTCTGCTTCGGCTTCGCCAGGAACAACGCCGCGACGATCGCGATCACGAGCACCACGGCGGGCAGGACCAGGGACTGTCCCATCGCCGTCGCGAACGGCTGGAGCAGGAAGCCCGGCAGCCCGCCGACCTGCTGCTCGGCGCCACCGGCCGAGACACCGCCGGTCTGCGACGGGAAGTTCGCCGTGATCCGTGCCTCGATGAGCGCCGCGATCCCCGCGGACCCGAGCACGGCACCGATCTGTCGCGTGGTGTTGTAGACACCGGAGCCGGCACCCGCCAGGCGCGGCGGGAGGTTGCGCGTCGCCGAGACCGAGAGCGGACCCCACATGCAGGCGTTCGCGAGACCGAGGAGCGCGCTCGGCAGGAGGACCCAGCCCCAGTCGGCACCGCCGGCGAGCAGCGCCCCGAACCAGAACAGGGCGGCGGAGAAGCACGCGAGACCGAAGGCGGCGACCCACCGCGGGTTCCACACGGTGAGCTTCTTGCCGACGAGCGGGGACAACCCGGCGGCGATCACGGCCTGGGGCACGAGGAGCAGCGCGGCACCGGTCGGCGAGAACTTCTCGACGTCCTGGGCCCAGAGCATGATCGGCAGCGCGAAGGACGAGATCGCCACACCGACGGCCGTGATCGCGACGTTCGCGAGGGTGAAGTTGCGGTCCTTGAACAGGCCGAGCGGCAGCAGCGGCTCACCCTTCTGCACGCCCTGCCAGACGACGAACGCCGCGAGGACGACGATGCCGGCGATGATGAGCGACCAGACCGTGACCGGGCCGGTGATCGTGCCCCAGTCGTAGGTCTCGCCCTCCTGGATGCCGAAGACGAGCAGGAACAGGCCGACCGCGGAGAGCACGATGCCGAGCACGTCGAAGCGGTGGCCCTGGTGGGCGAACCGCGGGACGAAGCGCTGCGCCAGCACGAACGCCACGATGCCGACGGGGACGTTCACGAAGAAGATCCACTCCCAGCCGAAGCCGTCGACGAGCAGGCCACCGAGGATCGGGCCGACGAGCGAGGCCACACCGGCGACGGCACCCCAGAGTCCCATCGCGGCGCCACGGTTTTGGGGCGGGAACATCCGGGTGATGACCGACATGGTCTGCGGCGTCATCATCGCCGCGCCGAGGCCCTGCACGACGCGGGCGACGATGAGCATCTCGATGGAGCCCGACAGGCCGCACCAGAGGCTGGCGAGCGTGAAGACGACCAGCCCGGACTGGTACAGCACCTTCGGACCGAAGCGGTCACCGAGCCGACCGGTGATGAGGAGCGGGACGGCGTAGGCGAGGAGGTACGCACTCGTCACCCAGATGACGGCGTTGATGTCGGCGTCGAGCTTCTCGGCGATGGTCGGGGTCGCGACGGACACGATGGTCGAGTCGACGAGGATCATGAAGAAGCCGACGACGAGCGCCCAGAGCGCTGGCCACGGCTTCTTCCCGTGTTCCAGGTCTGCGGCGGTGCTGGCGGAGGTCATCGAGTGGGTTCCTTGCTGTTCGTGGAGGTCTGGTGCGGGACGGCCGGGCCGTCCCAGGGGATGTCGCCGCGAGCGATGCGCTCGACGGTGGTGCTGAGCCACTCGATCTGCGCCTGGAGCATCGCACGCACGTACGACACGTCCAGCCAGTAGCGGTCGGAGAGCTGCTTCGCGCGGACGCGCTCGACGGCGCGGTCGTACTCGTCGCGCTCGTGCTCGAGCGCGACGATCCGGGCCCGGACGGCATCGACCGCCTCGTCGTGCGGGAGGTTCTCGAGCACGGACAGCGCGAGGTGGAACTCCGGGTACTCGTCCGCGGGCTCGGCCACCATGCGGCGCAGCCCCTCGGCGAGCGCCGTGCGTCCGGCCGCCGTGATCCTGTAGGTCGTCCGCTCCGGGCGGTTGCCGTCGCGGTCGGTGCCGACGACCTCGGCGAGACCCAGCTCGGCGAGGCGCCCGACCTGGTGGTAGAGCGTGCCGGGGCGGACCTTGACGTTCCGCTCCTCCTGCCGGTGGACCATCGTCTGGAACATCTCGTACGGGTGCATCGGCGCCTCGTTGAGGAGGTCGAGCGCGGCGAACGCGAGGGGCGTGAGCGACGCCATCCGAGCCTCCTGACCGTGTTCGATCCCGACTATTCGACTTGGAATGTACGCCTTCGAACAGTCATCCACAAGCGTGCGGGCGCGTCGCGCCCGCCGCTTAGACTGTTCCCGTCCCACCCACCCCCCAAGTGCTGGAGTGAACACGTGCCAACGATCGTCGTCGAGGTCATGCCGAAGGCCGAGATCCTCGACCCCCAGGGCAAGGCGGTGGGCAACGCCCTCGCGCGGCTCGGCAAGTCCGACCTGACCAACGTCCGCATCGGCAAGCGCTTCGAGGTGTCGGTCGACGGCCCCGTCGACGACGCGAAGCTCACCGAGGTGCGCGAGATCGCCGCGGACGTCTTCTCCAACGCGGTCATCGAGGACGTCGTGTCCGTGACCGTCGAAGGCCAGTGACCCGGATGCGCATCGGCGTCATCACCTTCCCCGGCTCCCTCGACGACCGCGACGCCCAGCGCGCGGTCCGCCTCGCCGGCGCCCAGCCCGTCGCCCTCTGGCACGGCGACCACGACCTGCAGGGCGTCGACGCCATCGTGCTGCCGGGCGGGTTCTCCTACGGCGACTACCTCCGCGCCGGCGCGATCGCCGCCAAGGCGCCGATCATGGCCGAGGTCGTCGACGCGGCGGGCAAGGGCATGCCCGTGCTCGGGATCTGCAACGGGTTCCAGATGCTCGCCGAGGCACGGCTCGTGCCCGGCGCACACACCCGCAACGCCCACCAGCAGTTCATCCGGCGCGACCAGAAGCTCCGCGTCGAGACCACCGCGACGGCGTGGACGAGCGGCTTCACGGCCCAGCAGGAGATCACCATCCCGCTGAAGAACGCCGACGGCCGCTTCGTCGCCGACGCCGACGAGATCAAGCGCATCGAGGACAACGGCCAGGTCGTGTTCCGCTACGTCGGCGTGAACCCGAACGGCTCCATCGACGACATCGCCGGCGTCTCGAACGAGCGCGGCAACGTCGTGGGGCTCATGCCGCACCCCGAGCACGCGACGGAGCCCGGGTTCGGCCCGGACACCCCCGCGGCCATGGCCTCCGGCACGGACGGCCTGACCTTCTTCACCTCCGTGATCGAGTCGACGCTCGTCAAGTGACGGCCGTCCCCGACCAGCCAGCGACTCCAGTGACAGGGAACGACAACACCGTGACGACCCACGTTCGCCCGAAGCCCGACACCGTGCAGGACGCCGCCGCGTCGCCCGACAAGGAGCAGCCGTACGAGGCGCTCGGGCTCAAGGCGGACGAGTACGCGAAGATCCGCGAGATCCTCGGCCGCCGTCCCACGTCGGGCGAGCTCGCGATGTACTCGGTGATGTGGTCCGAGCACTGCTCGTACAAGTCGAGCAAGAACTACCTCCGGCAGTTCGGCAAGAAGGTCACGCCGGAGATGACCAAGAACCTCATGGTCGGCATGGGCGAGAACGCCGGCGTCATCGACGTCGGCAACGGCTGGGCGGTCACCTTCAAGGTGGAGTCGCACAACCACCCGTCCTACGTCGAGCCGTACCAGGGCGCCGCGACCGGCGTCGGCGGCATCGTCCGCGACATCATCTCGATGGGTGCCCGACCGGTCGCCGTGATGGACCAGCTCCGCTTCGGCGCGATCGACCACGAGGACACGGCCCGCGTCGTGCACGGCGTGGTCGGCGGCATCTCGTTCTACGGCAACTGCCTCGGTTTGCCGAACATCGGCGGCGAGACCTACTTCGACTCCGTGTACCAGGGCAACCCGCTCGTCAACGCACTCGCGGTCGGCGTCCTCCGCCACGAGGACCTGCACCTCGCCAACGCCTCCGGTGCCGGCAACAAGGTCGTCCTCTTCGGTGCCCGCACGGGTGGCGACGGCATCGGCGGGGCGTCGATCCTGGCGTCCGACACCTTCACCGAGGGCGGTCCGACCAAGCGTCCCGCCGTGCAGGTCGGCGACCCGTTCGCCGAGAAGGTCCTCATCGAGTGCTGCCTCGAGCTCTTCCAGAAGGAGCTCGTCGAGGGCATCCAGGACCTCGGTGCCGCGGGCATCTCCTGCGCCACGTCCGAGCTCGCGAGCAACGGCGACGGCGGCATGCACATCTCCCTCGACGACGTCCTGCTGCGCGACCCCACGCTCACCGCCGAGGAGATCCTCATGTCGGAGAGCCAGGAGCGCATGATGGCGGTCGTCCGCCCCGACAAGCTCGACGAGTTCCTCGCGGTCGTCGGCAAGTGGGAGGTCGAGACGAGCGTCCTCGGCGAGGTCACCGGCACCGGCCGCCTCGTCATCGACTGGCAGGGCCAGGAGATCGTCAACGTCGACCCCCGCACGGTCGCCGTCGACGGTCCCGTCTACGACCGTCCGGTCGCCTACCCGACCTGGATCGACGCACTGCAGGCCGACGGCGCCGAGTCGCTCGAGCGCCCCGAGACCGGACCGGCCCTGAAGGCGCAGTTCCTGCAGCTCCTCGGCTCCCCGAACCTGGCGTCGAAGAACTGGGTGACGAACCAGTACGACACCTACGTGCTCGGCAACACGGCGCTGTCCTTCCCGGACGACGGCGGCATGGTCCGTGTCGACGAGGAGACCGGCCTCGGCGTGACGATCGCGACCGACGCGAACGGCCGCTACTGCCAGCTCGACCCGAAGCGGGGCGCCCAGCTCGCCCTGGCCGAGGCGTACCGCAACGTCGCCGTCACCGGCGCCGTGCCCGCCGCCGTGACCGACTGCCTGAACTTCGGCTCCCCGGAGAACCCGGAGGTCATGTGGCAGTTCTCGCAGGCCGTCGAGGGACTCGCGGACGGCTGCATGGAGCTCGGTATCCCGGTCACCGGCGGCAACGTGTCCTTCTACAACCAGACCGGCACGACGCCGATCCACCCGACGCCCGTCGTCGGTGTGCTCGGGGTCATCGACGACGTCGCGCTCCGCGTGCCGTCGGGCTGGCAGGACGACGGCCACAACATCTACCTGCTCGGCACCACGTCCCTCGAACTCGACGGCTCCGCGTGGGCCGGCACCGTGCACGACCACCTCGGTGGCCGTCCCCCGGCGGTCGACCTCGCGCGTGAGAAGGCGCTCGGCGACCTCCTGCACGCTGCCGCGAACGAGCAGCTCCTCACCAGCGCCCACGACCTCGCCGACGGAGGCCTCGGCCAGGCGCTCGCCGAGTCGGTGCTGCGCTTCGGCCTCGGCGCGCGGGTCGTGCTCGACGAACTCGAGTCGCGCGACGGCGTCGACACGGCTACCGCGCTGTTCTCCGAGTCGACCGGCCGCGTGATCGTGACCGTCCGCCGCGAGGACGACGTCCGCTTCCAGGGGCTGTGCGACGGACGCGGGTTCCCGGTGCTGCGCATCGGCGTGACGGACGCCACGTCCCGGTCGCTCGAGGTCCAGGGGCAGTTCGAGGCGACGATCGACGAACTGCGCGGGACGCACGACGCGACCCTGCCGGCACGCTTCGGCGACGTGATCGTCACCGACGTGACCGAGGGCTACGTCGGCCGGGGTCCGCTCGACTCCGACGGCGCGTTCTCGCCCCGCACCGACGCCTGACCCGGAAGCCAAGCAGATGCCGATCGTCACGCTGCCGTTCGCGGAGCTCGTCGACCGCTTCGGTCCCGTGCCGGACGGTGTCGAGCTGGACGTCTGGGACGTCGAGGAGCCCTACGGCCGCCCCGACGACGTGGCCGTCACGCTCCTGCCGTTCTTCTTCGGCGGACGACACCGCTGGCAGTACGTCCACGACCTGCCGAACCTGGAGCTGCTCCAGCTGCCGAGCGCCGGGTACGAGCACGCGCTCTCGCACGTCCCCGGCCACGCACGGCTCGCCAACGGCCGCGGGATCCACGACGACGAGACCGCCGAACTCGCCGTGGGCCTCGCGCTGACGTCGCTCCGCGAGCTCGGGGCGTTCCAGGCCGACCGCGCGAACGGCGTCTGGGACTCCCGGACCACCCGGTCGCTGGCCGACCGCCGGGTCACGGTCGTCGGCTACGGGGCGATCGGCTCGGCGATCGCGACCCGGTTCGAGGCGTTCCGCACCCGGGTCACGGTGGTGGCTCGGACCGCCCGTGAGCAGGACGGTCGGCAGGTGCACGCGTTCGACGAGCTCCCGTCCCTCGCCGCCGAGACGGACGTGCTCGTCCTGATCACTCCGCTGACGGACGAGACCGAACGTCTCGTCGACGCCGAGCTGCTCGCCGCCCTGCCCGACGACGCCCTCGTGGTGAACGTGGCACGGGGCAAGGTCGTCGACACCGACGCGTTGGTCGCCGAGCTGCGGGCCGGCCGGTTGTCGGCGGCGCTCGACGTCACGGATCCCGAACCCCTCCCGGCCGGGCACCCGCTCTGGACGACGCCGAACACGGTGCTCACGCCGCACGTCGGGGGGAACACGGACCTCAGCGTGCCGCGGTCGGTCGAGCTCATGCGTCGGCAGGTCGCGGCGCTGGTCGAGGACCGGCCGTTCGAGAACCTCATCGACCGCTGACGGACGGCAGGCGCCGCTGACCCGGCCGGTCGTCGGCGGGACGCAGCAGCTGCAGACCCGGCGTCAGAGCGGGACGATGCAGGTCGGCGTCCCGACCGGGATCTGCGCCACGGCGTCGCCGGGGACGCCGTCCGCGCCGATCGGCAGCACGGCGATCGCGTCCGACATCTGGTTGGCGACGAGCACGTGGCCCGCCACACGCGCGAAGTGCCGCGGCCAGACGCCTCCGGACGGGGCAGCCCCGACGAGGGTGAGCCCACCGTCGGCCGCGTCCAGCACCACGATCTGGTCGCGCCCGCGGACGGCGACGTACACGAGCCCGCGGTCGTCGACCTCGATGTGGCTGAGGAGCGACCCGTCCACGGCGTCGTCCGTCGGCGCCGTCGTGGCCCGGACGACGGTCCGGAACGACCCGGCGTCGTCGCGACGGAGCCGGTGCACGTTCCCGTCCAGCTCGCCGGCGACCAGGAGGTCGCCGTCGTACCAGGCCATGTGGCGGGGCCCGACCCCCGGTGCGACGTGGTGGACGCGGACCGGCTCGATCGACGGCGCGTCGGTCACGCGGTACTCGTGGAGCGCGTCACCGCCGAGGTCCGCGACGAGGACCGTGCCGTCCGGGGTCGCGATCGACTGGTGGGCGTGCGGGCCCTCCTGCCGGTCCGCGTCGGGTCCGCTGGCGTCGGGCAGGAGCTCGGTGACGAGCGACGGCGCTTGCTCGTCGGCGTCGGTCAGGGTCAGGACCGTGACGGTCCCGGAGACGTAGTTCGTGACGACGAGCGTGCCGGAGGCGTCGACCCGCACGTGGCAGGGCGCATCGCCACCGGCCGGGGCGTCCCAGAGGTGCAGCAGCTCGGTGCCGTCCCGACGGAAGGCGGAGACGCCGCCGTCCGCGGTCTCGGACACGGCGTAGACGCGGTCACCGGCCAGGGCGAGGAACGAGGGGTCGTCGATGACGGCGACCGTCCGGACGTCCGCGGACGCTGCGGACTCGGCCGGGGTGGCCGACACGACGGAGATGCCGGTGGCGGTTCCACCCCCGGTCGCCGTGTACGACCCGACCAGCAGCGTCGGCAGCGCCGTGCTCACGCGTCACCGCCGGCGATCTGCTCGTGGTGGTGGATGACCTCCGCCACGATGAAGTTGAGGAACTTCTCGGCGAACGCCGGGTCGAGGTGCGCCTCGGCGGCGAGGGACCGCAGCCGTGCGACCTGCACCTGCTCACGACCGGGGTCCGCCGCCGGCATGCCCGCCGCGGCCTTGAGGTACCCGACCCGCTGGGTGTACTTGAAGCGCTCGGCGAGCATGTGGATCACGGCGGCGTCGATGTTGTCGATGCTCTGCCGGATGCTGCGCAGCTCGGCGACGGCCGCCTGGTCGTACTCGGGCGTGGTGTCGTCGTCGCTCATGACCCGAGCCTAACGGCCACGCCTGGCCGGGCCGTGTCGGTTACGCGGTGCCGTCGTCCGCGCGACCCGAGCACGGCTCCGGCACTGCGAGAATGGGGAGCATGTCGGTCCTGCTCGTGATCTCGGCCGTGTGCGCGGTCCTCGCCGGCCTCGTGCACGTGTTCATCTTCTTCCTCGAATCCGTCGCCTGGACGAGTCCTCGCGCGCGGAGCGTCTTCGGGATCTCGTCGGAGGCCGAGGCGCAGAGCACCCGGGCGATGGCGTTCAACCAGGGGTTCTACAACCTGTTCCTGGCGATCGGCGCGATCCTCGGCGTCGTGCTCGCGGCGACCGGCAGCGGCGCCGTCGGCTGGACGCTCGTCGTCTTCTCCTGCGCGAGCATGCTCGGTGCCGCCGTGGTGCTCGCCGGCACCGGCCGCAAGTACCTGAACTCGGCGTTCAAGCAGGGCACGTTGCCGCTCATCGCGCTGCTGTTCGCGTTCCTCGCGTCCACCTTCGGAGGCTGAACCCTCCGACGGGCGCGCCCGTCGGAGACGACCACCGCCCGACGCGGCCAGCGGGCGGACGGGAGGCGCGGTGCCAGCTGGCACCGCGCCTCCCGTCCGTCGGACCGGGCCACGTCACGGACGCGGCCCGGGTCGATCAGCCCAGCTTCGCCTGGAACTCGTCCGGCAGCTTCTGCAGCGCCCACTCGATCGCCGCGGTGGTCCCCATCGAGAACGCCGACGACACGTCGGGGTCGTCGAAGACGATGGAGTGACCGGCCTCGACCGACGGCACCTTCTGGAACAGCGGGTCGGACTCGGCCTTCGAGGCGTCGACGTAGATCGGCAGGATCAGCGTGAGGTCGGCGTTCAGCAGGTCGAGGTTCTCGTCGGACAGGTGCACCGAGAAGGCCTTGCCGGCCTGCTGGTCGATGGCCTTCGGGATGGTGAAGCCGAGGTTCCGCATGAAGGTGGAGCGGCTGTCCGTGGAGGCGTAGGCGCCGAACCCGTCGGCCGTGTACGCGCCGACGACGGCGGACTTGCCCGCGAACTCCGGGTGCGCCTTGCGGGCCGCGGCGTAGGCGTCGTCGAGCCCGGAGAGCAGCTTCTTGCCCTCGGACTCCTTGCCGAGCGCCTTCGCGATCATCGTCGTCTGCTGCTCCGTCGATGCGAGGTAGTTCTCCCCGCCCTTCGGGATCGCCACGGTCGGCGCGATCGCGGACAGCTTCGCGTACCGGTCCTTGTCGCCCGACGACTTCACGTCGAGGATCACGTCGGGCTTGAGCTTGAGGATGTCCTCGTAGCTCGGCTCGAGGGTCTGGATGATCTTCGGCGACTTCGTGTAGGCGCCCTTGAGCCACGGGCCGACCCCGTCGCCACCGAACGCGAGCCAGTCGCTCGCCCCGACGGGCTGCACGCCGAGTTCGAGGGCCGTTTCGGCGTCGCCCCACCCGAGGGCGACCACGCGCTTCGGCTGCTGCTTGATCGTCGTGGTGCCGAGCGCGGTCGTGATCGACACCGGGAACTGGCCGTCGCCCGACGACGAGGACGACGTGTCGTCGGTGGCGGTGCCGGAGCCGGAGGCGCAGCCGGCGAGGACGAGGGACGCAGCGACGACGGCGCCGGCAGCGGCGAGGACGCGTCGGAGGCGGTGGGGAGTACGGATCACGAAGGGTAGCCTAACCTAACGGTCGAGCCGAGTGGGCCTGGTTAGGCTGACTCACCGTGTCGTACCTCGATCCCGACCGGACCCGTCTCGCGGTGCTCGGATCCCCCATCGCGCACTCGCTCTCGCCGACGCTGCACGCAGCGGCGTACGCGGTGCTCGGGCTGCCGTTCCGCTACGGCAGGCACGAGGTCGCGTCCGGCGGTCTCGCCGCGTTCGTCGCGGGGCTCGACAACGAGTGGCGTGGCCTGAGTCTCACCATGCCGCTCAAGCGCGAGGTCCTCCCCCTGCTCGACCGGACGACCCCCCTCGTCGACGAGCTGGGCGTCGCCAACACCGTCGCGTTCCGCCGGTCGGGCGACCGCGTGCTGCGGTACGGCGCGAACACCGACGTCGAGGGACTCGTCCGCCCGGTCGAGGCGCTGGGGCACGTGCCCGGCGAGGCCACGGTCCTCGGCGGCGGCGCGACCGCTGCGAGCGCCCTGACCGCCGCGGTCCGGCTCGGCGCCTCCCTGGTGCGGGTCTTCCTCCGGGACACCGGCAGGGCCGGCGACCTGGTGGACCTGGCGGTCCGGCTCGGTGTCACCCTCGAGGTCCTCCCGCTGACGGAGCTGGCCGGGACCCGCCACGGATTCGTCGTCTCGACGCTGCCCGGGGGCGCTGCGGACGCCCTCGACCTCGGACCGTCGGGCCAGGACGCCGTGCTGTTCGACGTCGCCTACGAACCGTGGCCGACCGCCGTCGCCTCGCGCTGGGTGGACGACGGCGGCCGCGTGCTGAACGGCCTCGACATGCTCGCGGAGCAGGCGATCGGACAGATCCGGTTCTTCCTCACCGGTGACCAGGACGAGCTCCTGCCCGACGAGGCCGCGGTGCGGCGGGCGATGCGCACCTCCGTCGGCCTGCCGCCCACCGTCCTCAGCTGACCACGCCGTCGACGTAGTACCAACGGCCACCCTCGCGGACGAACGCGCTCGTCTCCTCGAGGGTGCCGCGCTCGTCGTCGGAGCGCCACCACGCGCGGAACACGACCGTGCCCCGGGAGTCGAACGGGCCGCCCGACTCCGTCGACAGGACGTCCAGCCGCGTCCACCGCTGCTGCGGGTCCAGGTCGAGCGAGGCCGGCCGTGTCCGCGGGTGCCAGGTGAGCAGCAGGTACTCCGGCAGCCCGAGCGCGAAGGCGCTGAACCGCGACCGCATGAGCCGCTCGGCGGTCGGTGCCGCTGCGCCCGCGTGGAGCGGCCCGCAGCACTCGCCGTACGGGTTGCCGCTGAGGCAGGGGCAGCGCGATGCGTCGGTGACCACGCCGGAACGCTAGTCGACGATCGACAGCGCGACGGTGATGTTGCCCCGGGTGGCGTTCGAGTACGGGCAGATCTCGTGCGCGCGCTCGACCAGGCGGTGCCGCTGCTCGGGCTGCGCCGCCGGCGCGTACACGTCGAGCTCGACGGCCAGTCCGAACCCGCCCTGCCCGTTGCCGCCGATGCCGACCTCGGCGGAGACCTCGGCGCCTGTGGTGTCGACGTCGAGCTCCCGACCCGCGGCGTGCAGTGCACCGAGGAAGCAGGCGGCGTACCCGGCCGCGAAGAGCTGCTCGGGGTTCGTGCCCTCGCCGCTGCCGCCCATCTCCCGCGGCGGGCGCGTGTCGAGGTCGATCCGGTCGTCCTCGGTGCGGACGTGTCCGTCACGGCCTCCGCCGGTGGCGTGGGCGGCTGCGGTGTAGACGATGTCGAGACTCATGGTCCGAGCGCACCGTGCCTTCCTGAACGCTTGCTGGAGCGCGGCAGAACGCCAGGCGTCCGGCCGGGCGGCATGGTGTGTACCGGGCGTGTCCCCCGCCCACCGACCACCCGCAGCCGGACAGAGTAGAAGGACTCTCGTGTTCCGACTCGGATGGCAGGTGCTGCGCGAGCAGAGCGACCATGCGCTCGACGCGGGGCGACTCCGTCGCGCGGTGCTGGTCGGTCTCGCTTCCGCCGTCGTCGTGTCCGGGCTCCTGCTCGCCCTGCAGCTCGCCCACCACTGGGTGGGTGACGCCGTCGTGCGGCCGTCCGTCGTGGTGGCCCTCGTGTCGATCGCGGCGGGGCTGATCGTGTTCGCGTGCTTCCCGTTCGCCTCCGCACCCGACCCCTCGTCGACGATCAACGGCCGGCAGGTGCGGCCCGACGAGCGCCTCGCGGCGCGGGGTTCCGTGCAGCAGTACCTCCGGTGGCGCGAGCGACCCGTCACGAGTGCCGACCGCGACGCGGTGCTCACCGACGTCCCGTTGGTGCAGCGTGCGCTGGTCCGGCGGATCGCACGGTTCGGGCCGTTCACCCTCGGACTGGCGCTGCTCGCGACCGCTGCGCTCCTGTCCGACGACCATCACGGCCTGGCGGTCGCCTGGATGTTCGTGTGGGTGTTCTCCGTGCCCGACATGGTGGTCCAGCTCGGCCGCGCCGAACGCGCTCGGCTGGCCGCGCTCGCCGTCCCCCCGCCGCCGGACGGCCCCGCTCCGTCGGCCGGGCAGCGGCGGCGTGACCCGCTCGGGTCGAAGATCCGGCTGCCCGACGACTGAGACGACTGAGACGACTGAAAGGAACCGATGTACGAGCTCGGATGGTCGGTGTTCCGCGCGGAGTTCGGCCGGTACGTCCCGCCTGACCGCGTGCTTCGTGCTGTCGTCGTCGGCGCTGCCGTGACCGCGATCGTGGCCGTCGCCCTCGTCGTCGTCGGGCTGCTCGCGCCCTGGCCGGACCTCCGGGAGCCGCTGGCGTGGGTCGGCCTCCTGCTCCTGGCCGTCGGAGCGGGGACGTTCGCCGTCGCCGTGGTACCGCTGCGCCCGCGTCCGGCCGGCGCCGACCGGCTCTCGTGGTCCGGCGCGTACATGCAGGCACCCGAGCGCACCGAACGGTACTTCCGGATGCGGACGGCCCCGACACTCGATCCACGGGACCGGGACGAGGTCCTCCGCGACGCCGAGGTGGTGCGCGCGGGTCTCGTGCCGGACGTCTTCCGCGGGTTCCTCGTCGCCGCCGCCCTGGTGCTCGTGGCGGTCGGGCTCCTGCTCGTCGACGCGCACCTGCCGATCATCGGGTTCGTGTCGGTGTTCCTCGTCGGTCGGCTCGTGACGAGCCTGGTGCGGCTGGGGCGCGTCGAGCGCGTGCGGGCCCTGGCCGAGGCACTGCCCCCGATCCCCGCCTCGGACGGCAGGCCGCCCCAGGCGCGCCGGGGTGGTGAGCGTCCGGACCGCGACCGCCCGACCGGCTCCAAGCTGAGCCTGCCCGGGGAGTGAGGACCGGGCGCCTGTCGGTGATGACGGGCACACTGGGCGCATGTGTGGAAGGTTCGTCGTCTCCGACACCACGGCCGATCTGCTGCCCGAACTGATCGGTGAACTCGCCGACCGGACGGAGCACGTCGACGAGGACACCGGCGTGGTCGGCACCGGTCTCGTGCCGAGCTGGAACGTCGCCCCGACCGACCCGGTGTACGCGGTCCGTCAGCGCCACGGCGAGCGCGAACTCCCGCGGATCAGCTGGGGCTTCGTGCCGAGCTGGGCGAAGGACTTCCAGAAGCAGCGCCCGAAGCCGATCAACGCCCGCATCGAGACCGTCGCCACGAGCGGGATGTTCAAGCGGGCCTTCGCGACGAACCGCTGCATCGTCCCTGCCCAGGGCTACTACGAGTGGGTCGTCCGCGAGGACGGCAAGGAGCCGCACTTCGTCCACGAGCCCGGCGGTGCCCTGGCGATGGCGGGGGTGGTGAGCGCCTGGCCGGACCCGACCAAGCCCGAGGGCGACCCGGACAAGTGGCGGCTGTCGCTCGCGATCATCACGCGGGACGCGCACGTGGCCCCGGGCGAGGTGCACGACCGGATGCCGGCGTTCCTGACGCCCGACGGCTACGACGACTGGCTCGGCGGCGCACTGCAGACCGACGACCTGCTGGCGCTCCTCGACCACGAGTCGCTGACCGTCGCCGCAGGGCTCGAGCAGTACGAGGTGTCACGTGCCGTGAACAGCGTCCGGAACGACGGCCCCGGGCTCATCGAGCCCGTCTCGGCACCCTGACCCGGACAGACCGGAGGCCCGGATCGCGTGAGCAGGTCTGCTCACGCGATCCGGGCCTCCGGTCTGGCGCCCACGGTCAGCGGGCCGATCGGCTCACGCCGCGCGCATGACGCCCGGCAGGACGATGTGCAGTCGCTCCGCAAGGCGCTCCTGCGCCTCCTCGAGGGACCGGAAGTCGCCGACGTACTGCCCGAAGGTGTCGGAGACGAAGAAGTGGCTGCCCTGACGGTCGACGGTGCCGCCGTAGTAGCCCGCGTAGTTGGCGGCCCAGAGGCCGGTGTCCGGTCGGGACCACGTGATGCGAGCCCGTGCGGGCTGGACCGGAGCGACGACCTCCGCCTCGATCTCGGTGATCGCTTCGATGGTGGCGGTGTCCAGGGTCACCTCGGCCTGCTGGCGGTGGGCGACGGTCGTGCTCATGGTGCTGCTCCTCGTACGGTCGTGCTGCGGTGCTGGTGTTCCTGCGGTGCTCGTGGTCCTGGCAGTGCTGGCGGTGCTGGTGGGGCTGATGCCGTCGGCCCTCAGGCGACCGGGCGGATGACGGACGGCAGCATCACGTGGAGCTGGTCCGCGAGCTGCGCCTGGGCGAGCTCGAGGGAGTCGAAGTCGCCGACGACGAGCCCGAACGTGTCCGACGCCACGTAGCGTCCGTCGCGCTTGTCGATCGAACCGCCGAAGTAGCCGCCGTAGTTGGCGATCCACTCGCCGTCGTCCTCCTGCGTCCAGGTGAGCTTGGCGCGGGTCGGACGGCCGTGCGACTCGGCCTGCGCCTCGAGCACGGCGATGGTGTCGACGGTGTCGGTGTCGAGCGTGACCTCGGCCCGGGTGTCGGGGGTGACGGTGGTGCTCATGACGCTCTCCTTCTTCGCGGTCCGGGGTACATCTGCTGACACCAGAACGCTACGAGAGAAGCCGTGCCCCGCGCCACCGAGGCCCGTCGATTCACGGTTTCCGTCAATGCCGGTCATCGGCGAAGCCCGGATTTCCGGGGGGATGCGTCGCACTTCCGGGGTACAGGGGACAGATCGGGGTACTCGTTTCCCGTCCATTCCCAGCGCCGGGGTCCGGTCCTCCTGAGCGCGGGGCCGTCCGGTCCCGTCCACGCCCGCGGAGCGCACCGCCAGTGCGCGCACGGACGGCGACAGCCCCTGCACACACCGTGCAGGGGCTGTCGCATGCCCGTGAACGACCGCGGGTCGTCGCTCCGGGGTCAGCGCACGTCGGCGCCGAGCAGGTCGTGCCGGACGACGATGGCGTCGCGGCCCGGTCCCACCCCGATCGCGGAGATCCGCGCACCGGACATCGCCTCGACCGCGAGCACGTAGTCCTGCGCGTTCTTCGGCAGGTCCTCGAACGAGCGGGCTCCCGTGATGTCCTCGGTCCAGCCGGGGAACTCCTCGTAGATCGGCTTCGCGTGGTGGAAGTCGGACTGGTTCACGGGGACCTCGTCCACGCGCTCGCCGTCGACCTCGTACGCGACGCAGACCGGGATCGTCGACAGCCCGGTGAGGACGTCGAGCTTGGTGAGCACGAAGTCGGTCACGCCGTTGACGCGGGCGGTGTACCGGGCGATCGGGGCGTCGTACCACCCGCAGCGGCGCGGTCGGCCGGTGGTGGTGCCGAACTCGAAGCCGTTCGCGCGGAGGAACTCCCCGGACTCGTCGAAGAGCTCCGTCGGGAAGGGGCCAGCGCCGACGCGGGTCGTGTACGCCTTGACGATGCCGATGATCCGCTCGAGCTTGCCCGGGCCGATGCCGGAGCCGGTCGCGGCGCCGCCGGCGGTCGCGGACGAGGACGTCACGAACGGGTACGTGCCGTGGTCGACGTCGAGCATGGTGGCCTGTCCGGCCTCGAACAGGACGGTCTCGCCGCGCTCGAGCGCTCGGTGGATCTCGAGTCCGGTGTCGGCGACCATCGGGCGGAGCCGGTCCGCGAAGGACAGCAACGACTCGACGACCTCGTCCGCGTCGATCGCGCGGCGGTTGAAGACCTTGACCAGCAGGTGGTTCTTCTGGTCGAGGGCTGCTTCGACCTTCTGCCGCAGGATGTTCTCGTCGAAGATGTCCTGGATCCGGATGCCCACCCGGTTGATCTTGTCCGCGTAGGTCGGACCGATGCCACGGCCGGTCGTCCCGATCTGCCGCTTGCCGAGGAAGCGCTCCGTCACCTTGTCGATGGTGCGGTGGTAGTGCGTGATGACGTGCGCGTTGGCCGACACGCGCAGCCGTGAGACGTCGACGCCGCGTGCCTTGAGCGCGTCGAGTTCCTGGAACAGCACCTCGATGTCGACGACGACGCCGTTGCCGATGACGGGGGTGACCCCGGGCGTGAGGATGCCGGAGGGGAGCAGGTGCAGCGCGTACTTCTCGCCGCCGACGACGACCGTGTGCCCGGCGTTGTTCCCGCCGTTGAACTTCACGACGTAGTCGATGCGGCTGCCGAGGAGGTCGGTGGCCTTCCCCTTGCCTTCGTCGCCCCACTGGGCGCCGATGATGACTGCTGCGGGCATCTGGTTCTCCTCACGTTGGCGGAGGACCTCACACGACCGTCGGGCCGGTGGTCCACCCGAGTCTATCGGCTGGCCACCTGCGCGTCACCCGGCGACGAGGGCACCTGGGAACGCACCCACGCCGCCCGGGGCAGCGTCTGGGTCGTCAGATCCCCACGGGAAGGAGCACGACATGAGCGACCTCGGTGACAAGGCGAAGGACTTCGTCGACAGCGACAAGGGCGAGAAGGCGACGGACGCCGGCCTCGACAAGGCGGGCGACGCCGCGGACAAGGCGACGGGCGGTGGCCACGGCGACCAGATCGACAAGGCCGAGCACGCGGCCGACGACAAGATCGGCGAGTAGCGGCGCGGTCCGGGAACGACGGGAGGCGCGGTGCCGGCTGGCACCGCGCCTCCCGTCGTTCCGAGCTCTGCCCGGGCGCGACCCCGTCAGCTCGCGTGGTCCGGGTCCATCCGCGGCACCTGGGTGCGGAACCGCCACCGCCGCAGCGATGCCGTCCGGGCCCAGCGAGCCCGCCGGGCGTCCCGGTCCAGCCCCGGACGTGCCAGGCCGAGCGTCGTGACGAGGGCCAACTCGACGCGCTGCAGCACGGACACGACCCGCGGGCGGTGCAACGCCGTGACGCGGATCGCTCCGTCGGCACGAGCCGCCTCGACCAGCGGATGGAAGGACGTCTCCGAGGCCGACCCGGCGTGATCGACACGCGCAGCACGCACCGCCAGCAGCGGACGACCTGCCGATCGTGCGCGACGGGAGAGATCGGCGTCCTCGCAGTACATGAAGAAGCGCTCGTCGAACGGCCCGAGCGTGCGGAGCACCGCCGTCCGCGCGAAGAGCGCACCACCGCTCACCTTCTCGACCGGCAGCAGCCCGCCGTCACCGAGGTCGTCGGACCATCGCGTCCGCTTCACGATCCGTTCCACGGAGAAGTCCCAGTCGATGTAACTGTCCCGCTCGACCTGGCCGTCCCTGGTCATCCACCCGACCAGGAGCGCCTCGGGCTCCTGCTGCAGGGCTGCGCGGAACGCCGCGAGCGCCGGCGTCTCGAGCGCAGCGTCCGGGTTGAGGACGAGGACGGCTTCGGCGCTGGCCGCGGCGACACCGAGGTTCACCGCACTGCCGAACCCGATGTTCCCCCTGGATTTCACCGGGACGAACCGGACGCCGTCGGGGACGAGCTCCACAGGGAGCGAGCCCCCGTTGTCCACGAGGATCACGGTCACCGTGAGGTCCGCGTGCTGCGCGGCGTCGGCTACGGAGTCCAGGCACCGCCGCAGCAGCGCGCGGTCGGAGTGGAAGTGCACGATGACGACGTCCACGTCGGACGGGGCGGGAGCAGCGAGCGACATCCGACGATACTAGCATGTGATATACATACACGCAGGCTGGGAACGACGGGAGGCGCGGCGCCAGCTGGCACCGCGCCTCCTGTCCGTCTCGTCGAGACGTCCGCGATCAGCCGCGGAAGAAGTCCTGGTACGACGGGTCGCCGACCGGCTGGGAGTGTCCCGGCTCGGCGAGGCGCTGCTCGATCATCGACTGGATGACGTCCGGCGGGGTGAGCCCACGGCGACGCCACTCCATCGGGTTGGCCCGAAGCTGCGTGAGGGTTGCGTGCGTCTGCATGCGACGATCCTCGCACCAAGTACCTAGTTTGCCTAACTACATGTCCCTTTGACGCACTGGGAGCCCCGGCGCGTGGTGCGCCGGGGCTCCCGGTGGTGGTCGCCGACTAGCGGCGGGCGACCTTCGCGGTCGGCTTCGACGTCGCCGAGCCGTCCTGGTACCCCTTCGCCTTCGCGGTCACCTGCACCTGCATGCGGTGGCCGGCGTCGGAGGTCCCGAGCGTGTACTTCTGGTTCGTCGCACCCGACACCGCGGCACCGTCACGGAGCCACTGGTACGAGTACGTCACGCCCTTGGCGTCCCACGAGCCGTGGTGCGCCGTGAGCTTCTTCCCGACGGTCGGGTTGCCGCTCACCGTCACGGCGCTGCCCTTCCGCAGCGTCACGACCGGAGCCGCGACCGTCGCCGACACCGTGTCCGCCTGGTCGCCCACGGCGTTGCCGAGGTGGAGCAGGAGGATCCGGGCGTCGGCGACACCGGCGCCGCGGGTCACCTGGAGCGAACCGCGGTCGGCGAAGAGCACGCCGGTCGTGGAGCCCTGTGCGAAGGTGACCGCCGGCTTCGTCGGGTCGTAGGTCGCTTCGGCCGTCTCGTCGACGACGTAGGAACCGCTCGTGGCGAGTGCCGGTGCGTACGCCGACTCGGTGAGGACCGAGTAGGTGAACGCCTTCGTCGCGCCGATCGTGGCCGCGTCCACGGTGAGGACCTTCACCGCGCTGTCGAACGTGTTCACGTCCTGCCCGGGTGCTCCGCCGTTCAACGGCTGCGCGTCGACGGTCTCGCCGGTGGCGATGTCCACGGTCGTGGCGAGCGTCGCGTCCACCGTCGCCGACTTCGCGTCGTACACCAGGTAGTCCGGCGTGCCGTCACGGTCGGTGTCGATGAGCACCTCGACGTTGGTCACCGCGCCCGGATTCGCGTCCGGGCCGGCCGTCTGGACGCCGAACGCGAGCGTGCCGGACGCCGTGTCGAAGTTCGCGCCGAAGGCCCGGACGTCCGCCGCCTGCAGCGACTGCTTCGCCGCGCCGGCCGGGAACGACTCCTGGCCGTCCGTCCCGCCGAGCACGAACGGAGCGACCGCCGCGTGGTAGCCGGTCGTCGCGTCGCCCTGGTCGACCGTGCGGCCGGTGAGGGTGAGGTCCGCAGTGTTCCCCGCGGCCGGGAACTCGACGTCGGAACCGTGCACGGCGCTGACCGGCTTCGGCGCCACGTAGGCCCCGAGGCGCAGCGGGTTCAGCTTCTCGTCGGTCGGCGTGAAGGACACGACGCCCGACTCGGCGGCGACGAACTCGCGCTGGTAGCCCGACTGCACCGACTCCTGGGTGGGGTCGATGACGCGGCGGAGCTGCGACGGGTCGGCGATCGTGAACGTGAGCTTGACGGTCGCGGTGCCGTGCGCCGGAGCGGTGACCCGCTTCGTGCTCAGCGAGAACGCGACGCCCGGCTGGTCCACCTGGGCCTGGTACGCCACGTCGTACGTGTGCGGCCGGCCGTCGGTGTTCTGGATCTGCAGGGTGCGGGACTCGCTGGTCTTCCCGGCGACCTCGACGACACCGTACGAGGCGGTGACGAGCTGGTCGTTCTCGATGCTGCGCACCGTGGTGCCGGCGGTGACCGCCTGCAGTGCGTCGACCCGGCCGGTGCCCTGGCGGAGCAGCGTGGCCGTGCGGTCACCCTGCTGCACGTCGTGCGTCGCCGTGTTCATGACGGCGGCCTTCACCTGCGGAGCCGTCCACGACGGGTGCGACTCGAAGGTCAGCGCCACGATGCCGGCGACGTGCGGGGTGGCCATGGAGGTGCCGCTCATCGACATGCGGCCGTCACCGGTGCCGTTCGCCGCGGAGATCACGTTGACCCCGGGGCCGGCGACGTCCGGCTTGACGATGTCGTCGAACGAGCCGTGCACGCCGCGGCTGGTGAAGGACGCGAGCGTGTTCACGTTCGCCTCCTCCGTCGCCAGCTCGGAGCCCTCGAGCTCCTCGGCGAACCGCACGTGCAGGGTCCCGGCCTGCGCAGCGGCCTGGAGGCGCGACACGCTGTCCGAGGTCAGCTCGGCACCCGGGATGGTCGCGTTGCCCGCGATGCCGGAGTCGAAGCTCGTCACCGTGCCGGCGAGCAGGACGCCGATGCCGCCCGCTGCCTGCACGTTGTTGAAGCGCACACCGGAGCCGCACTCGAGCGCGGCGTCGGTCCACTTCAGCCAGACGACCTTGCCCGCGATCTTCGCGGCCTCGTCGGCGCTGAACGCCGCGCAGCCGTCGATGTTCGTGCTCGGGACGACGACGTCGCCCTCGACCGGCAGGTCGCCCTGGTAGTTCTGCGAGTACTGCGAGCGGTAGGTACCTGCGACGTCGGCCGGCGCGGTGGCCTGCACGCCGTCGAAGAGCGACTGGCCGGTGGCGCTGGCGGCCACGGTCAGGGCGCCCTCGGCGTTCCCCGGCGACCCACCCACGTCGGTGAAGTCGTCGGCGTTGCCCGAGGCGATGACCGGCAGGACACCGCGCGCGGTGAGCGCGTCGATCTTGGCGTTGTCCGGGTCGTCCGGCGCGCCGTAGTCGGAACCGAGCGACAGGTTGAGGACGTTGATGTCCTTCCCCTCGGTCAGCGACTGGCCCACCCAGTCGAGCGCGGCACCGGTGAGGTCGGTCGAACCGCCGCCGTCACCGAACACCTTGAGCGCGTAGAGGCCGGCCTCGGGCGCCGAGCCTGGACCGATCCACATGTCCTGCACCTGCTGCGTGGTGAGCTTGGTGTAGTCGCCCTCGAAGGTCGTCTTGTCGGCGTCGAGCCCGTAGCCCGCAGCGGTGCCGGAGACGTGGGTGCCGTGGTCGCCGCCCTTGCCGTCGATCGGGTTCGCGTCCGGCGCCGGGGTCGGGTCGTAGGCGGGGTCGCTGCTGTCCGCGTTGTAGGTCGGGCCGGCGAAGTCGTAGCCGCCGAGGTACTTCGACGCGTCGTACCAGCTGGGGTCCGGAGCGCTGGTGCTCGCGAGTGCCTCGTCGTAGGCGGCGGTGGTGCCGGGGCCGCCGAAGTCCGCCTGGGTGTAGTCGAGGCCGGTGTCGAGCACGGCGATGTTGACGCCCTTGCCCGTGCGACCGGTCTGCTGCCACGCGTCCAGCGAGCGCGTGTAGACGTCGCTCGCCGCGTTCTTCGGGGCGACGCCGTCGGCGCCGGGCTCCGCGAGGCTCGGGTCGACGCCGCTCGGGGCCGCGTCGGCGCGGTCGTTGACCGTGGGGTCGACGATCTTCTTCGGGGTGAGCGGGATCACGCTCTCGACGTCCGACCGGGCGGCGACCTTCCGCAGGGCCGCGACGTCGGCGACGACGGCGACGCCGGGCACGGTGTACTCGGTCGAGTAGAGCTCGGTCGCGTCGCCGTCGGCCTGCTTCACGGCGTCGGTGACGGCGTCGGTCGCCGAGGTGATGGCCTTCACACGCTGCTTCGCTGCGGCGGAGGGGGTCTTCGACTTCGTGAGGTCCCCGCCCTTCGCCTTCGCGTCGACCTCCAGCGCACCCTGACCGGTCGTCCGCACGAAGGCGGCGATGGTCTTGGCGGGCTTGGCGTCGCGCAACGGCTGCGCGAGCTTGAGGTCCGCCGCGGTCAGCCCGGAGGGGGCGGCCGAGGCGGCTCCGCCGACGGCGAGGCCGCCACACGCCAGGGCCGCGGCGGCGAGGCCCGCGGTCAGGACGCGCGCGAGGCGGAGCGGGTTCGGGTTGGGTCCGGTGTTCGGTGTTGCACGGTTCAAAGGGCGCACTCCCGGTTCGTCCGTGTTCTGTGATGAATTCCTGTGAAGTTATGCGGTTCCTCTCAGGGACCGCAGTCGGCACTTTGGGGGACGCCCCTCGTTCGGGGGTGGCGATCCTGATAACTTGCACACCGGTGTGCACGTTATTACGATGGGCTCGTGACCACAGCAGACCAGCCCGGACGCGCGCCCCGCCGCGACGCGACCGAGAACCGGGCCGCCCTCGTCGAGGCCGCGCGGACCGTCCTGCAGGGCGACCCCGACGCCTCGCTCGAGTCCATCGCCGCCGCGGCCGGACTCTCGCGGCGTGCGGTCTACGGACACTTCCCCTCCCGCGACGACCTCGTGCGCGAGGTGGTCACCGCCGGCGCCGCCCGGATCGCCGCCGCGATGCCGACGACCTCCGACCTCGGGGTGCTCCCCCCGGCGGCGCGCCTGGCGGCCATCGCGGTGACCCTCTGGACCGAGGTCTCCCACGTCCGGTCGATGGCCCGGGTGGCCGTCCGCAGCCCGTTCGTCGAGCCCGTCGCCGAGGTGTTCGCACCGCTGCGCGCCCAGGTCCGCGACGCGTGCGCCCTCGGGATCGCCGAGGGCGCGATGCGCGACGACGTCGACCCGGCCACCCTCGGCCGGCTGGTCGAGGGCGCGTGCATCGCCGTGCTCGACGAGGCCACCCGCTCGGGGACCTCCGACGAGGACGGTCGTCGCATGGTCGTCCTGTCCGCGCTCGGCATGGCCGGCATCGACTGGCGCACCGCGATGCTCTCCGAGCCGGTCACCCCCGCTCTCACACCGAAGGACCTCGCATGACCCTCGAACTCGACCACGTGGGCATCGGCGACGAGCCCGGCGCGCCGCTGCCCGTCGTCTCCGCCGTCGCCGCTGCCGGACGCCCCGGGGTGATCGCCGTCGAGACCGAGCAGGCACCGGTCCTGGCATCGCTCGTCGCCGGCGGACGGATGCGACCGGACAGGGGCCGCGTCCTGCTCGACGGCCACGACGACCCGGCCGGCATCCGGCGCGCGTTCGCGCTCGTGGACACCCCCGGCGTCGCCGAGCCGTTCCCGGTCATGACGATCGAGCAGGTCGTCCGCGAAGAACTCGCCTACGCCGGACGACGTCCCTCCCGACAGCACGTCGAGACCGTCCTCGACGAACTCGGCCTGCAGCACGTCCGCGGCACGCACGTCCAGCGGGTGCCGACCGACGTGCGCGTCCGACTGCTCGTCGAGCTCGCGCTGCTGCGCGACGGGGTGACCGGGATCGTCCTCACCTCGCCCGAGCGCCACGGGGGTGCCGTCGAGGACTGGTTCGCCGTCGTGCGCGACGTCGTGCGCCGTGACGTGACCGTCGTGCTGGTGACGTCGAAGGCCGCCGCAGCCACCGTCGAGCACCTCCTCCAGACCGTCGCGACGCCCGGCGCTGCCGAGGCGTCCGACACCACCCAGACCGAGGGTCCCGAGGACGCGACCCGGATCGACGGGACCGAGCCGCGCCTCCAGGCCGACGCCGGGACCGCCGCCGACGAAACCCACGCCGTCCCGACGGAGGCAACCAAGTGACCACCACCTCGCTCGTCCGCGCCGAACTCGCGCGCCTCACCGCGACGCCGCTCGCCCGACTCGCGTTCATCGCGCTGATGATCGTGCCGCTGCTCTACGGCGGTGCGTACCTGTGGGCCAACCGCGACCCCTACGCCAAGCTCGATCAGGTCCCGGCCGCGATCGTGGACCAGGACGCCGGGGCGACCCTCGACGGCGACCACGTCGACTACGGCGCGGACGTCACGAAGGAGGCCGTCGACGGCGGTGCGTTCAAGTGGACGGAGACTTCTGCGTCCGTCGCACGCTCCGGCGTCCGGAACGGCACCTACGACTTCGTCGTGACCATCCCGCACGACTTCTCCGCGTCCCTGGTGTCGGCGCGGTCCGACGACCCGAAGCGGGCGAAGCTCGTGATGACCACCGCCGACACGAACTCGTACCTCGCGTCGACCATCGCCGAGCAGGCGGGCAAGACCATGCGCACCGCGGTCGCGGAGCGGGTCGGCAAGCAGGCGGCGAAGACCCTGCTCGTCGGACTGGCCGACGTGCGGGACAGCCTCGGGGACGCCGTGGACGGTGCCGGGCAGCTCGCGACCGGGGCGTCCGACGCGGCGACCGGGGCGGCGACGCTCGCGGACGGCACGGGCAAGCTCTCGGACGGTGCGTCCGCCCTGGCGAAGGGCACCGCGCAACTGCCGACGCAGACGAAGCAGCTGGACGCCGGGGCGCAGCAGGTCGCGTCCGGTGCGGCCACGCTGTCCTCGGGGCTCGCCACGGCGAAGCAGCAGACCGCGACCCTGCCGGCCGACACGACGAAGCTCGCCGACGGAGCGCAGAAGGTCGCGGCAGGGAACAAGCAGTTGGCCGACACGGTCGACGCCGCGAGCGACGACGTCGACGCACTCCAGCCGGTCGACGCGGACACCGTGCTCGCCCAGATCCAGGCGAACCTGCCCGAGGGCGTGACGCTGAGCGACGAGCAGACCGCCGCGATCACGAAGGCGGTGACCGACGTCAACGCCGCCGGCACCCGGGCGAAGACCACGTACGAGACCACGAAGTCCTCGGTCGATCAGCTCCGCGACGGCTCCGCGCAGGTCGCGGCGGGGACCGCAGCGCTCGCCAAGGCCGCACCGACCCTGTCCTCCGGGATCGCCTCCGCGGCCACGGGGGCGTCGGACCTGTCCGCCGGCGCGACGAAGGTCGCGTCGGGCACGGCAGCGCTCGCCAAGGCGGCGCCGACCCTGTCGTCCGGGGCGTCGTCGCTCGCCACGGGTGCCGCCTCGGCCGACACCGGCGCGGACTCGCTGGCCTCCGGGCTGACGAAGCTGCAGACCGGGTCGTCCGAGCTCGCGTCGAAGCTCGACGAGGGACGGACGAGGATCCCGGCGTCGACGGCGTCCCAGCGGAACGACCAGGCGTCGGTGATCTCCGACCCGGTCAAGGTCGGGACGGACGACGTCGCGTCCGCGTCGAACTACGGCGCCGGACTGGCACCGTTCTTCATCTCGCTCGCCGCCTGGATCGGCATGTACGCGCTCTTCCTCATCCTCAAGCCCATCTCGAAGCGGGCGATCACGGCGGTCCGGAAGCCCCTCGCCGTGGTGTTCGGCGGGTGGCTGACGCCGGCGCTGCTCGGGCTCGTGCAGATGGTGGCGCTGTTCCTCATCGTGCGGTTCGCGCTCGACCTGGACGTCGTGCACGCCGGCGGCACGATCGGGATCATGGTGCTCGCCTCGGCGACGTTCGCGGCGATCATCATGGCGCTCAACGTGCTGCTCGGATCCGTGGGGCAGTTCCTCGGCCTGGTGCTCATGCTCGTGCAGCTGGTGACCGCCGGCGGGACCTTCCCGTGGCAGACGCTGCCGGGACCGTTGGCGGCGCTGCACTTCGCGCTGCCGATGACGTACTCGGTCGACGCCATCCGGCAGACGATGTACGGCGGGGACCTCGGCACGGCGTGGTCGGACGCGGGTGTCCTGGCGTGCTGGCTGCTCGGTGCCCTGCTCGTGTCGTTCGTGGTGACCGCTCGGCAGACCCGCTCGCGGACGCTGCGCGACCTGCGGCCGAGCCTGATCGGGTAGGACCCGGGGCGCGGCCGCGGGGCGCCGCCAGGTGCCGCGCGCTCCCGCGCCCCGGCGCCCACCCCGCGCCGCCCCGCTACGATCGACGACGAGCCATGGAGGTCGATGCAGATCATGGGAGCCGGCAAACCCGCGACCATCTACGACGTCGCCGCGCGCGCCGGGGTCTCGAAGTCCCTCGTCTCGCTCGTGCTGCAGCGCTCCCCGCGGGTGAGCCAGCAGCGGCGCGACGCCGTGCTCAAGGCCATCCAGGAGCTCGACTACCGCCCCTCCACGGCGGCCGTGTCCCTCGCCGGCACCCGGAGCCGGACGGTCGGCGTGGTGCTGGACGACTTCCGGAACCAGTGGTTCGTGGACCTCCTGACGGGCCTGCGCGAAGCACTGCAGGACCAGGGTCACCGCCTCGTGGTCGCCGACCGGTTCCTCAACACCGGGCTCGACGTCTCGCCGGTCGAGGGCTTCCTGTCGATGCGGGTCGAGGGCCTGGTCATCGCCGGCGAGCCCGACACCGACCTGGCGATCCCCGCATCGACGCCGCTGGTCATCGCCGGCGGTCGTGTCACGATCCCGCGTGCGGACACCGTCGCGAACGACGACCGCGCCGGCGGACGCATGGCGGCGGAGCACCTGCTCGGCCTCGGACACGTCCGGCTCGGGTTCGTCGGGGCGCGGTCGGCCGCGTCGGCCGAACGTCGAGCCGGGTTCGTCGAGGGGGTCGGGTCCGCGGCGTCGGTCGCGGTCGTCGTGCTGCCGGACGAGCCGACCGAGGAAGCGGGCTCCCGCGCCGTCGGGCAGCTGCTCGACGAGCACCCGGACGTCACGGCCGTCTTCGCTGCGAACGACGTGATGGCGATCGGTGCGCTCTCGGAGCTGGCCGCCCGGGGCCTGCGCGTCCCGGAGGACGTCTCGGTGATGGGCTACGACGACACCCCGCTGGCCGCGACGCGGTACGTGGGACTGACGAGCATCGACGACCGCAGCGTCGACATCGGACGCGGGGCCGGCGAACGGTTGCTCGCGAGGATCGCGGACCCGTCGCTCGCGGCGACCGAGGTCCTCGTCGAACCGCGCCTGGTCGCCCGACGCACCACGGCGACGCGCTGACGCGCTGACGCGCTGACGCGCTGCCCTGCGGCCGGACGGGAGGCGCCGCGCACCTCCGCCGGGTCGGGCGCGTCCCGGTCGCCGTCCCGACCCGGTCCTGGTCCGTCCGCCAGGGACGCCGCGGATCAGGGCAGTCCGGCGTGCTGCACGACCCAGCTGTGCATGACGATCGCGGCGGCAGCCGAGGCGTTGATGCTCCGCGTCGAGCCGAACTGCGTGATCTCGAGGTGCCCGTCCGCGCCGGCGACCGCCTCGTCGGTGAGCCCGGGGCCCTCCTGTCCGAACAGGAACACGCACCGCTCCGGGACGGCAGCGGACTCGATCCGCTCGGCACCGGGGGTGTTGTCGATCGCGATCACCGGGCGTCCCTCGTCCCGCATCGCCGTCAGGAAGGCCGCGACGTCCGGGTGGTGTCGGACGTGCTGGTAGCGGTCGGTCACCATCGCGCCGCGCTTGTTCCACCGGCGGCGTCCGATGATGTGCACCGTGCCGGCGAGGAACGCGTTCGCGCTCCGGACGATCGACCCGATGTTCAGGTCGTGCTGCCAGTTCTCGATCGCGACGTCGAACGCGTGCCTGCGGGTGTCGAGGTCGGCGACGATCGCCTCCATCGACCAGTACCGGAACCGGTCGACCACGTTGCGGGTGTCCCCGGCCGCCAGGAGCTCGGGGTCGAGCCGCGGATCGTCGGGCCACGGCTCAGGATGCGGTCCGACGCCGTTCGTCGTCCGCTCGTGCGACGGTTCGGGCGCTTCGGTCACGCCCCCAGCGTACGGCCGGGGGCCGGGCGCCTCGCGCGGGGGGAGGGGCTCGGCCGGCTCCGGGCGAGCGGCGGGTCAGCGGATGCGCGCCTCGATCCCGGCGATGAGGACGTCGAGCCCGAGCACGAAGCGGTCGTCGTACGAGTGCGTCCCGAGCAGCTCCCCCACGAGGGCGTGCCGCTCGGGCCGACCGGCCTCGCGGTCGCCGCGCCCGATCTGCACCGAGGTGTGGCCGACGACGAAGTCGTAGACCACGAAGAACGCGTACATCGCCTCGGCATCGGACAGGCCGGCCTCGCGCAGTGCTCCGACGACCTTCGCCACCACGGCGTCGGACTCCGTCGACACCAGGGCACCCTTGCGGCTGTGCGACTCGAGGACGAGCGGGTGGGTCTGCATCAGGTCGCGGAAGGTGGTGGCGAAGGTCCGGACGACCGCGTGCCACTCGGACGGCCAGACGAACGTCGCGGTGAACTCGTCGACGGTGCGTCGGACGAGTTCGGCGTGCAGGTCGTCGAGTCCGCCGATGGTCCGGTGCACCGTCATCGGCGCGACGCCGAGCCGGGCGCCGAGGGCGCGGAAGGACAGGCGGTCGATGCCGTCCTCGTTCGCGATGGCCGTCGCCGCGTCGACCACCTGCTCGCGACCGAGGGCGTTCGGGCGGCCACGGCGTCGTCGCGGAGTGCCCTCGGCCTGCTCCGGCGCCGCGGTGGGCCGGGGTGTGACGGTCGGGGTTCCGGGTTCGACGAGCACTTCGGGTCTCCTTGATTCGGTACGTGTCCCGGAAAGCCTAGGGCAGAGCCGACCGGCGTTCGGTGTCCCGACCGTCCCGGTACCGCGACCGACCGGCACGAGCCGACCCGCGCCTCCCGGCCTCCGCGGAGGCGGCACCGAGCCGGGCCGTCACGGCCGCGCACTAGGGTGAGGAGCATGGCAACCCGCGACGAGGTCGAGTGCTGGCTGACCGACATGGACGGCGTGCTCGTCCACGAGAACCAGGCGCTCCCGGGCGCGCCGGAGCTCATCCAGCAGTGGCTGGACGAGGGCACGGAGTTCCTCGTCCTCACGAACAACTCGATCTTCACGCCGCGCGACCTCAGCGCCCGGCTCCGCTGGTCCGGGCTCGAGGTGCCGGAGGAACGCATCTGGACGTCGGCCCTCGCCACGGCGGACTTCTGCAGGTCGCAGATGCCCGGCGGCTCCGCGTTCGTGATCGGCGAGGCCGGCATGACGACGGCACTGCACGAGGCCGGCTTCATCATGACCGAGACCGCACCGGACTACGTCGTCGTCGGCGAGACCCGCAACTACTCGTTCGAGGCGATCACGAAGGCCGTCCGGCTCATCCGTGACGGTGCGCGCTTCATCGTCACGAACCCGGACGCGACCGGCCCGAGCGCCGAGGGCGTCCTGCCGGCGACGGGCGCGATCGCCGCCATGATCGAGAAGGCCACCGGCAAGCAGCCCTACGTCGTCGGCAAGCCGAACCCGATGATGTTCCGCTCGGCGATGAACCGGATCGGCGCGCACTCCGAGAACACCGGCATGATCGGCGACCGGATGGACACCGACGTGCAGGCCGGCATCGAGGCGGGGCTCCACACCGTGCTCGTCATGACCGGCATCAGCGACCAGGCGGAGATCGACCGGTACCCGTTCCGCCCGAGCGAGGTCATCTCCGGCGTGCACGAGCTGGTCAGGACCGAGCCGTTCGAGGTCGAGATCTAGCGGTGCGCTGGGACCCGGACCGGTACGCCGCGTTCGCGGACGACCGCGCCCGCCCCTTCCACGACCTGGTCGCGCAGGTCGCGTGGGCGGCCGGGGACGGCCGGGAGGCGCCCCGTCGCGTCGTCGACCTCGGCTGCGGCCCCGGGACCCTCACCGCCACGTTGGCAGCGCGGTGGCGTTCGTCGACGGTGGTCGGGATCGACTCCTCGGCGGAGATGCTGGCGTCGGTGCCGGCCGCGCCGAACCTCGCCTTCGAACTCGGCGCGATCGAGGACTGGACGCCCGGCCCGACCGACGACGTCGTCGTGACGAACGCCGCGCTGCAGTGGGTGCCGTCGCACGTGTCGCTGTTGCCGCGGTGGCTCGGGGCGATGCCGTCCGGGTCGTGGTTCGCGATGCAGGTGCCGGGCAACTTCGGGTCGCCGTCGCACGCGCTCATGCGGTCGGTCGCGGCCGACGGCCCGTGGGCCTCCGCTCTCGACGGTGTCCTCCGGGCGGACCCCGTGCTCGACCCCGCCGGGTACCTCGGCGTCCTGCTCGATGCCGGCTTCGACGCGCGCGCGTGGGAGACGACCTACGCGCAGCTGCTGCCGGGACCGGACCCGGTGCTGTCGTGGGTGCGCGGGACGGGGCTCCGGCCGGCCCTGGCCGCGCTCGACGCGGCCGACCCCTCGGGTGCGCTCACCGCGGCCTACACGGAGCGGTACGCGGCGGCGCTCCGCGAGGCGTACCCGGCGAGCGCCCACGGCACGGTGTACCCGTTCCGCCGGGTCTTCGCCGTCGGCCGCAAGCGCTGACGCGGCGCGCGCCCGCTGCGCCTACTCGACGGTGACGAGCGTGCCGAGCGGGAGGGCGTTCACCGCGGCGACTGCCTCGGCGTCGAGCCGCACGCACCCGTGCGACACCGCGCCCGAGGTGGTGGCGTTCCAGTGCAGGCCGATGAGCCCGCCGTCGTGGCCGCCGTACGGCTCGTCGGCCGCACTCGAGTGCAGGGAGGTCAGCTGGATCGGGTGGTCGCCGGTGCCCTGCGCCGGGTCGACGTACCGCTGCTCCAGGTAACCCGTGACCCCGGTCGGCGTCGGGGTGTCCGCCGTGCCGACCCCCGCGTCGAAGCGGTGCGTCACGGCGCCGGACCCGTCGACGATCGACACCGTCTGGTCCTTCGTCGAGATCACCACGCGCGAGGTCGGGGTCGCTGCCGCTCGCAGCGACGCCACCGGCACCCACGCCGATGTCTGCGCCGCGGCCCCCGCACCGTGCGAGGTCGAGGGGAGCTGCTGCCGCGCCGGGGTGAGGACGAGCTCCCAGTCCCCCTCGCGCCGGAGCCCGACGACCGTCGTCGGCTGGCGCAGGAAGTCCGACGCGGCGAACCGGGCGACGGGTGCCGTGCGGGCAGGACCGAACAGGGGTGCGTCGGCGCGGAGGTGGAACACCGTGGCCGCGGTGACCGTGCGGTCGAACGGCATGAGCCCGGCGACGACGGCGGAGTACTGCGCCTCCGGCAGTGCGGCGAGCGCGGCGGCGCCGACGTGCGGGACCGCGGGTACTGCCGACGCGGACGGCGACGACGTCGGTGCGGGCACGGACGCGGACGACGACGAGGTCGCACCTCCGAGCAGCGGCACCGCGACCGCGGCGGTCACGGCGACGATCGCGGCGGCGACGCCGACGGTGGTCCAGAGGGTGCGGGTGCGCATGGCGGGTGCTCCAGGGAGGTGCGGGAGGCCGGCGTCCGCGGGGTGCGGACGCCGGCCGAGGTGGTGGTGCTGGTGAGGGGCCAGGCGTCGGAGGTCGACGTCAGCCGGAGACGACCGGCAGGTGGACGCCGTCGCCCGGGTCGACGACCCCGGTGCCGGTACCCGGACCGGAGCCACCGCCGGCGCCGCCACCGGCCGCAGCGGGCGTGACCGTGATCGCGAGCGGCGTCGCCAGCACCGAGGCACCGGAGGCGTCGACCAGGTCGATCGTGTGCGCCCCGGTGGCGGTCCCCGCGGGGATCGTCACGCTGCCGGTGACCGTGCCGTCCGCGGCGACGGTGAGCGTGCCCACGGTGACCGGGTCGGAGTGCAGCACGACCCGCAGTGACGACCCGGCGGTGAAGCCGGTCCCGGCGAGTGCGAGTGAGGAGCCCGCGGCGACCGAGGTGCCGTGTGGCGCGGTGAGCACGCCGGTCAGGACGCGGGCGGTGCCACCGGTGGCGAGCACCCTCACGCTGCCGTCGGTCGCGACGGAGACGGTGGCGCTGGTCGCGGCCGCCAGGTCGAGGCGTTCCCACGACCCGTCTGCCGTGCCGGACTGGTCGAGCGGGGCGCCGGACGGGATCTCGGTCTGTGCGAGCACCGCGGTGCGCTGCGCGTCGGTGAGCGTCGGGAACGCCGTGAGGAGCAGGTTCGACGCACCGGTCGGGACGGACGGCGCGAGACCGGTCGTCCCGGTGGCCGCGAACCCGTAGGTCATGCGCTCGCGGTAGACCTTCGCGGCCGACCCGCGGTCGGTGACGACCTGGGCGGTGCCACCGGGCATCGCCGAACCGCCGTACGGGTCGTCCGTGTACGGCTCCTCGGCCGCGATGCAGGCCGCGAGCGTGCCGCCGCACTGCTGCTCGAGCCAGGAGACGAGCTCCTTGCGCGCGGGTTCGAGGACCTCGGTGCGGTACTGCGTGTCCGACCAGCGCGCCGCCAGGGCCGCTTCGCCGTCGATGCGTCCGCCGACGATGTCGAGCGGGTAGTGCACGCCGAGGACGATGCGGTCGTTGCCGGCCTCGGAGGCACGGGCGAGGAGCTCCGGGGCGAGCTCCGGCACGAGCGTCGCGAGGGTGATGCCCGCCTGGTACGCCGTCGTGGTGTGGCCGGACGGGAACGACCCGCCGGTGCAGATGCCCTTCGTGCCGTAGCCGGCGTCGAGCACGACGTCGTTCGGCGAGAACTCGTGCGAGGTGTCGGTCACGGTGGGCACGCGGGTGATGTCGAGCGTGCCGTCGGCGGAGGCCCACGGCTTGCCGGCGCGGTTCGCGGCGAGCGAGGACGCGTTGACGGTCGCGGGGGCGCAGCCGGTCTGGTCGTCGGTCGCGGGCAGCGTGGCGGTCGTGGTCCCGGGCAGGTAGGGGCGCGGGTAGCTGTAGTGCGCCTTCGCGTCGCCGGTGCCGACGTACGCGCCGCTGGTGCCGTCCGACGAGTTGACGAGCGCGCTGGTCAGCGGGAGCTTCCCGCTCGCGCGACCGGCGATGTAGGCCTTCTCGAGCGTGGAGCCGAGGCCCTGGGACACCGTCGACGACTGGTCGTACCCGGTGTTCGTGGCGTTCTGGTACTCGGAGTCCTGCAACGCCTTGCGCTGCTGCGCCGCCGTGGCGTGCTGGTTGATCCAGGACGTCAGCTGGTCGTTCTTCGCGAGCGTCGCCGGGTCCTGCACGGTGCCGTGCAGGTCGTTCTTCCCCGTGGACTGCCAGAACCGGTCGTAGCCGTTCAGCAGGGAGACGAGGTCGGGCTTGCTGGAGTCGCTCGGGTAGCCCGCCGCGTTCGCGACGAGCGGCGAGCCGAGCACGAGTGCGGTAGCGACCGTCGCGACGGTCACCCCGCGGAGTGCGGTTCTGCGCATGTGGTGTGGTCGCCCGCGAGCGGGCGACGCTCCTCTCTTGGTACCGGCGTGGAATCACCGGAACGCTACGGAGGACGGGTTGCGGAACGAGGAACGGATCACGACGACGTGGTGAACCGGACCGCAGGCTGTGCAGACTCGCAGCCACGCGCCTCCTGGCCGCCGCCTGGTCAGCGCGTGACGGCCGGGAGGCGCGGCTCGGCACCCGGCACCGCGCCGGCCGCCATGGGCGGTACCGTCCGCCACCGGCGCCGCAGGCGGCGCGGCCGGTCGTCACGCCACGCGACCACCCCGCCGGCGACGACCCCGAGGGCGAGGACCCCGAACGAGAAGAGCCCGACGAGGCCGACCGACACGATCTTCGACGGGTCCTGCACGTCGGTGGTCGCGGACAGCGCGATCGACCCGAAGTCCCAGAAGGCGTGCAGCAGCACCGGCAGGAGGAGGCTGCCCGTCACCCGGCGGGCGACGTACAGCGTCGAGCCGAACGACGCGGCGAAGACCACCTGCACGAGCGTCGCCCCGACCCCGGCACCGGCCAGGGCGTTGAGCAGGTGCAGCAGCCCGAACAGGACGCACGACGCGATCCAGACGCCGAACTCGGGCAACCGGCGTCGCAGTCCCACGAGCAGCACACCGCGGGTCAGCAGCTCCTCGAAGCACCCGACGAAGAGCACACCGACGGCCAGCAGCAGGAAGTAGCGGACCGGCAGCGCCGACCAGTCGACGAGGGGCAACCGCACCAGGCAGACGAGCAGGATCAGCACCGGGGCGAGCGCCGCCCAGCGGAGTCGGCTGCGGTGCGGGTCGGTCGTCGCGATCCGCCACCAGCCGAGCCCGGTCACGACGAGGGCGAGGGCGACGACGGCGATGCCCTCGGGAACGACGAGCGACCGCACCACGCTCTCGACGGTCTGGCCCAGCGTCGGGTAGTCGTCGCTCGGACGGGACCGCCACGCGCTGACCGCCGCGAACACCACGAGCGGCGCGAGGCCGACCAGCAGCGACGGCGGCACCGGCCAACGCCGTCGACGGGTGCGTCCGAGGTCCTGTTCTGCCACGTCCCGGTTGTACCAGTGCAGCCGTACGATTGGCGGTATGCGTCTGCCCTCGCTCAGCACCATGGCCGAGGACTACGTGAAGCTCGTCTGGAAGGCGAGTGAACGCGGCGGCCCCGGGCTGGCGACCCGCGACATCGCGGCTGCCCTCGGGGTGTCGGCGTCGACGGTGTCCGGCAACCTCCGGAAGCTCGACCGCGACGGGCTCATCGAGCACACCCCGTACCACGGCGTCGTGCTGACGCCGCTGGGCCAGCAGGTCGCCGTGGCGATGGTCCGACGGCACCGGCTCATCGAGAGCTTCCTCGTCGAGCGACTCGGGTACTCGTGGGACGAGGTCCACACCGAGGCCGAGGCACTCGAGCACGCGGTGTCCGAGACGTTCCTCGACCGGGTCGACGCCGACCTCGGTCACCCGACGCACGACCCGCACGGCGACCCGATCCCGCGCGCGGACGGCACCGTGCCGGACTCGTCGGGCACGCTGCTCGGCGCGGTCGAGCCCGGCGCGTGCGGCACGGTCGACCGGGTGTCCGACGACGACCCCTCGCTGCTGCGGTACTTCGACGAGCTCGGGGTCGGCCTCGGGACGCACCTGCGGGTGGAGCGGGTGCGCGACTACGCGGGCGTGATCGCCGTGTCCAGGCGGTCCGCCGACGGCGAGGAGTCCCTCGTGGACCTGCCGGCCGCGGCCGCGGCCGCGATCTGGCTCGCCGCCGACGGCGACTGACGCGGGTCGCCGGCGCGGCTAGTCCTCGCGGGGGACCGGCGACGACGGGCGGCGGAACGGCGCGGTGATCGACGGGACGACGTCCCGACGGTTGATCCAGAACACGACCGCCGCCGCGACGAGGTGCACCGTGCTCAGCACCCAGCGGCCGGTGGTGTCCGTCACGACGAACTGCACCGCGAACAGCGCCACGAGGGCGATCGCCGACCAGCGGTGGAAGCGCAGCGCGATGATGATCGCCACACCGAGCACCGTCTGCGACGCCGTCAGCATGAACTCCTCGACCTGCCGGCCGTCGAGCGGCAGGCCGCCCGTGGTCCCGCCGCCCAGGACGTGTGCGATCGGCAGCGACCCGACGAGCAGCGACCACTGGTTCACCTTCGAGGCGATGAGGGTGCCGATCGCGGCGCCGCCCATCCCGCGCAGGGCGAACAGCGCGGCGACGATGAACTCCGGCGCCTCGGTGGCGAGCGGCGCGAGCCACTGCACGAGGAAGTAGCTGTCGATGCCGAGGGCACTGCCGGACGCGACGAGGGCGTCGGCGAACGGCTCCGCGGAGGACAGGATGACGGCCGCCGCGACGACGAACAGGGCGACGACCGTCCACCGACGAGCGCGCCGCGGCATCGACGCGAGGTTGCCGGCCATGCCGACGAGCTCCTCGTGGCCGTCGTCGCCGTCGGACACCTTCGAGGCCCGCCACAGGTACCAGACGAAGGCGGCCAGGAGGACGGAGCCGAACCACAGCGGGATCGACCCCATCAGCGGGATGAGGAACGCGACCACGGCGAGCAGCGCGAGGAAGCCGATGTCCAGCCGCGAGGACCGTTCGAGCTCGAGGACCTTCGTGGCACTCGCCGGCAGGGAGCCGACGCGGACGAAGCGGCGGGCGACGAGCAGCGAGACGACCACCACGAGCGGCCAGCCGAACCCGAGCAGCAGCCGGTTCGACCCGGTCATGTTCGCGGCGGCGAACTGCTCGTAGGCGGGGTCCGAGCCGGACCGGAACGCGTAGTAGAGGTCGACCGCGTACTCCGGCAGGACGGCGATGAGCGCGAGGACGGCGATCGCCAGCGCACCGGCGATGTCCTTCTGTGCGGCCTCGGCGGCCCAGGCGAGCAGGAACGAGGCCGCGACCACCGCGGCACCGAAGACCAGGAGGTCGACGACGGCGTTCGGGGCGAAGCCGCCGATGCGGAAGACGACGGCGGGCAGTGCGACGGCGACGCAGACCGCGATCCGTCCCCAGGCGCTGGCGCCCATGCGCGGAGCGGGTGCGGCGGCGCCGGTCTGCTGCGACACGGGCGTCGACAGGGTGTTCGTCATGGTGGTCCTCGTGGTCGAGCCACGACGGTGCGCACGGGAGCGGCTCCGGCCGTGGCGGAACGGCCGAAGGTCTCGCTCGCCCGGACAGCCTGGTCTGCCGTGTCCGGGTGGTGCACCGGGCCGATCGTCCTGATGGCCAGTGTGTCGATGCACGCGCTGGGAGCTACTCCCCTTCGCCACCCACTGTGGCGCGCTCCGATCCGCCTGCGCAAGCCGATCGGCCCTGTTCGGCGGCCCGAATCCCGGTGTTCCCCGAACCGCCCCGGAACCACGCGGACGGCTCCCGCGGGGCGACGGACGACAGCCCGGGGCGCGACGTCAGCCCGAGGCGCGCTTCGTCCGCCCGAGGGCGACCTCACGACGGGCGCGTGCGAGCGCGAGGTCCGCGGCGGCGTCCGGGTCCCGCAGGAGTCGTCGGACGTCGGCGACGTGGTCCCGGACCTCGGTGCCGTTCCGTCGTTCCGCGGCGGCCAGCACCGGCTCGATGACGTCCTCGCCGAGCGCGACCAACGCCCGGCTCAGCGCGAGCCGGGCGTCCTGGTCGCCCTGCCCGAGGTCGCGGCCGAGCCGGCGGGCGAGGTTCGGGCGCTCCGTGTCGGGCACCAGTCGGACCGACGCGCGCCAGGCGGTCCGGACGACACCGGCGTCGACGTCCCCCAGGCGGTCGGCGACCTCCGGGTAGACGGACGCGTCGCCGATCTTCGACAGGGTGTGCAACGCCTGGCTGCGCGCCTGGGCCTCGGGCCGGTCCAGCTCGCCGAGCAACCGCGGGACGACCAGCTCGGCCGGGAGCCGCACGAGCGCCCAGGTGAGCATCTCCCGCACCTGCAGGTCGGGCTCGACGGCGCACTGCTGCAGCAGGACGTCGAGGTCGCCGGGGTCCGGGGTGGTGCCGGACGCCATCACCGCCCGGAGCCGGACGGACGGACGAGGGTCGGAGAGGGACGAGGCGAGGGTCGACATGATCCCGTCCAGCAGACCCCACGCACCTGGGAGCGCACCGCGCTCGGCACGAGCGGTCCGGCGAGCGGGCTGGCGCCGGCGTGCGACGCCGCGTCCTACGGCGCGAGCGACCTCGTCGTGGTCGCGCCGGACGACCGCGACGCGAAGCACGAGATGAAGGTGTCGCCCTGGTCCCACGTCGCCTGGTCGGGCGCGTAGGAGCCCTGGACCTGCACGTCCCCCACGGCCGCGGCCGCGGCGGTGTCCAGCGCGGCCGAGGTCTGGCACTGCTCGGCCGCCCGGGACGCGAGCACGTCCGGACCGGGCCACCGGTCGTCGGTCACCGACAGCCGCGCGGTGAGCTGACCGAGGTGCGGGGTGCCGCAGTCGACGACCGTGAAGGTCTGGGCCCAGGCGTTCGTGAACGGCGAGAGGCACTCGCCGCCCGCGAGCTCCGTCCACCCGTGCTCGCCGGGACCGGCCGGGGTCGTCGCGAAGCGCAGGGCCTGCGGTGCCGCGGACGCCGCCGGTGCAGCCGTCGACCGCGCCGCACTCGTCGCCGTCGCGGACGCCGGCGCCGAGGCTGCTGCGGTCCTCGAGGGGGCCGGGGTGTGCTCCTCGATGGTGTTGCCGAGGATCCACTTCGTCAGGGCGAACACCGCGACGAGCAGGAGGACGATGAGCGCGATCGAGCCCCAGACGAGCAGGAGCTTGCCGCGGCGTCCCTCGTTGCGGAGCTTCGCGAACCCCTCGTTGATGAAGTTGTCCCGGTCGTCGGCACCGGACGGTGTGGGAGCGGCCGGCGGCACCGGCGTGCGGCCCGCACCGGGAGCGTGCGCGGGCGCGGCGCCCACCGCGGGCATCATGCGCGTGCTGTGGTCGTCGGGGTCGTAGCCGGTGTGGTCGAGCTGCCCGACGGCCTCGGTGCCGAAGAGGTCCTTGATCGCGCTCGTGTCGCTCGTCTCACGGCCGTCCCACTCGGACTGGTCGAGGTCGTCCGGCGCGGCGGCGGGCAGTGGTTCCGGCTCGGCGGACCGCGCGGCGGGCGCGTACGCACCGATGCCCATCACCGCGTCGAGGTCCTGCCCGACGGCGGGCGGGAGGTGCGCCGGGTACGCGGTGGCCTCGGGTCCGGTGCTCGTCGGCTCGACGAGCGGCGGAGCCGCCGTCGGCGGCACGGCCGCCGGAGGTTCGGCCCACCAGGGCGAACCGGCGACCGGCATCGCCGTGGTCGCCGTGTCGGCCGGGAGGCGCGTGGTCGCGTCCGCCCCGTCGTCGGCGTCGCCGTGGTCGGTCGCGTCCAGCGCCGTGGTCGCAGCTGACGCCGTGGTCGCGTCCGACGCCGCGGTGGGGTCCGGTACCGCGGTGGCGTCCGGCTCGTCGGGCACCCCGAGGACGATCGCAGCCGTCGGCAGGGACGTCCCCGCGGCCGGCGTCCGGAGCTCACCGGAGACCACGTCGTCGTCGGACTCGTCGGCGAGCGTCCACGCGCCACCCGCGAGCGCCGTCGTGTCGAACGCGTTCGTCGTCAGGGTCGCCGGGACCTCACCGGCCTCGTCGTCGGCGATCGCCCAGTCGAACGGCCGCTCGTGGCCGCCCGTCCCCGTCGTGGCCGCCTCGGCGTCGGCGATGCGCAGGAGTTCGGTGAAGCTCGGCGGCTCCTGACTCGTCGGCAGCACGCTCTCGACGCCGAGGGGCTGCTGCGCCGGAGGCTGCTGCATGCTCGGGAGCGGGTCGGGCGTGGGGACGACGGGCGCCCCGCCGGGGTGCGGACCGGTCGCCCGGCCGAGCCAGTCGACGTCGCTCCGGCCCTCGCCGAACGGGTCGACGCGACGCCGCTCGTCCTCGACGGCACGGTTCTCGGCGGCCCGCTGGTCGCGGTGGGCCTGCGCGGTCGGCAGCGAGATCGACGACGGGTGCGGCACGGCCGGAGCCGGCGGCTCCGGAGCGGCCGGCGGGATCCGCTCGCCGAGGGTCGCGCGCTCGTGCTCGGCGCTCGCCTGCGGGTTCACCGACGGCGCGGTCAGCTGCTCGGGCATCGAGATCGCCTGGGTCGCCGCGTCGTCGTCGGCCGAGCGGTCCGGGTCGGTCGACGAGGGAGCGACCTGCTCCGGCGCGGGCGGCTCGGTCACGAACGGCTCCGGCAGCGGAGCGCCGGTCTCCCGCGCGGTCTTCTCGGCCTCGCGGCGCTCGCGGCGCGACGGCCAGTCGTCGGCTCCGCGTGGGGCGCCGAAGATGTCCGCGGCACTGCGGAGACCGTGGAACGGAGCGTCCGGGGCGGACCCGCGCCGTGCCTCCTGTCCGTCGTCCCCGTGCTCGGGACCGGCGGCCTGGTCGGGCTCGTGCGCGTCCTCCGGACGCTCCGGGGTCACGCGCTCAGCCCCAGATCAGCCAGCCCGATCGCCGCGAAGTAGGGGTAGCCGGCGGCCTCGATCGTCTCCTTCGCACCGGTGTCGCGGTCGACGACGACGGCCACGGCGGCGATGATCGCACCCTCGCGCTCGAGTGCCTCGGCGGCCTTCAGCGGCGACCCGCCGGTGGTGGAGGTGTCCTCGAGCACGACGACGCGCTTGCCCCGGAGGTCCGGCCCCTCGACCTGCTTGCCGCGGCCGTGGTCCTTCGGCTCCTTGCGGACGACGAACGCGTCGTAGGCGAGCCCGCGTACGGCGGCCTGGTGGAGGACGGCGCTCGCGATCGGGTCCGCGCCCATCGTCAGACCGCCCACGGCGTCGACGTCGGGGACCTGCGCGACGAGGTCCGTCATGACCTGCCCGATGAGGGGTGCGACGCGGTGGTCGAGGCTCACCTTGCGGAGGTCGATGTAGTACGTCGCCTTCTTCCCGCTGGTGAGGGTGAAGTCTCCGTGGAACACCGCTTCGTCCGAGATGAACTGGATGAGCTGGTCGCGCGCGTCGGTCACAGCCCACAAGGGTAGTCGCTCGTCCCCGGAGCGCGCTCCCCCAGCCCGTGGGGGTGCGGCCGAGGCACGCTCGGTACGCTCCGGTCATGTCCTCCGCACCGCGCACCGTCACCGACGTGGCGCGCGCGGACCGCGCGCCCCGGTGGCGGAGCCTGGCCGTGGCGGCCGGACGGGAGGCGCTGGGCGCGCTCGTCGCGCTGGCCCTGTCCGTCATCGCCCTCCGTCACGTCGTCGCCACGGCCCGGGTGGCCCTCCTCTGGTACGACGGCGACTCGGTGCTGCTGCCGCTGGTCCGTCGGTCGATGGAGCTCGGGCAGCCGTTCGAGTGGGCGATGTCCCCGGCGCTGTTCTTCTTCCCCGAGCTGCCGGTCTACCTGTTCACGGCGGCGGTCACGGCGACCCCGCAGCAGGCGTTGGCGCTGAACGGCGTGCTGGTGTTCCTCGCCGTGTACGCCCTCGTGCGTGCCGCAGCGAACGAACTGATGCCGGCGGCCCGGCGGTCGGCGCGGATCGCGGTGTCCGCGGTGGCACTCGGGTTCCTGACGCTGCTGGTGCTCACCGAGTCGACGGCGACGGCGACGTCGCTGGAGCTCGCCTCGCTGCTCTTCACGACGACCTACTACTACGGCGTCGTCCTGGCGATGCTCGGCACGGCCGTGCTCGTGCTCCGGTCGGTCCGGGTCGGCCGGGCGTCGGCGACCGTCCTCGTCGTCCTCGCCCTCGTCGCGGTGTGCACGACGGCGTCGAACCCGTTGTACGTCCCGTGGTCCGCGGCTCCGGTGGTCGTGACGCTGGTGCTGCTCGCCCTGGCCCGTCGGCTCGCCTGGCGTCCGGTGGCACTCCTCGCCGGCACCGTGACGGCCGGGTCCGTGGTCGGCTACCTGCTGCGCATCCCGCTCCGGCCGTTCGTGTCGCTCGACCCGTCCACGTACGTGCAGCCCGCCCGCGCCGGCGAGACCCTCGGGTTCTTCGCGGCGCTCACGGACGACCGGGCGGGGAGCGCGGCCGGGGACGCCGGCCTCCTGCTGATGTTCGTCGGGGTGCTGCTCACGGTCGGCGGGACGGTCTGGGCGTGGCGGGCACGGACCTCGCGCACCGTCCTCGTGGCGACGGCGCTCCCCCTCGTGACGGTGCTGGCCGTGTCGGTCGGGGTCGTCGTCGCGGGGTCGGAGACGCCCCGGTACCTCGAGCCCGTCGTGACGGCCCCGTTGCTCGCGCTCGTGGCGGTCGCCGAACTCGTCCGCACCGCCGTCCGTCGCACCCAGGTGCACCGACCGCGCCGTGGCGTGCGGGTCGTCCTGGCGATCGCCGCGGCCGGGGTGCTGCTCGCGGGGGTCGCCACGGCGCCGAGCACGGCGCAGGCGGTCACGGCGGCCCGGTACACCCCGGCCGCCTGCCTCGACCGGTGGGCCGGCGGGCGCGACGTCGTCGGTGTCGGGCAGTTCTGGACGGTCCGGCCGCTGGCGGCGTACTCGTCGGCGAACGTGCAGCTGCTGCAGGTGCGCGACACCTTCGAGACGTACCCCTGGCTCGTCGACCTCGGCGCCTACCGCGACGCCGCACCGACGTTCGTCGTGATCGGTTCGGGTGACGTCTGGACGACCGCCGTCGAGGACTCGCTCGGCCGTCCGGCGACGATCACGCACTGCACCGGGTTCGACGTGTACGACTACGCCGGCACGGCCGGTGCCTCGCTGCTCCGGCGGGACGTCGTCGACAGCGCGGACCGCATCCGCAGCGAGCGCGGCTTCTGAGCCGACCGACCGGCGACCGGACTGGTGTGAGTTCTCCACAGCGGCGCGGCGTCGGTCGGCGCTGCCTGTACGGATGTATAGGCTCGTCCGCGTGACTCGTCCCACAAGCCACCGCACCGCACGTGCGACCGTGCGCCTCCGACTCGCCGCGACCGCCCTGGCACTCGCGGGCCTCGTCGGCACCGTCGTCGTCGACGCCCCGTCGGCCAGCGCCGCGAAGTACCCCTCGTGGGACGAGGTGATGGCGGCCCGGGGTCAGGAGTCCGCCAAGGCCGGGCAGATCACCGCGATCAAGGGCATCATCTCCGGTCTCGCCGACGACCTCCGTGACGCCGAGGCCGAGGCGAAGCGGCTCGGTGACGAGTTCTACGAGGCACAGAAGGACGCGCAGGACGCCGCCGAGAAGGAACAGCGTCTCCGCACCGACGCCGAGGAGCACGCCGAGATCGCCGAGCAGAGCGCTGCCCAGGCGGGGCAGTTCGCCGCGCAGATGGCCCGCTCCGGCGGCGCCGACGTCACCGCGTCCGTGATCACCGGCGGCGAGGACGCGAAGGACCTCCTCTACAACCTCGGTGCCCTCAGCAAGCTGTCCGAGCAGGCGGAGCGGGTCGAGGCGGCAGCCACGACCGACGCCGCCGTCGCCCGGTCCCTCACCGCCCAGGCCGACCGCGCAGCCGACGCCCTCGACGAGCTCGCCGCCGAGGCGCAGCGTCGCATGCAGGCCTCGCAGGCGGCCGCCGACAAGGTGCAGACCGCCTACGACGAGCAACAGACGAACAAGGCCCGCCTCGACGCCCAGCTGGCGACCCTGACGTCGGGTCGTGTCCGCACCGAGGCCGAGTTCGCCCAGGGCGAGAAGGTCCGCAAGGCCGCCGAGGCGAAGGCGGCGCGCGAGGCGGCCGCACGGGCCGCGGCAGCACTGGCGGCGGCTGCGGCGAACAGCGGCGGTGGCGGCGGTGGCGTGAGCACCGGCAGCAGCGGATCCGGTGCCGGCGGCTCCGCGGGGTCGGGCAGCGGGACCGGCTGGGTCCGGCCGGCCAGCGGCTACGTCATCAGCCCGTACGGGTACCGCGTCCACCCCATCACCAAGGTCGTCACGAAGCACGACGGCGCCGACCTGGCGAGCGGCTGCTACACGCCGATCGTCGCGGCCGCAGCGGGGACCGTCGACTACGCGGGCTGGTACGGCGGCTACGGCAACTACGTCCGGATCAGCCACGGCGGCGGGGTCCAGACCGCGTACGGCCACATCGTCAACGGCGGCTACCGGGTCGCCTCGGGCCAGCGGGTCTCCGCCGGGCAGCTCATCGCGCTCGTCGGGTCCACCGGCGCCTCGACCGGCTGCCACACGCACTTCGAGGTCCACCTCGGTGGCGCCACCGTCGACCCGGTCCCGTTCATGCAGGCGCGGGGCGTCGGCTTCTAGTCGGCCGTCCCGCCCACGGTCTCGATGCCGTCGTCGTCGAGCGACCACAGCGCCCGGTACCAGGCGGCGCGTTCCTCGTCGAACGGCGTCCCGTACGCCTCGTGGAACAGCTGCTCCCACCCGGGGCCGTAGTTCCAGCCGAGCGCCATCGTCGCGACCCCCAGGTCGGCCCAGCGGTCGGCGACGCCGAGCGCGTCGAGGTCGACGTGGCCCGCCCAGCGTCCGTCGGCGCCGATGAGCGTGTTCGGCGTGCAGGGATCGCCGTGGCACACCACCAGGCGGTCGGCGGGCGGCTCCGGGCCGAGCGACGCCGCATCCGCACCCGCCGCCACCGCACGGCCGAGTCGTTGCACCGTCGACCACACGAACGGGCAGTCCGCCACCGGGAGCGTGTCGTGCAGCGCGCGGAGGCCCTCCCCGGCCGCGACGACCGCGGTCCTCGGCTCGTCGTGCCACCGGGGATCGACCGCGCTCCACCCGGGGAGCGCCCGGGTCCGCAACCACACGCCCTCGTCGTCGGTGCCGTGGTCGAGCAGTTCCGGGACCCGTGCCCACCGCGATGCCCAGGTCAACCGCGCCGCCTCCCCGACGACCCACGGCGCGTACGCGTGCGGGAGCACCTTCACGTACTCCTCGGCCGCACCGTCCGGACCGATGCGGAACGTGCGCCCGCCGATCTCGTTGACCCACACCGCCTGCACCGGTCTGCCGCCGGCCGCAGCCCGGACCACGCCCGGCACGACGACGTCCCCACGTGCCCGCGACAGTCCGTCGATCGACCGGGGCACGACGCGCTGCCCTCAGCGCACCCGGTCGGTGCGCCCGGACCCGGAGCCACCGCGGGCGATCTCGAGCAGGACCGGGAGCCGGTCGCCGAGCAGCGCGTCGAGGTCGGCGACGATGCCCTCCACCCCGGACGTGATCGCACGCGGCGACGCGCCACGACGTGGGTGGACGCGGATCCGGAGGGCACTCCGCCCGCGGACGCGGTGGACGTCGACCGCCAGCGAGCCGACCTCGGGCATCGCCCCCACGGCGGTGGACAGCGCGTGCTGGACCGCCGCGGCGTCGATCCGGACCGAACCCGCGACGCCGTCCGACGAACCGTCGTCGTCGACCACGGTGCCGGTCCGGCCCCCGCCGAGCGCCGACAGCACCACGAGCGCGAGGACGGCGAGGACCACACCCCCGCCGAGGACCCAGGTCCATGCCGTCACCGACGCCTCCCGCGACGCCCCGCTGCCGAGGTCGGCGAGGGACCGCGCTGCGTCGTGCCACGCCGACGCAGCCGCGGGCACCGTCTGCACGAGGATCGTCGCCACGCCGGCGACGAACAGGGCCAGGCCGACGACCACCAGCGCCGTCCTGCCGAGTCCGCGGTTGGTCGCGTTCACCCGTCCACCCGTCCCGTCGGCTGCACGCGCACCCGCGCGGTCAGCGCCGGCTCCGCGTCGATCGCGGCCAGTTCGGCGCGCACGGCGTCGGTGGCGGCGACGGCGGGCACGTCGACCCCGGCGGCGGGACGGAGGACGACGTCGACGGTCCGACGGCCGACGGTGCCCACGGCGGCGTCGGGGCCGAGGCGCGTCGCGGACCGGGCCGCACGAGCGGCGGCGGACGCGATCACCTCGTCGTCGACGACCACGGCGAGACGCTCCGAGGACGTCGTGTGCCGGGCTCGCCGCTGCGTGAGGAGCCCGCGGACGAGGAACACCAGCCCGAGGAACGCGACGATCGCTGCGACGCCGACCGTGACGGTGGTGTCGAGCCCGCGGGGAGCGCTGGCCGCCCGGTCCACGACGTCACGCGGGTCGATGCCGACGATCTGCTGGTCGAGCAGCACGAGGGCCGCGGCGGTGACGGCAGCCGCAGCGCCGAGGAGCAGCACGAGCATCGCGAGCACGACGGTGCCGGACCGCGAGGCGGTCGTCTCGCGACGGACGATGCGACGGTGGACGCGGTCGTGGACGTCGAACGGCGTCGGGCGCGGCACGGTCCCGTGGTCGAGGGTCACCGGACCCTCCGCGGGGTCTCCACGACCGACGACGAGAACGTCACGGTCACCCGTTCCACCTGTCGGCCGGTGATGTGCCGGAGCCGCTCGGCGATCGCGGCGCGGGCGCGGTGCGCCGTCCGGACGACGGGTTCGTCGGGGCCCGCGTGGCTCCCCAGCACCGGCACGACGAGCGGGGCCGTGACCTCGACCGCCAGCGCACCGTGCCCGTCGTCCGCGACCCGGACACGTGCCTCCCGGAACGGCACCCGGAGCGCCTCCGAGGCGACCGCCCGCGCGGTGTGCACGAGGGCCGCCGAGCCGATGCGGTCGTACCCGGGCACGTGCCGGGTGGTCCCGGCGCCACCGGCGCCACCGGCGCCCGCGGGAGCCGCACCGCCCGCAGCAGGGGTCCCGCCCGGCGTGCTGACGGCTGCGGTCACCGCGAGCTCCGACGGCCGCGCAGGACGTCGAGGAGACGACGGGAGTCGATGTCGCCGGAGACGATCCGGCCGACCAGGGCGCCGACCAGCATGGCCACGGCGACGACCACGAACGCCCAGAACCCGAGCGTCACGGCCACGATCCCGAGGACCGCGCCGACGGCCGTGCCGACGACGGTGGCGCTCACCGGACGCGACCCTCGGCCTCGGGTTCGACACCGTCGAGCGCCGGGATGTTGACGTCGTTGATCGCGACGTTGACCTCGGTGACCTCGAGGCCGACCAGTTCGGTGACCGCGTCCGTGACGGCGGACCGGACGGCGCTCGCGACCGCCATCATCGGCGTCGGGTAGTCGACGACGATGGTCAGGTCGACCGCGACCTGCGTCTCGCCGACCTCGACCCGGACGCCCTGGGCCAGTGCACTCGAACCGATGGCGTCGCGGATGGCACCGAAGGCCCGGGCCGCGTTGCCGCCGAGTGCGTAGACGCCCGGCACGTCGCGCGCGGCGATGCCGGCGACCTTCGCGACGACCGCGTCGTCGATGATCGTCCTGCCGTTGGTGGTCACCTGCGTCGTCACGGTGTCCGTCGTCGCGGACCCGTCGACGCGGTTCGTCGTCGATGCCATGAGTGCCTCCGGTTGCGGTCGGTCCTGGTCGTCCAGGGAACACCATCGTGCCGTGCCGTGACCGGGAGCGCGTCCCGGCACGCGGGCTCGGGGCGGCCGGGTCCGCACTCCGCACCCAGGCTCGGGGCGGCCGGTTCTGCACTCCGCACCCGGTCGTGGCCGGTAGGTTCGGACCCATGCGCGTGGCGACCTGGAACGTGAACTCCGTCCGCACCCGAGTGGGTCGGATCGTCGACTGGCTGGTGCGCGAGGACGTCGACGTCCTCGGCATGCAGGAGATCAAGTGCAAGCCGGAGCAGTTCCCGGTCGAGGCCTTCGAGGCCGCCGGGTACACCGTCGAGGCGTACGGCACGAACCAGTGGAACGGCGTCGCGTTCGCCAGCCGCCTGCCGATGGAGGACGTCACCCGTGACTTCCCCGGTCAGCCCGGCTTCCTGAAGGGCCACGAGGGACCCGACGTCCCGACCGAGGCCCGTGCCATCGGTGTCACCGTCGACGGCGTCCGGTTGTGGAGCCTCTACGTGCCGAACGGCCGCGAGGTCGGCGACCCGCACTGGACGTACAAGCTCGACTGGCTCGCGCAGCTCGCGGACCGCACCGCGGAGTGGATCGCTGCAGACCCCGAGCAGCCCCTCGCGCTGATGGGCGACTGGAACGTCGCCCCGCTCGACCAGGACGTCTGGGACATGCGCGTCTTCGAGGGCGCCACCCACGTCAGCGAGCCGGAGCGTGCGGCCTTCCACGCCTTCGAGCAGCGGGGGCTGCAGGACGTCGTCCGTCCGATCGTGCCCGACGGGTACACGTACTGGGACTACAAGTCGCTGCGCTTCCCCCGGAACGAAGGGATGCGCATCGACTTCGTGATGGGGTCGCAGGCGTTCTCGGACGTCGTCACGGACGCCCGCATCCACCGCGACGAGCGGAAGGGCGACGCGCCGAGCGACCACGTCCCGGTGTCGGTCGACCTGGACCTCGAGACGTCGCTCGACGACGACCGCCCGATGATCTTCTGACGTCGGGCCGCCGTCGAGGCGGCTGCGACCGCTACGGGTGCAGCAGGGCGGCGACCGCGACGAGGACCGGCACCGAACCGATCGTCGAGACCAGCACCACGTCGCGCGCGATCGGCACGGCGGCCCCGTACCGCTGGGCGTAGTTGAAGACGTTCTGCGCCGCGGGCAACGCCCCGAGCGTCGTGAGGACGAAGACGTCCTGGTCGCCGAGCCCGAACACGAACCGGGCGAACACGAACGCCACCGCCGGCATCACGACGAGCTTGATCGCCGAGGCCACGACGACGTCGGTGCGGATGGCCGGGTCGCGGAGCGGGGTCGCGCCGTGCAGGCTCATGCCGAAGGACAGCAGCACGACGGGCACGGCGGCGGCGCCGACCAGCGCGAAGGGCTCGAGCACCGGGGTCGGCAGCGCCACGCCCGTCGCCGAGAACGCCAGCCCGACGAGCGACGCGATGATGATCGGGTTGCGGAACGGCCCGGACACCCGACGGCCCCAGCTGCCGCCCTCCGAGGTGGCGGTGTCGAGCACGGTCAGCGCGATCGGTGCGAGCACGATGAGCTGCAACAGGATCACGGGGACGACGGCCGTGGCCTGGCCGAGCACGTAGACGGCGACCGGCAGGCCGATGTTGTTCGCGTTGACGTAGCTCGACGCCAGCGCACCGATCGTCGTCGTCGCCAGCGGGCGGCGCAGCACGAACCGGAACACCACCGCCGCCCCGAGCGCCACGGCGACCGCGCTCACCAGCGACACCCAGAGCATCGGCGACAGCAGCGAACCGATGTCCGCGCTCGCGATGGTGTGGAAGAGCAGGGCGGGCATGAGGACGAAGAACGCGAGCCGGCTCATCACGAACTGTGCGTGCGGCCCGAGCAGTCCGGTGCGCCCGACGACGTACCCGGCGGCGATGATCGCGCCGATGATCGCGAACCCGGTCAACACGCCACCCATCGCTCCCATCCTCGCACCCCGCGCGGTCGTCCCGTGGTCGGAATGCGTACGCATCGATTACCGTTGACCGCACCATGACCTCGACGAACTCCGCGACGCTCACGCGTTCGACCGACTCCAGCCAGCCGCTCGTCCCCCTGCTCGAGGAGCGCTGGAGCCCGCGCTCCTACGACGAGACCGCAACGATCTCGGACGCGCAGTTCGACGCCGTCCTCGAGGCCGCTCGCTGGGCCGCGTCGGCAATGAACCACCAGCCCCGTCGGTTCATCGCCGGTCGCCGAGGCACGGAGACGTTCCGGAAGATCAACGAGAACCTGCTCGGCTTCAACGCCACGTGGGCCTTCCGCGCCAGCGCCCTCGTCGTCGGCGTGCTCGAGACCGTGACCGAGGACGGCGACGAGCGCCCCTTCGCGCAGTACGACCTCGGCCAGTCGCTCGCGGCGCTGACCGTCCAGGCGCACGCCGAGGGCCTCCACGTCCACCAGATGGCGGGCATCGACGCCGCCGGCCTCCGCGCCGCGTTCGACCTGCCGGAGCGCTTCCTGCCCTTCACCGTGACCGCGATCGGCACCGTGGCGGACCCGGCGCAGCTCGACGAGAAGGCCGCCGCGCGCGAGGTCGCCCCGCGCACCCGGATCCCGCTCGACGAGGTCGTCCTCGTCAAGGAGTAGTCGCCCTCGGACCACCACGCGGCCGCGCCCTCCCCGGAGGACGCGGCCGTCGTCGTCCGAGGGCCCGTGGGGCCGTGGACCCGTGGGCCCACGGGCACCGTGCTGGCCGGTGAGTCCGTGCGGACGCCCCCGGTGCCCGACCTGACAGAATCGGGGCATGACCACGCCCCGACTCGTCGCCTTCGACCTGGACGACACCCTCGCCCCCTCGAAGTCCGCACTCGACCCCCGCATGCTCGAGACCTTCGCGTCCCTGCTCGAGGTCGTACCGGTCGCGGTCATCTCCGGCGGCAACTTCCAGCAGTTCGAACAGCAGCTCGTCACACCGCTCCGCCGGCGCGCGGGCCTCGTCCTCGACGACCTGCACCTCATGCCCACCTGCGGCACCGCCTACTACCGCTGGGCCGGCGACGACTGGGCGCTCCAGTACGCGGAGGACCTCACCGACGACCAGAAGGCCCGGGCCCTCGCCGCGGTCGAGGCGCAGGCGAAGGACGCCGGCTACTGGGAGTCGGAGACCTGGGGCGCCATCCTCGAGGACCGTGGGTCCCAGGTCACGTTCTCGGCGCTCGGCCAGGCCGCTCCGGTCGACGTGAAGAAGCAGTGGGACCCGACGGGGGCGAAGAAGGACGACCTCCGTCGGCGCGTGCAGGCGGAACTCCCCGACCTCGAGGTCCGCTCCGGCGGCTCGACCAGCGTCGACATCACCCGCAAGGGCATCGACAAGGCGTACGGCATGCAGCGGCTCGCGGAGCTCACCGGCATCGCGCTCGACGACATGCTGTTCGTCGGCGACCGGCTCGACCCCGAGGGCAACGACTACCCCGTGAAGGCACTCGGTGTCCCCTGCCACGCGGTGGAGGGCTGGGAGGACACCGACGCCTTCCTGACCGAGCTCATCCCGACGCTGCGCTGACGTCGCCGCCGGCCCCCACGGTCAGGGGATGCTGCGGACGGCCTCGACGAACGCCCGGATCTTCGCCGCGTCCTTGACGCCGCGCTCCGTCTCCACGCCGCTCGAGACGTCCACCCCGTCCGGGTCGAGCGCCTCGACCGCGGCGACGACGTTGGCCGGGGTGAGCCCACCGGCGAGGATCCAGGCCTCGTCGATCCCGCCCGCGATCGAGGCGGGGTCGATGAGCCGACCGCTCCCCGGCACGGCCGCGTCGAGCAGCAGCAGGTCGTGGTCGAACGACGCGCGCACCTCCGCGGTCTCGCGGAGGTAGTCCTCGGCGGCGACGGCACGGATCGTGAAGAAGCCGGCGTCGCGTGCGCGGGCGAAGTCGGTCGCCGACTCGCCGCCGTGGAGCTGCAGGGTGGTCAGCCCGACCTCGGACGCGATGCCCACGATCTCGTCGATCCGCTGGTCGCGGAACACACCGACGGCGTCGATGCCGTCCGGCACCCGCTCCACGAGCTCCTTCGCGAGGTCCGCGGTGACGGTGCGGGGGCTGCCGGCCGCGAAGACGAACCCGACCGCGTCGGCGCCCGCGTCGATGGCGGCGTCGACGGTCTCGGGCGTCGACAGGCCGCAGATCTTGATCCAGCGCTGGTCGGTCATGCCGTCCATCCTGCCAGGGCCCAGTGGGTCAGTGCAGCGTGCCCGCCATGTACGCGGCACCACACGCCACCAGGACGCCGAACGTCGCGAACGAGCCGACCAGGACGTTCCGCCGCCGCCAGCGGCGCACGACCTCGAAGGTCCCGCGCTTCGCGTGCCGGTGGGCAGCGCGGTGCATGCGGTGGTCGCGCTTGTGCTTGGTCCGCTGCGGTCCGAGCGGCACGGGTCCGGTGACCTGCGTCGACCCGCCCCGCAGGGCACTGGCGATCGCGACCGCCGTCGGGCGCCGTTCGGGGTCCCTCGCCGTCATCTTCGCGAGCAGGTCCCGCCACTCGGGGGCGATGCCCTCCGGGATCTCCGGGTCGTGCCGCAGCCGCGCGAGCGCCGCCTCGATGATGGTGCCGGAGTACTCCTGCTTGCCCGTCAGCGCCTCGAGCAGCACGAGGCCGAGCGAGTACACGTCCGTCGCGAAGCTGATCGGCTCACCGGCGACCTGCTCGGGACTGAGGTACGCCGCCGTGCCGATGATCGTGCCGTCGTTGGTCAGACGGGAGCCGTCGACGAAGTGCGCGACGCCGAAGTCGGTCAGCTTGACGGTGCGGGCGAAGCCGGAGGACCCCTCGTCGCTGATGAGGATGTTCGCGGGCTTGACGTCCCGGTGCACGATGCCGCGGGAGTGGACGTAGGCCAGGGCGTCCGCCAGCTGCGCACCGAGGTCGGCCACCTCGTAGTTGTGCAGCGCACCACCGGCCAGGCGACGCAGCAACGTGGTGTCCGCGATGAGCTCCATCACGATGTACCGGTGCGGGCCGTCCTCGAAGTCGTGGGTGCCGGCGTCGTAGAGCGGGATGAGCCCGGGGTGCGAGAGCATGCTGAGCAGCCGGATCTCGCGCTCCTGGCGCACCCGGTCGGCCGTGGTCATCGAGTCGGGCGTCGCGAAGAGCTTCACGGCCACGGCGCGGTAGGTGTGCTCGTCGCGGGCCTCGAAGACCGATCCCATGCCGCCGGTACCGATCAGCTTCACGAGCCGGTAGCGGCCCGAGAGGACCGTGTCCGTCCGGACGCTGTCGAGCAGGGTCATGGTGTCGTCGTCTTCGTTCCGGAGCCCGGTGATCCGTGGCAGTTGCCAGCAAGGTGACTCACGGAGTACGGTACGCGTCCCTCCGCGATCCCGCTCGCACGTTATGACATCGTGATCGGCCGACTTCCCTGTGTTCGTGCGGATGCGGCGGGTACCGTCCGACTCCCACGGAAGCGAAGGTTCGCGCAAGGAGGACAGGATGGCGTTGTCGAAGGGCGACGAGGTGCACTGGAACACCTCGCAGGGGAAGACGACGGGGAAGCTCGTCGAGAAGAAGACGAAGGACTTCACGTTCGACGGTCAGCACTTCAAGCCGACGGACGACGACCCGTACTGGATCATCGAGTCCGAGAAGTCCGGCAAGCAGGCCGCCCACAAGGAGTCGGCGCTGACGAAGGCGTGACCGCGTGCGGGGACGTCAGTCCTCGGCGGCTCCGGCCCGGCGGCGCCCCCGCGCCGCCGGGTCGGACGTCCCGGCCCGCTCCGCCCGCGCGCGGCGGATCCGTCGCACCACGAAGGTCACGACGACCACGGCGATCGCCACGTACAGCACGCGGTCGATCCACTCGGTGTACTGCTCGACCTTGTCGTACTGGTTGCCGAACGCCGCGCCGAGCAGCACCAGCGCGCTGTTCCAGATGCCGCTCGCGACGATGGTGAAGACCGAGAACGACACGAGGTTCATCCGGTCGGCCCCCGCGGGCAGCGAGATGAGGCTGCGGACGATCGGGACGAACCGCCCGAAGAAGACGGCGCTGCGGCCGTGCCGGTGGAACCAGTCCGCCGCCTTGCGGAAGTCGTCCTCGTCGACGAGCGGCAGCCGGCCGAGCCAGCGCGTCGTCCGCTCGAAGCCGATGACCGCGCCGAGCCAGTAGAGCACCAGCGCGCCGAGGTAGGACCCGAGGGTCGCGAGCACCAGGACGAGCACGAGGTCCATCCGCCCGGCTCCGGCGAGGAACCCGGCGAGCGGCAGGATCACCTCGGACGGGATCGGCGGGAACACCGTCTCGACGAAGAGCATGAGCGCGACACCCCACTCCCCCAGGGCGTCGATGAGCTGGAGCACGAGCCCCGAGAGGCCGCCCGTCCCGGAGTCCCCGGCGGCTGTCACGGTCGTGGCCGGTGTGGCCAGGGCAGTCGTCATGCACCCAGCATCCCTGAACGCCCTGACAGAATCCGGCGTACCGCCCGGACACCACCCGTCCTGGTCAGCCGAGCCCCATGTGCGAGGTCCGCACGTGCGTCAGCGACCGCGCGAGCGCGCCACGGGCCACGGCGTCGCGGCCGACCGTCGACGGGACGACCTCCACCGGGTGCCGCACCTGCGGCGTGACGATCGCGGCGAGCGCCTCGGCGAACACCGCTGCGGCCGGCAGCACCTCGCCACCGACCACGACGACCTCCGGGTCGATGGTGGTCACGAGCTGGACGACGCCTGGTGCGACGTCCTCGGCGAAGGCCCGCACGACCGCGACCGCGTCGGGGTCGCCCTGCCCGGCCGCCACCATGACGGACTCGAGGTCGGAGCCGGAGGCGATCCGTGCCTCCAGTCGGGTCGGCGCGCTCGGCCAACCGGTCGACACCAGGCCGCCCATCTCACCGGCTGCTCCGCGCGCGCCCCGCGCGAGCTGCCCGTCGACCAGGTAGGCCGCGCCGATCTGGCGACCCATCACGAGGTAGAGCCCGTCCTGCACGCCGCGGAAGCGGCCCCACATCGCCTCCGCGGTGGCGGCGAGCTTCGCGTCGTTGTCGAAGAAGGTCGCCGCCTGCGGGAACAGGTCGCCGATGCGTCCCGGGACGCGCCGCTCGACCCACTGCGGGACCGCGACCGTGTAGTCGATCTCGCCCGAGCGGTCGACGACCGCCGGCACGCCGAAGGTGCCGGTGAGGAGCTTCGACGGGTCGCAGTCCTCGACGAGTCGCCGGACGACGTCCTGCACGCTCTCCCACGCCTGTTCGGCGGACGCAAGGTCCGTGTAGACCTCCTCGACCCGGGCGAGCTGGCGGCCGCGGAGGTCGGACCGGAGCCCGACGATGCTGTGCAGCCCGAGGTCCACCCCGAGCACGGAGCCCGCCCCGGCGTCCGCCCGGAAGCGCTTGGCCCGGCGCCCGGCCTTGTTCGGGGTGGCGATCGCCTCGGCCTCGGTGACCCAGCCCTCGTCGACGAGGTCCGCCAGGGCCGCCTCGACGGTCGGACGCGAGAGGCCGACGGTGCGGCTCAGCTCGGTGACGGTGTGCGACGCGTCGTCACGGAAGAGCTCGTCGAGGATCGCCCGCGAGTTGATCAGGCGGAGCATCCCCGGGGTGCTGCCGACGGTGCCGCTCGGATTCGTTGACACGGTCTCGTCCACGGCCATAGCCTCCACATTACGCAAGATCATTGAGGAATGGTGGACCGCCCCATGCTCGTCCCACGGCCGCGCCGCACCGCACCGGGTGTCGGTGCCTTCGCGCTCACCCCGTCGACACGCATCGCCGCAGACCCTGCGAGCGACTCCGTCCGACTGTACCTGCAGCAGACCCTGCGCGGCTCGACCGGACTGCCGGTCCGCGACGCCGACGACGACGCCGTGACGGGGGCGGTGCCCGACGTGGTCGCACTCCGCGTGGCCGGCGCCACCGACGCACCCCTCGCCGACGGGCCGGACGGGGACCGGTCCGAGGCGTTCCGCCTCACCGTCACCGCCGAGCGCATCGACGTCGTGGGCGGGAGCGCCGCCGGGGTCTTCTACGGCGTGCAGGCGCTGCTGCAGTCGCTGCCCGCCGACGTGTACCGACGCGGTCGCGTCGGCAGCGGCCCCTGGACGGTCGCGGCCGTGACCGTCGAGGACGCCCCGGCCTTCGCCTGGCGGGGCGTCATGCTCGACGTCGCCCGGCACTTCCGCACCAAGCACGAGGTCATGCGCGTCGTCGACCAGCTCGCCGCGCACCGCCTCAACCGGCTGCACTTCCACCTCACCGAGGACCAGGGGTGGCGCATCGAGATCCGCAAGTACCCGCGCCTCACCGAGATCGGCTCGTGGCGAGCGGAGTCCCAGGTCGGCGCCCACGTCCCCGGCCCGGACGGCGGCCTCGTCGTCGCCGGCAAGGACGGCCGCCCGCACGGCGGGTACTACACGCAGGACGACATCCGCGAGATCGTCGCCTACGCCGCCGACCGGTTCGTCACCGTCGTCCCCGAGATCGAGACGCCCGGACACGTCCGCGCCGCCCTCGCCGCCTACCCGTCGCTCGGCGTCTCCGGCGAACCGATCGACGTGTGGACCGAGTGGGGCATCGCCGAGGACGTCCTCAACGCCGAGGAGTCCACGATCACGTTCTTCCAGGACGTCCTCGACGAGGTGATCGCGCTCTTCCCCTCCGAGTACATCGGCGTCGGGGGCGACGAGTGCCCGAAGGTGCAGTGGGAGCAGGACCCCCGCACGCAGGAACGCATCCGCGAGCTCGGTCTCGAGGACGAGGAACAGCTGCAGGCCTGGATCATCGGTCGGCTCGCCGCGCACGTCGAGTCCCACGGGCGCCGGGCGTTCGGATGGGACGAGATCCTCGAGGGCGGCACGCTCTCCAAGTCGGCGACCGTGTTGTCCTGGCGCGGCCTGACCGGCGCCCGCACCGCGGCGAAGCGGGGCCACGACGTCATCTCGGCCCCGGACGACCAGGTGTACCTCGACTACCGGCAGAGCGACCTCGCCACCGAGCCGATCCCGGTGTCCATCGTCCTGACCGTCGACGACGTGTTCGCGTTCGACCCGGTGCCGTCCGACCTGACGGACGAGGAGCGGGCGCACGTGATCGGCGGCCAGGGCAACATGTGGACGGAGCACGTCGACACCGCGCGCAAGCTCGACTACCAGCTCTTCCCCCGTGTCGCGGCCCTCGCCGAGGCGCTGTGGTCGGCGGACACCACCGGCCCGCGCGACCTCGCCGAGTTCCGGGGTCGGCTCGCGGAGCACGTGGCCCGGCTCGAGGCGATGGGCATCGAGTACCGGCACGAGGCGGGGCCGCTGCCGTGGGAGCAGCGTCCCGGGGTGCCGGGTCGCCCGCACTCCCGCGAGGACCGCGCCGCCTACATCGACGCGATCACCGCGAACATCGCCGAGTAGGGCGGGCGGCGGGGGCGCGTCCTGCCCGCTCGGCGCTCGCGCGGCGGACCGGCGGGCCGGCGGGCCGGCGCCGGCGGGCGTGCACCCCCTCCTCGCCGTCAGGAAGCAGGCGTCGGCGAGGGTGACGCCGTCGGCACGTCCGACGGCGTCGGGGTGAGCGACGCGGACGCCGTCGGCTCCGGGGTCACGGGTGCCGCGGGTGCGGTCGGCGGCGCCGACGGTGTGGGTGACGCGGAGGGAGCAGGCGACGCCGACGACGACGGGGCCGGACTCGACGTGGGCGTCGGCGCCGGGGTCGTCGTCGGGGCCGACGTCGGGCTCGGCGAGGGTGCGGGCGCGGGCGTCGGCGTCGGCGTCGGCTTGGGCCGCGCGACCGACGTGGTCCGCCACCGCTTCGCCTTCGCGTCCCACCGCAGCTGCCCCCGCGCCGGCTTCGTGCCGGTGTTGAGCACGACGTCGCCGTCCCGCGGGGTCAGCAGCGTGGCGTCGACGCCGATGAACGGCGAGACGGCCGACACCTTCTGCTTGGCGGTCCGGGACACCAGCGGCGCCGGGCGCGAGGACGTCCCGTCCACCACGACGCGGACCGGCGAGGCCGCGGCCGAGTTCAGCCGGAGTGCGGCGCCGGAGCCGGCGGGCTGGACGAGCCCCTGCACCGTGATCGTCGCCGGCGAGCGCAGGAGCGCCAGTGCGCGGCCGTTCCGGAACGACGAGACCGAGATCGCGGTCCCGGTCGCGCTGTCCGCGTCCGCGGCCCAGACGGACCCGGTGCTCCGGGTGAGCCGGGCGAAGGTCGCCGACGTGATCCGGTAGCCGCCGGCGGCCAGGGCGAACACGTTGCCCCCGCGTGCGGCCGAGCTGTCGTCGGTGACGGTGAGGGAGCGGATGGTCGCCGACGCCCTGACGAGCTTCACGGAGTCGAACTGGGGCGCGAGCACCGGGCAGGACACGCCGCTCACCGCAACGGTGGGGACGGACCCGACGGCGAGGGCGACGCCGCTCGCCGCCCCGCTCCCGGTGGACCGGTTGGTGACGCGGCGGACGGTCACGGACGAGGCGCTGGTGGCCGCGACGCGGACGATGCCGTCCACCGCGGGCCGGGCTCCGGCCGGCAGGGCGACGTCCTCGACGACGAGCGCGCCGAGCGTCCGGACGGCGACGTTCACGACCGTGCCGCTCGTGCCGGTCGCGGTGACGCCGGACACGGTCCCCTCGAACCACGTCGGGCCGGCGTAGTCCACGATCTGCACCGGCGAGCGTCCGGTCACCGTCCCGGCGAGACCGGTCGCGGTGAACCGGCGGATGCGTCGCTGCACGCCGTTCGTGCCGATGCCCGACGTGACCTTGAGCAGGCACAGGCAGTTCTTGCCTTGCACGTCCTCGACGACGACGTCGGTGATGTCGCCCTCGCAGTCCCCGAGCTGCGAGCCGGCGTGGGTCTGCCCGTCGACGGTGGTGAAGGCCACGAGGTCGTCCCCGGTCCGCTCGCCGGTGATGCGTCGGACGGCGATCCGCGCCGAAGGCCCCTGGAAGTGCACGCCGTCGGACGCGGTGTCGATGAAGGCGACGTCCTCCACGGTGACGTCGGTCACGTCACCGAAGGACACCGCGTACTGGCCGCCGACCTGCGCGCTGCCGGTGGAGTGCACCGTGAGCCCGGTCAGCGACACCCGCGCCGCGCGACGGAGGAGCAGCCCGTGCGACTCGGTCGTCTGCGAGACGGAGTTCTTGCTGCGGTTCGTCCACGTGCCGCCGGTGATGCTGATGTCGCCGTCGTTGGGCGGGAACACCGAGGTCGCCGCGGCGGCGAGCGTGGTGGTGGCCGCGACATCGAGGGTGACCCGCGTCGAGGACTGCACGGACACGATCCGTCCGTACATGGACCCCGGCGCCGCGGCGTTGCCGGCACGGGGCCCCGCTCCGAGGACCTGCACCCGACGGCCGACCATCGCGGTGCTGAACACCGCGGCCCTCGTCGTCACGACCGGCGATCCGGCACGGACGGCGGCGGTGGTGCGGGCGCTCGGGTTCGCGGCGGCGTTGCGGAGCACGTTGTCCCCGACGGCGCCGGTGATGCTCGCGGCGGAGGCGTCGAGCTGGGTGCCCGACCGGATCACGAGCGGGCCGGAGAGGACGGCCGCACCACGGAGCACGCGGACGCCCCCGACGGCGAGCCACGCGTTGATCGCCGCAGTGCTCGTGCGCGGGTTGACGGTCATGACCGTCGCGTCGACGGCGTCGGCCCGGCCGTCCGACGTCACGACCGCGGTGAGCGCCGCGACGGCCCCGGCGGTGCTCAGCCCGAGCATCCGACGTCGCGATGGGCGCAGGGCTTCGAGGAGGTTCGGGTGCCCCGGCATCGTGTCGTTCCGTTCGTCGCCACTCGGGCGTGCTGTGCCGTGGCGAGACGGCGGTCCTGCGGGTGTGTTCCGCCGACGCTACCGGGGGTCCGGGTGCTGAGGGAGCCTCCAGTTCGTGGGGTACCGCGGGAGCGTGAGCCGCCCCGGAACGGACGGGAGGCGCGGTGCCAGCTGGCACCGCGCCTCCCGGATCCGGATGGTCGCGTCGACTAAACGGCAACCGCGACCCGGTCGTCCGCCGGTTCGGTGACGGCCGCGTCCGCGGCCGGGGTCCGACGCACCCACTTCTTCAGCGCGACGAGGACCAGGGCGGACACCACGGTGCCGGACAGGATCGCCACGACGAACATGGCGACGTCGCCGATGGCGAAGAAGACGAAGATCCCACCGTGCGGTGCGCGCGAGGTGACGCCGGCCGCCATCGAGATCGCACCCGTGACCGCGGCACCGACCATCGACGCCGGGATGACCCGCAGCGGATCGGCGGCCGCGAACGGGATCGCACCCTCGGAGATGAACGAGGCACCGAGCAGCCACGCGGCCTTGCCGTTCTCGCGCTCCGGCTTCGTGAAGCCCTTGCGGTACAGGACGGTCGACGCGAGGGCGAGGGCGAGCGGCGGCACCATGCCGGCGGCCATCACCGCGGCCATGATCTCGAACGGCACGACGTTGGTCGCGGTCCCGGCGCCGAGCCCGGCGACGGCGAACGCGTAGGCGACCTTGTTGACCGGGCCGCCGAGGTCGAACGCCATCATCAGGCCGAGGATGATGCCGAGCAGGATCGCGGAGGCGCCGGACAGCGAGTTGAGGAACTCGGTCAGCTGCGTCATCAGCCAGGCGATCGGGCCGCCGAGCACGAGGAGCATGAGGCCGGAGGCGATGATCGACGCGAACAGCGGGATGATCACGACCGGCATGAGGCCGCGCAGCCAGCGCCAGGTCGGGATGCGACCGATCCAGTAGGCCGCGGCACCCGCGATCAGGCCACCGATGAGGCCGCCGAGGAACCCGGCGTTCATGAAGACCGCGATCGAACCGGCGACGAAGCCCGGCGCGATGCCGGGACGGTCGGCCATCGCGTAGGCGATGTACCCGGCGAGCGCCGCGACCAGGAAGCCGAGCGAGACCCCGCCGATCTGGAAGGCGGCGGCACCGAGGTAGTAGCCGAGGCCCTCGGGCGGCAGGTTCAGCAACGTGTAGTTGGTCAGGGTGAACACGGCGTTGTTCTGCCCGGAGTCACCGTGCTGCAGCGCGATGCCGTACCCGGCGAGCAGGAAGCCGAGCGCGATGAGCAGGCCGCCGCCCGCGACGAACGGGATCATGTAGCTGACGCCGGTGAGCAGCCAGCGCTTGAGCGCCTGACCGAAGTGCTCGTCCTTGGCCGTGCTCGTGCCGGCCTCGGCCGCGGAACCGGACACGCGCGCGGCGTTCGGGTCGTCCGCGGCACGGAGCGCCTCGGCGATCATCGCGTCGGGCTCGTCCACGCCGCGCTTCACGGGGCCGGAGACGAGGGGCTTGCCGGCGAACCGGCTCCGGTCGCGGACGTCGACGTCCACCGCGAAGACCACGGCGTCGGCGCGGGCGATGAGCGTGGGGTCGAGGGGTTCGACCTGCGAGGAGCCCTGCGTCTCGACGTGCATCTCGGCACCGGCCCGCTGGGCGGCGGCGACGAGCGCGTCGGCCGCCATGTAGGTGTGCGCGATGCCGGTCGGGCAGGCGGTGACGCCGACGATGACCTTGCGGGTACCGGTGGTGGAGCCGGCCGCGTCGCCGTCCGCGGCGTGCGCGGCGGCGGCGGGTCGCGCCTCCTGGGCGGTCGCGGTCGGACGGGAGGCGCTGCTCGCGTTCCCGACGCCGGCGCCGGCGACCTCGCCGCTCACCTCGCGGTCGACCAGGTCCACGATCTCCTGCGGGCTGGCGGCGGCGCGCAGCGCGGCGGTGAAGTCCTCGCGGATGAGGGCCCGGGCGAGGGTGGACAGGACGGTGAGGTGGTCCTTGTCCGCCCCCTCGGGCACCGCGATCATGAAGACGATGTCGGCGTCGCCGTCCGGGGCGCCGAACGACACCGTCCGGGCGAGACGCGAGAACGCCAGGGTCGGCTCGGCGACCGAGGCCGATCGCGCGTGCGGGATCGCGATGCCGCCGGGGACGCCGGTGCCGACGCTCGCCTCGCGGGCGATCGCGTCCTCGGCGAGCACGGCACCGTCCGCCGCGCGACCGGTGGCCGCGACGCGGTCGGCGAGCACGCGGATGACGTCGCTCGAGGTGGCGCCGAGGTCCTCGTCGAGACCGACGAGCTGGACGCTGATGAGGCGTGGACTCGTGTTGACGGACATGGTTGCTCCTTTGCAATCGTGCTGCGGACGCACGTGGTGCTGGTGGGGGGGGGTGCTTCGGTGCGGGGCGCCGGGTCCGACGCCCGCGGATCAGGCGGGTTCCGGTGCGGGGTGCTGGACCAGCGACCGGACGGTGACGGCCGACGGGTCGGTGTGGTCGAGGGCTGGCACGTCGCTGCCGGGCAGGGCGGCGGCAGCCGCTCCCGTGGCGACCGCCTGGGCGAGGCGCTGTTCGGGCGGGAGCCCGGCGACCTCGGCGAGCAGGTAGCCGGCGAGCGAGGAGTCCCCCGCGCCGACCGTCGAGCGCGCCACGATCCGTGGAGCGGCGGCCGCGTGGCTGCCGTCCTCGGTGACGAGCACGGCGCCGGCACTGCCGAGGGTGAGCAGGACCGTGCCGACGTTCTTCTCGCGCAACCGCTGGGCAGCGAGCGCGGCGGCCTCGACGTCGCGTTCGAACTCGTCCGGGTCGCCGCCGACGACCTCGGCGAGCTCCTCGGCGTTGGGCTTGACGAGGTCGATGTGTTCACCCGACTGCAGCAGCGCGGTGAACGGCACTCCCGACGAGTCGACCGCGATGCGGACCTCGTCGCCGTGGCGCTGCCGGACGGCACGGACCAGGACGGCGAGGGCGTCGTCGGGGAGCCCCGGGGGCAGCGAGCCGGCGAACACGACCCAGCGCGCGGCCGGGCCGGTGGCGGTCGCCGCCGCGGTGTCGGTCACGAGCGCCGCGAGGGCCTCCAGGCGGCCCGCGAGGGACGGCCCCGGCTCGTTGAGCTTCGTCGTGGTGCCGGTCGGCTCGGTCACGGTGACGTTCGACCGGAGCGGCGCGCCGATCGGCAGCGCGGCCGTGGGGATGCCGCGGGTCGCGAGGCCGAGCAGGACGGGGTCGAGCTCGTCGCCGGGCAGCACCGCGACGGTGTCCCCACCACTGGCGACGACCACCCGCGACACGTTGACGCCCTTGCCACCGGGCTCGGCGGTGCTGCGGACCGCGCGCTGCACGGCGCCGCGCTGCAGCTCGCCGGCGAGCTCGATGGTGCGGTCGAGGGAGGGGTTCGGCGTGACGGTGACGATGCGGGTGCTGGTCATGCCACGACCACCTCGACGTCGGCGTCGGCGAGCGCGCCGGCGAGGTCGGCCGGGGGCTGCTCGTCGGTGACGATCGTGTCGATCTCGTCGAGCCGGGCGAAGCGCATCAGCGCCTCGACCCCGTGCTTGGCGGCGTCGGCGAGGACGACGCTGCGTCGGGCGGCGAGCACGTAGGCGCCCTTGACCGCTGCCTCGTACTCGTCCGGCGTGCTGAGTCCGAAACCGGCGGAGAGGCCGTTCGTCCCGACGAAGGCGATGTCCGGTCGGAGGGCCCCGATCTGCTCGACCGTCGCGGTGCCGACGGCGGCGCTCGTGACGCCCCGGACACGTCCGCCCAGCAGGTGCAGCTCGACGTGCTCGCTGTGCTGGAGCGTCGACGCGATCGGGACGGAGTTCGTGATGACGGTGATCGTCGCGCCCGTCGTCGTCGGCTCCCAGCGGGCGAGCTCGGTGGCGACGGCGGCGCAGGTGGTGCCGGCGTCGAGGGCGATGGAGCCGGTGAAGGTCGGGGGGACCAGACGCATCGCGGCACGGGCGATGGCGGACTTCGCGGAGCCGTGCTGGCCCTCGCGCTCGGCGACGGTCAGCTCGACGACGCTGGAGCGCCCGACCGGGACGGCGCCGCCGTGCACCCGACGCAGGACCCCGGCGGTCTCGAGCAGGTCGAGGTCACGGCGCACGGTCTCGGTGGTCACGTCGAAGTGCTCGGCGAGGTCGGCGACGGAGACCCGCCCCGCCGACTGCAGCGCAGCGGCGATGGCGTCGTGCCGCTCGGTTGCGTACATGCCCGAACTCCTTCGTTCCCGTGGGTTTCGAGAACTGTACGTCCGTTTCCCACACGAACGCAACCGTTCCGTCACGGAACCAACACGAACACACATCTCGTCGCCCGAGTCGCCGCGAAGTCGCACGTTCCGCCGCCCGACCCCGCCCACGCACGACGACGCCCCGACCCGCCGCAGCAGGTCGGGGCGCCGGACGCCGCCACCTCAGCCCTTGACCGCCCCCGCCGTCATACCGCTGACGAGCCGTCGCTGCACGATGAGGAAGAACACCACGACCGGCACCGAGAACAGCACCGACGCGGCCATCAGCCCGCCGAAGTCGGTCCCCTTGTCGGTCGAGAACCCGGCGAGCCACACCGGCAGCGTGTACATCCCCTGGTCCTTCAGCATCACGTACGCCGTCAGGTAGTCGTTCCACGCCGCGATGAACGCGAAGACGCTCGTCGCGATCACCCCCGGCATGACGAGCGGGAACAGCACGCTCCACAGGATCCGGACGGTCCCGGCGCCGTCCACCCGGGCGGCCTCCTCGATCTCGACCGGCACCGCGACGAAGAACCCGCGCATCACCCAGATCGAGAACGGCAGGACGCTCGCGACGTACGCCAGGATCAGCCCGATGTAGCTGTTGAGCAGCCCGAGCGACTGGAACGACAGGAACAGCGGGATGAGGAGCGCCCCGGACGGGATCATCTGGACGAACAGGATCGCGACGAGGATCGCCCGGCGCCCCCGGAACCGGAAGCGGGACAGCGCCGCCGACGCCAGGAACCCGACGACGATGGACAGCAGCACGGCCGCGACGACCACGATCGCCGAGTTGCGCAGGTAGACCAGGAACCCGTCCTGCGTCAGTGCCCGGGTGAAGTTCTCGAGCGTCGGACGGAGCGGCAGCCAGATCGGGGTCAGCGTGGTGACCTCGTCGGCGGGCTTGAACGCGGTGTTCACCATCCAGTAGATGGGGAACACCCAGACCAGGCAGAACACCACGGCGATCGTGTTCGCGAGCACACGCGGCCGCCGCTTGCGTGCCCGGACCGGAGCCAGCGGACGCGCACCGCCGGGCGCTCCGACACGGCCGGCCCCTGCCACGTCCGGTTGCACCTCGGACGCGGTCGCCCCGGTCACCCCGGGGGTCGTGGTCGTCGTCACAGGTCCTCCTCCCCGCTCCGGACGAGCCGGCGGATGTAGTAGCTGGTCAGCGCACCGAGGATCAGCGTCGAGATGACGGCGATCGCGGCGCCCTGCCCGTAGGCGTTCGACACGAAGGACTTCACGAAGGTCCAGATGCCGAGGGTGAGCGTGGTGGACTCGGGGCCGCCCTTCGTGAGCAGCCAGATCTGGTTGAAGACGTTGAAGTCCCAGATCACCGAGAGGATCGTCACGAGCAGCAGTGTCGGCACGAGCGCCGGGAGCGTGATCGCGCGGTACATCGCCCACGCCGACGCACCGTCGAGCGCCCCGGCCTCGTAGTACTCCGGGGCGATCTGCGACTGCGCGGCGTAGAGCGTCAGGGCGACGAACGGCACCGCCTGCCAGATCACGAGGGACAGCACGATCGTCAGGGCCTGCCCGGGGCTCGACGCCCAGTTGTCCTGCGTGTGGTCGCCGAACACGCCGAGCTGGGTGATGAGCCAGTTCAGGACGCCGTAGAACGGCTGGAAGAGCCACTGCCAGACCAGGCTCGAGGCGACGTTCGGCATCGCCCACGCCAGGACGAGGACGACGCTGACCACCGTGCGCATCGCGACGCCGAGGCGGGTGAGCAGCTGCGAGACCGCCATGCCGATGCCGATGGTGCCGACGACCATCGCCCCCGTGACGAGGACCGTGCGGAGGATCACCGGCCAGAAGCTCGCGTCGGTCAGGACGTTCGTGTAGTTCGTGAACCCGGCGAACCCGGCCTGGCCGGTGAAGATCGCCCGGAGGCCGTAGTCCTGGAAGGAGATCACCAGGAGGCGGACGAGCGGGTAGACCACGAGCGCCAGCAGGAGCAGCGCGGCAGGGGCGAGCAGCAGGAGCGGTGCGCGGGACGCCGTGGGCGACCGGCGCGGCCGGGTGCCCGGCCCGGTCGAGACCGGGCCGGGCACCCGCTGCAGGGTCGAGGTCATCGACTACTGCTGCGCGTTGAGGGCGGAGGTGAGGTGCTCGGTGAAGCCCTCGGCCGCCTGCTTCGGTGACTTCCGGCCCGTCGCGATGTCGGCGAACATCGTCTGGAAGCTCGAGTCACCCTCGATCGTCGCCCACCCCGGTGTCGCCGGCGTCGGGCGGCTGGTGGAGGCCGCAGCGAAGTACGGCTTGTGGAGTTCGTCCACGTCCCCTGCGACCGCGTCGAGCAGCTGCGTCGAGTTCGGCTCCCAGCCGTCGACCCCGAACACCTGGTCCTGCTGGAACTTCTTCGAGGTCAGGGTCTTCATGTAGTAGAGCGCGAGGTCCTGGTTGGCGGACTTCGACGGGATGCCGAGGTCCGAGCCGCCGAGGAAGACCGGCTGCGTCTTGCCCTCGGTCTGCGAGGGCATCGCGAACGTGCCGATCTGGTCCTTCAGCTCGGGCTTGGCGGTGGTGATCGAACCGATCTCCCACGCCGAGCCGAGGATCGCGGAGGTGTTGCCCTGCGCGAAGATGTCGGACTCGGCCGGCTTGTCCGTGTTGATGTCCTGCGTGGACTTCGCCGAGTAGCTGTTCTGGAAGTTCTTCCACGCGGTCAGGCCCTTCACGGCGTCGGCCGAGTCGATCGCGCCCTTCCACTTGCCGCCCTGCTCGGTGGCGATCTGCCCCCCGGCGTCCCACACCCACTGCAGTCCGCCGTACCAGTACTGGCCGGGCATGTAGAAGGCCGAGAAGTCCGCCTGCGGGTTCTTCGCCTTGACCTTGTCGAGGTCGGCGGTGAGCTGGTCGTACGACGTCGGGACGTCGGTCACGCCGGCGTCGGCCCACATCTTCTTGTTGTAGATCACGGCGCGGTTGCCGGCGAAGAGCGGGGCACCGTAGAGCTTGCCGTCGACGGTCGCCGGCCCCTCGAGACCGGAGAGCCAGGTCTGGCCGCCCTGCAGCTCCTCCTTGTAGGGCGAGAGGTCCATCAGCCCACCGGTCGCCGCGTACACGGGGACCTGCGTGTTGCCGAGGTCGACCACGTCCGGCGCGTCCTTCTGGGCGAGCGCCGTCGTGAGCTTGGTCGTGATGCCGTCCCACTGTTGGAGCTGCAGCTTCACCTTGGCCCCCGTGGCCTTCGTGAACTGCTGCTCGGCGACGTCGAGGATCTTCGGGCTGAGGTCGCCGTTCATGATCCAGACGGTGAGGGTCTTGCCCTTGCCATCGGGTGTGCCGATGGACTTCGTGCCGCCGTCGGAAGCTCCGTTGCTTCCGGCGGAGCACCCGGTGAGGGCGAGCGCGCCTGCGAGGGCGAGCGCACCGAGTGCGGCGAAACGCGTGCGTGTCACGTTGACTCCCTTGGTCCGACCTTTATGAAAGGACGTTGCGTATTCGCAAGTGAAGACCTTCGGGGTGGCGTTGTCAAGCATCCGGACGGGACCCGCATGCGCCGCGGATCCGCGTGTTTCCGGGGGATCACGGTCGTCGAACAGATGACCTCCCGGCCTTGACGGACTGGTCATGACCAGGCATGATCAGCACCCGCTCCGGACGTGACGGCCTGGAGGCGCGACACCGGTCGACGGGACCGGCCCCGCTCCTTCAGACACGACAGCCCGGAGGCGCGACACCCGTCCACGGGACCGGCCCCGCGCCTCCGGACGCGACGGCGCGCGATGCGCGCCACGGATCGGCCGCGCCCGCTCCCCCCGCCGCGGGCGCCGCAGCTCAGACCGCGGCGAGCGCGGACGTCGGCGGGATGCGCGCCGCGCGCGCGGCCGGGTACAGCCCCGAGACGCCGCCGATGACCACGGTCGCCCCGAGTCCGCCGGCGACGGCCCACACCGGGATCGCGACCGGCCACCCCTGCCCCACGGCGAACGCGACGGTGACACCCACACCGATCACGACGCCCGCGACGCCCCCGAGGAACGAGAGCAGCAGCGACTCGACGAGGAACTGGTCGCGGATGTTCCGTCGTCGGGCCCCGAGCGCACGCCGCACGCCGACCTCCGCGCGGCGCTCCAGCACCGTGATGACCATCGTGTTCGCGACGCCGATCCCACCGACGAGCAGGGCGACGCCGCCGATGCCCACGAGGAGCCCCGTGAACGAGTCGTCCGTCGCGCTCTTCGCGGCCAGGGCGTCGGACGGCCGGGTGACACCGACGTCCTGGGGGCTGCCCGGGCTGATCGCGTTCGCGAGCACCGCGCGGGAGGCCGCCACCCGCTCCGGGTCGACCCGGGTGTGGACCGCGGTCGGGTGCCCGTCGAACCCGAGCTCCTCGGCGGTGCCCCGCGGGACGAACACCACCGTGTCGAGGTCCTCTGCGAGCGCGAGCGGTTCGAGCACCCCGACGACCGGCACCCACCGGCCGCCGAGCCACACCGCCGAGTCCGGACCGGCGTGGCCGATGCCGAGCGCCGTCGCGGCCCCGGCTCCGAGGACCACCTGCGCCGGCGCGTCCGGAGCCGGGTCGACCCACCGGCCGGAGGCCAGCGTCCCGCCGAGCACGCCGGGGACGTCGCCCCACACCGCCATCACGCCGAGGCCCTTCGACGCGGCGGCCGGCACGCGGTCGTTCCGGTAGACCCGACCCTCCGGCACCAGGCCGACGCCCGCGGCCTGCTCGACGACGTCCTGCCGCCGTGCGGAGTCCACGGCGGTCACCGGCAGCGGCGGCACGGCCACGAGGCCCTGCGCCTGTGTCGTCGTGAGCACGTTCGTGCCGAGGGCGTCGAGCACCCGGTCGAGTGCCGCCTTGCTCGAGGACGAGATGCCCACGACGGCGATCATCGCGGCGATGCCGATCGCGATGCCCAGTGCGGAGAGGACGACGCGGGTGGGACGGGTCCGCAGCCCGAAGACCCCGAGCCGGAACAGGTCGCCGGCGCCGAGCGTCCGGCGGGTCACCGGGCGCTCCCGGAGTCGGCCTCGATCCGACCGTCGCGCACCCGCACCTGCCGGGGCAGAGCGGCCGCGAGGTCGAGGTCGTGCGTGATGACGAGCACCGTCGTGCCGCCGTCGTTGAGGTCGCGCAGCAGCCCGAGGACCGCCGCACCGGAAGCCGTGTCGAGCGCCCCGGTGGGCTCGTCGGCGAGCAGGACCGTCGGCTCCCCGACGATCGCCCGCGCGATGGCGACCCGCTGCTTCTCGCCACCGGAGAGTTGCGGCGGCCGGTGTCCGACGCGGTGCCCTAGCCCGACGCGGTCGAGGGCGGCCACGGCGCGGTCGTGCCGCTCGCGTCGCGGGACGCCGCTGTAGAGCAGGCCGTCTGCGACGTTCTCGGCGGCGGTCGCCCCCGCCTGCAGGTGGAAGTGCTGGAAGACGAAGCCGATGTGCTCACCCCGGAGGGCGGAGAGCTCGTCGTCGGTCATCGATCCGACCTCGTCGCCGGCGATCGTGACCGTGCCGGACGTGGGCCGGTCGAGCGTCCCGACGATGTTGAGCATGGTCGACTTCCCCGAGCCCGACGGCCCGACGATCGCGACGAGCTCCCCCGCCGCCACGTCGAGCGAGACGCCGCGGAGGGCCCCGACGTCGCCGTAGGTCTTCACGACGTCGCGCAGCGAGAGCACGACCCCGGAGCCGCGGCGGTCGGTGCCGATGGCCGAGGTCGTGGCGGCGCCGGTGTCCGAGGTCCCGGCGGCGCCGGTGGACGAGGTCCCGGCGGCGCTGGTGGCCGTGGCCGTGGCCCTGGCCCTGACCGTCGTCGCGGTCACGAGGGCACCACCACGCGGTCGCCGGCGTGCACGTCCCCGGTGACGGCGACCCGTCCGTCCGCGACGAACCCCGCCCGGACCGGCACCCGCTCCGTGGTGCCGTCCCGGACCACGTCGACCGCGTACCCGCCCGACGCTCCCCGGGCGACGAGCGCCGCGACGGGCACGGAGAGCACCCCGCGCTCCGTCGTCCCCGCCGCCTCGATCCGTGCGGACGCCGCCGCGGGCAGCTCCCGGTCGCCCGGGTCGAAGTCGATGGTGACGTCGACCGTCGCCGACCCGTCGTTCCCCTCCCCCGGCGCCGCGTCCACGACCTTCCCGCGCAGCGCACCTCCGGAGCCGTTCACCCGGATCTCGACGTCGGTCCCGACGGCGAGTCGATCGGCGTCACGCTGCGAGACCGACGCGGTGACCACGCGCCGCGTACTGGTGACCGACAGCACGTCGCCACCGGCCGGGCGGCCGAGGACGCCCGGCACCGCGGCGACGCGGACCGCACCGTCGACGAAGGCGACGTCGTCCGACGTGAGCACCCCGGTGACCTCGAGTCCCCGGTCCCGCTGCCAGTGTCGGACCGCTGCGCGGGTGCGTGGCCCGAACACCTCGTCGACGGAGACGTCGTAGCCCAGTGCCGCCAGGTTCTCGTTGAGCTGTCGGACGTCGGCTCCGCGGAGCCCCGCCCGGAGGTCGCGCCACAGCGGCGTGCTGCCGTACAGCGCGCGGACCGGGCGCTCGTCGACCGCGTACAGCGGTTGATCGCGCTCGACCACGGCGCCGGGCTCCGGCAGCCACGTCAGGGTCCCGGCCGCCGCCCCCGGCACCGCGCTCGTCGAGCCGTAGCCGAGCGTCCCGGCGAAGACCCTCGAGTCGGTCAGGTCGCCCTCCGTCACCTCCGCCGTGTCCGGCGGCGTGGTGCGCCCGTCCGCGGCTCCGGCCGCGACCGCCGACGTGCCCGGCTCCAGGCCGAACACCGACCACGTCCCGATCCCGACCGCCACCACGGCCACGAGGCAGATCCCTGCGACCGTGCAGCGCTTCGTCCGGACCCGCATCACTCCCCCTGGCCCGTCGACGCGGCCGCCTGGTCGGAGCACGCCGCCTGTTCGCGCTCGAACGCTGCGCGGTCGCCGCTCGGGACGTAGGAACCCTGCGCTTCCACGTCGTCCGGGAAGTCCTCGTACCCCGCACCGCGCATGCACTCCGCGACGGACCGCGCCGTGTCCGCCAGCCCGGGCATCGGCTGCGCCGGGATCACGTCACCGGCCTCCTGCCCCGCCTCGGTGCAGCCCACCAGGTCGTCGCGCCACTGGTCGGCGTCGACGCCGTCCGGCGGCGAGAGGCTGATCTGGCCCGAGCCCGGGTCCTCCATGTCGTACCCCCGGTCCCGCATGCACGCCGCCAGGGCTGCTGCGCCGGAGTTCGACGGGCCGTCGGCGGCGGTGCCACGGTCGGGCGACGCACTGCAGGCGGCGAGGAGGCCCGGCAGCAGGAGCACGCCGGAGACGAGGGAGACGGTGGTGCGCGTGACCGCGCGGGTCCTGGTGCGGAGATCACTGGTCATGGCACCAGCACACCTGATCGGCTGTTTCGCGAGCGGTACCCCCGGGATCACACCGACGAAACACCCACGCGCACGTGCAGCCCGCCGTCGGGCCGTGGCGCGACCGCCAGCTCCCACCCGTGCGCTCGGGCGACCGCGACCACGATCGACAGCCCGAGGCCGCTGTGCCGTCGCGACCCCGCAGCACCGCCCCGCCGGAAGGGCTCGAGCAGACCCGCCACGTCCCCCGGCGCGACGACGGGCCCGGAGTTCTCGACGGTCAGACCGGCGGCGTCCACGCCGACGGTCACGAAGCCGCCCGGCCGGTTGTACTCGACGGCGTTGTCGACGAGGTTGGCGAGGAGTTGCCGGACGAGTGTCGGCTCACCCCGGACGGCGGCGGCCGCCCCGCCTGGAGGCGCGGTGCCGGCCCGGTAGGTCAGCGTCACGTCGACTCGTCCGGCCGCGTCCAGTGCCGCGCCGGTCACGTCGTCCGCGACGGCCGCCAGGTCGACCACGGTCGCGCGGTCGTCGAGTCCCCGGTCCGCCTCGGCGAGCACGAGCAGGCTCTCCACCAGGTGCTCCGTCCGGCGGTTCTGGTCGAGGAGCTCCTCGCGAGCCGTGACGACCTCGACGGGCGACGCGTCGTCTGGCAGCCCGATCTGCAGGGCCGCGCGTTGGACCGCCAGCGGCGTGCGGAGTTCGTGTGCGGCCTGGGCGATGAAGCGCCGCTGGCTCTCGAACGCCGTGTCGAGCCGCTCGAGCAGGGCGTCGATCGTCGTGGACAGACGTCGGAGCTCGTCGTCCGGGCCGCCCAGGTCGATGCGTTCGTGCAGGTTCGACGCCGAGATGCGCGTCGTCGTCTCGGTGATCGCGTCGATCGGACGGAGCATCCGCCGGCTGACCAGCCATCCGACCCCGCCGGCCAGGACGCCCGCGGTGACGATGCCGACGGCGGACCACTGCCACTGCAGCGCGGCGACCTGCGCGACGATGCGGAGGCTGCTCGCGGAGTCCTGCAGCGTTTCCGGCTCGACCGGGGTGGCCGGGCCGGTCGGCGACGGTCCGCCGGGCGAGGGGGAGGTGACCGGTGGGAGGGTCGCCGGGAAGGACCGCGCGGCGGACTGCTGCGACGCCAGGTTCACGAACCCGAGCACCGCGGCGGTCAGCACCATCGACGCGACGGCGAAGACGAGCGCCGTGCGGACCCGGATGCTCAGGGGCCGGGTCACAGCGCGTAGCCGGAGCCGGGGACGGTCCGGATCGGGTCCGGGTCGCCGAGCTTCCGCCGGAGCTTCGACATCGTCACCCGCACCGCCGCGGTGAAGGGGTCGATGTTCCTGTCCCACACCTTCTCGAGCAGCTCCTCGGCGGGGACGACCCGGCCGTCCGCACGGAGGAGGGTCTCGAGCACGCCGAGTTCCTTCGTGGTGAGGTCGAGCGGTCGCCCGTCGCGGGTGGCGATCCGCCGGTTCGTGTCGAGGAGCAGTCCGGCGCGTTCGAGGACCGGAGCGACGGGGGCGACCGACCGGCGGCCGAGCGCGCGCACTCGCGCGACGAGCTCCGGGTACTCGAACGGCTTCGTCAGGTAGTCGTCCGCGCCGAGTTCGAGGCCGTGGACCCGGTCCGTCAGGGTCGACGCGGCGGTGAGCATGAGGATCCGGGTGACCGAACCCCGATCGGCGAGGCGTCGTGCGACCTCGTCGCCGTGCATGCCTGGGACGTCCCGGTCGAGCACGACGACGTCGTAGTCGTTCACCGTGAGGAGTTCGTCGGCGTCGTCGCCACGGTGCACGACGTCGACCGCCATGTCCTGGCGGGTGAGCCCCTTCCCGACGAGCTCCGCCAGGGCCACCTCGTCGTCCACCACGAGCACGCGCACACCGACGCCCCTCAGGAGTCCGAGGGGTGGACGGTCACGGTGCCGGCGAGTTCGTCGACGTGGACGGTGAAGGCCGGTCCGCGGCGGCCTGTGCCGGGGACGACGGTCAGGGGAACGGTGTCGACGCTGAGGTGTTCCATGCATCCAGCATGTCGGACGCGATGTTTCAGCGGGGTAACGATTCGGCGCGCTCAGGCGTCGAACGGCACCTCGCCGTGGTCGCTCACACCCGCACGCTGCCGGTAGGCCAGGTGTCCACCGAGGTAGCCGCCGACACCGACGACCGTGAGACCGGCGAACCCGAGGAGCTTGCCCGCGCCGTGGTTGCCGCGCTTCCGCTGCATCCAGGACAGGCCGTAGAGCGAGATGCCGACCCAGTTCACCGCCTGGTGCACCCACCCCGTCCGGAGTTGCTCGCGGTCGAGCTCGGACCAGTCGACGTAGCCGGCGAGCGACGCGCTGCCCGAGGACACCAGTCCGACACCCACCAGGGTCTTCGCCGCCTTGGCGTTCCCCTTCCCGCCGACCAGGTCGAGCACCGCCGCCGAGATCCAGGCGCCGAGCGGTACCTGCACCATCAGGGGGTGGAGCGGGTGCCCGAACGGCACGCCGTGCAGCAGCTGGCGGAGCGCCTTCGGCTTGGCGAGCGCGTTGACGACGGAGCGGTCGATGTCGACGGCCTTGTCGAGCACGCTCGCGTGCTCGACGGCGTCGGTGAGGCGACGGAACGCGCGGATCTCAGGCATGCACTGGACGGTAGGCCTGCGGGCGCCGTGGCGGTCCCAGGAACCGGCGCCGCGCCTCCCGTCGGGAGCACCGCCGGCGGAACCAGGTTCCGGTCACAGCACCAGGGGTCTCCGCGGTGTCGTGACCGGAACCTGGTTCCGGGCGGTCTACTCCTCGACGATCTCCGCCAGCTCGAACGGCTCGACCGTCAGCTCGTCGCCACCCGCGGCGACGTCGACGCGGACGGTGTCGCCGTCGCGGACGTCGCCCGACAGGATCGCCCGCGCGAGGCGGTCGTCGATCTGCCGCTGCATCAGGCGACGCAAGGGGCGCGCGCCGTACACGGGGTCGTAGCCGCGCTCGGCGAGCCAGCTGCGGGCGTCCGGCGTGACCGCGAGCTCCAGCCGGCGATCGGTCAGCCGCCGCGCGAGGCGGTCGACGTAGAGCGAGACGATCTGGCCGAGGTCCTCCTCCGTCAGCGCCTGGAACACGACGATGTCGTCGAGCCGGTTGATGAACTCCGGCCGGAACGCCTGCTGGACGAGCTCGCGCACGGCCTCCTCGCGCTGCACGTCGCTGATCGAGCGGTCCGTCATGAACTGCGAGCCGAGGTTCGACGTCAGGATCAGAATCGTGTTCCGGAAGTCCACCGTGCGGCCCTGGCCGTCGGTCAGGCGACCGTCGTCGAGGACCTGCAGCAGCACGTCGAAGACCTCGGGGTGCGCCTTCTCGATCTCGTCGAGCAGCACCACGGAGTAGGGGCGACGTCGGACGGTCTCGGTGAGCTGCCCGCCGGCCTCGTACCCGACGTACCCGGGCGGGGCGCCGATGAGCCGCGCGACGGAGTGCTTCTCGCCGTACTCGCTCATGTCGATGCGGACGAGGGCCTTCTCGTCGTCGAACAGGAACTCGGCGAGCGCCTTCGCCAGCTCGGTCTTGCCGACGCCGGTGGGGCCGAGGAACAGGAAGGAGCCCGTCGGCCGGTCCGGGTCGGAGATGCCGGCACGGGTGCGGCGCACCGCTTCGGACACGGTCGACACGGCCGTGCGCTGCCCGATGATCCGTCGGCCGAGCTCGTTCTCGAGGTGCAGGAGCTTCTCGGTCTCGCCCTGCAGCAGGCGCCCGAGCGGGATGCCCGTCCACTGGGCGATGACGGCCGCGATGTCCTCGTCGGTCACGCTGTCGTTCACCATGCGGTCGGCGCTCTCGGCCTGTTCTGCAGCAGCGAGCTCGGCCTCGATGCGCGGCTTCTCGCTGTACTCGATGCGCGAGACCAGCTCGTAGTCCGCCTCGCGCTGCGCCCGCTGGCTCCGCATGTTGAGCTCGTCGAGCTGCTGCTTGAGCTCGCCGATCCGGTTCAGGCTGGCGCGCTCGGCCTGCCACCGTTGTTCGAGCCCCGTCAGGAGCTCCTGACGGCTGGCCAGCTCGCCGCGCAGGGTCTCGAGGCGCGCCTTCGAGGCGTCGTCCTTCTCCTGCTTGAGCGCGAACTCCTCGACGCGGAGGCGGTCCACCGTGCGCTTCAGCTCGTCGATCTCGACCGGGCTCGAGTCGATCTCCATGCGGAGTCGGCTGGCGGCCTCGTCGATGAGGTCGATCGCCTTGTCGGGGAGCTGCCGCCCGGAGATGTACCGGTTCGACAGGCTCGACGCGGCGACGAGCGCGGAGTCGTTGATCGTCACCTTGTGGTGTGCCTCGTAGCGCTCCTTCAGCCCGCGGAGGATCGCGACCGTGTCCTCGACGCTGGGCTCGCCGACGAAGACCTGCTGGAAGCGCCGTTCGAGCGCGGCGTCCTTCTCGATGTACTCGCGGTACTCGTCGAGGGTCGTCGCCCCGATCAGCCGGAGCTCACCGCGCGCGAGCATCGGCTTGAGCATGTTCGATGCCGCGACGGATCCCTCGCCACCGCCGGCGCCCATGAGCGTGTGCAGCTCGTCGATGAACGTGATCACCTGCCCGTCGGAGTCGTTGATCTCCTTGAGCACGGCCTTGAGCCGCTCCTCGAACTCGCCGCGGTACTTGGCGCCGGCGATGAGGGCGGACATGTCGAGCGACACGAGTCGCTTGTCCTTGAGCGAGTCGGCGACGTCACCCGCGACGATGCGCTGGGCGAGTCCTTCGACGACGGCGGTCTTGCCGACGCCGGGTTCCCCGATGAGCACGGGGTTGTTCTTGGTGCGGCGCGTCAGCACCTGGCTGACGCGGCGGATCTCGGCGTCGCGGCCGATCACCGGGTCGAGCTTGCCACTGCGGGCGATCTCGGTGAGGTCGACGCCGTACTGCTCGAGGGCGGTCTTCTGTCGCTCTTGCGAGTCAGGAGCGCCCTGGAGGTTCGCCATGCGTTCCGTCCTTTCGTTGCGGTTGGTCCTGGAGTTGAGTCTACTGCACTCAACTTCCGTCCGTCAGGCTTTGTTCCCGCCGGTCTGCCGTCTCCCCACGAGGGTTGCGGATGCCGATCGCACTGACCGCCGCTCCAGCCAGCAGCAGGAGCGCCATCACCACCATGGCCCGGTGCAGCCCCTCGACGCCCACCTCGCCGCCGAGGACGACCCCCGCGAGCGCCACCGTCACCAGGCCGGCGATGCGGGCGACGGCGTTGTTCACCGCGGACCCCGACCCCGCTTCGGACTGCGGGACCGACCCCAGGACGGCGCTCGTCAGCGGCGTCACCATGATCGAGATGCCCGCTCCGACGAGCACCAGCCCCGGCAGGACCGACCACCAGTACCCGGCCGGGTCGTCGCCGGCACCGAGCAGCAGGAGGGCGCCGACCGCGCCGATCGCCGGCCCCGCCGCCATGAACCACCGCGGCCCGTACTTCCCGGCGAGGGACCCGACCGTCGTCGACAGCAGCAGGAGCATCACGGTCGGGGGCAGCGTCGCGAGCCCGGCGAGCCACGCGGGGAACCGCCAGACCTCCTGCAGGAACAGCGTGACCACGAAGAACACCATGCCGAGGGCACCGTAGATCGACAGTGTCGCGAGGTTGCCCACCGCGAAGTTGCGCGCCCGGAACAGCTCGAGCGGGACGAGCGGGGCACCGGACGTCCGGGTGACCCGGCGTTCCCACGGCACGAACGCCGCGAGCGACACGGCACCGACCACGAGGGCGACCACCACGACCGGGGCGCCCCAGCCCAGCCGCTCCTGCTCGATGAGCCCGAGCACCACACCACCGACGCCGACGACCGCGAGCACCGCGCCGACGACGTCGACCTCCGCGCGCGGCCCGACGCGGACCTCGGCCCGGATGCGCCGCACGAGCGGGATCGTCACCGCGATCGGGACCGCGGTCAGCACGAAGATCCATCGCCAGCCGATGCCGTCCGCGATGAGACCGCCGACCACGGGGCCGAGGATCGTCGCCGCACTCGACCACGCCGTCCACGTGCCGATGGCCTTCGCCTGCGCCGCTCCCCGGAACGCCGCGACGATGAGCGCGAGCGCACTCGGCGTCACGAGCGCTCCCCCGACGCCCTGCAACGCCCGCGCGACGATGAGCACCTCGCCGCTCGGTGCGACGGCACAGACGACCGAGGCGACCCCGAAGACGACGAGTCCCCACGTGATGATGCGCACACGGCCGAACAGGTCGGACAGGCTCCCCGCGACGAGGATGAGCGAGCCGAGCGTGACGAGGTAGGCGTCGACGGTCCACTGCTGCACGACCAGCCCACCACCGAGTTCGTCGCGGATCGCCGGGAGCGCCACGTTCACGACGCTCGAGTCGAGGCCGACCACGAACGAGGACAGGATGGCCACCACGAGCACCACGCGGCGGTCGTCGCGCAGGGGCGCCGCAGGAGAGGTCATGTGCTCATCCTCCGCCCCACGAGCCGTTCGTGGGCGCGTCGTGGGAGGGCGGCCCCTCGGCGGGTGACGAGGGCGCGGGGATCGTCGGCTCGAGGCCGGCGACCGAGCCTCCCCACGATCGGGCTGCCGCCAGGACCCCGGAACGCCGAAGCCCCCGCGACCGGAGTGGTCGCGGGGGCTGCCGACAGGACGGGGCTGGGTGTCCTAGATCTGGGTGTGGTTCCGGGAGTCCGCGTTCGGCTGGACCGACGGGCCGGGGTTCACGACCGGCTGCGCGACCGGAGCTGCGGGCTCGGCGGTCGTGTTCTGCACGGTGGTGTTCTGGACGCCGTCGGTGCCGGTGCCCTTCTTGTCGTCGCCCATCTCCTTCTTGAAGATGTTGATCGACTGCCCGAGGCCCTTGGCGAGCGCCGGGAGCTTCGTCGCACCGAACAGCAGGATGATGATCCCGAGGAGGATCAGCAGGTGTACTCCGCCGAGGTTTCCGAGCATCATGACTCCTTGAATCTGGATCTGGTCGCCGTCTCCGTGTCACCGTCGACGCGGGCGGCGGAAGTCCGTCGTCCCACCATCGTAACTCGCACGCCGGGGGAATCACAGGCCGGGCGTCCGACGGACACCGTTCGCTCAGACTCGACCCTCAGTAGGCGCCTCGTGAGCGCAGCACCGACGGGATCGTCCGGGCCAGGATGACCACGTCGTGCACGAAGGACCAGTTCTCGACGTAGTGCAGGTCGAGTCGGAGCCCGTCCGCCCAGTCGAGGTTCGAGCGCCCGCTGATCTGCCACAGTCCGGTCATCCCCGGCGTGACGAGCAGGCGCCGGTCCGCGAAGTCCTCGTAGAGGGCGACCTCGCGCGGGAGCGCCGGGCGCGGCCCGACCAGGCTCATCGACCCGGTGAACACGTTCCACAGCTGCGGGAGCTCGTCGAGCGACGTCCGCCGCAGGACCGCGCCGACCCGGGTGACCCGCGGGTCGTCCTTCATCTTGAAGAGCGGCCCCGCTCCCTCGTTCGACGGAGCGAGCGCGGCGACCCGGTCTTCGGCGTCGGTGCACATCGTCCGGAACTTCAGGATGGAGAACTCCCGGCCGCCCCGGCCGACACGCGTCTGCCGGAACAGGACGGGCCCGCGGTCGTCAGCGCGGATCACGACCGCGACGAGGGCGAACACGGGTGCGAGGAGGAGCAACCCGAGTCCGGCGCCGACGACGTCGAGCGCCCGCTTGCCCAGCCGTCGACGGTAGTCCGGCGTCTCGACGTGCATGAGCGGCAGCCCGTCCACCGGCCGTTCGTGCACGCGACCGGCCGCGATGTCGGCGAGCGGCGACGACACGACGAGCTCGACGCCGCGCTCCTCGAGCTGCCAGCCGAGGCGCCGGAGCCGCTCGTGGCCGCCACGGACGGCACCGGCGACGACCACGGCGGAGACCCGCTCAGCCTGCGCCAGGTCGAGTACCGCGTCGACGCCGCCCAGCACCGGCACCACCGCGCCGTCGAGGTCGATGTCGTCGCCCGCGGGGAGGCAGTCGGTCACGACGGCCCGGACGCGGTACCCGGCCGTGGGCGTGGCAGCGATGCGACGACCGACGTAGCGGACGTCCTCGGCGTCCCCGACGAGCAGGACGTCCTGCAACCGCTCCCCGCGCGCCCGTCGACGGACGAGGGCGGTCCGGAGCGCCTTCCGACCGAGCGCGAGGAACAGCAGCCCGAGCGGGAAGGCGACGGCGACGTAGCCGCGGGCGAGGTCGATGCTCGCGGCGTACGCGACCACGGCGACGACCGCCCCCGCGACGAGGCTGGCCGTCAGCAGGCGTCGGTACTCGTCACCGCCGACACCGGTGATGCGGGGATCGCGGGTGCGGAACACCGCGAGCAGACCCATCCAGACGACCACGATCGCGGGAGCGACGACGAACTCGACCCAGCCGGCGACGACCGATCCCCGGGGTAGCTCCCACGGGAACCGGACCACGTGCGCCACGAGGAATGCCACGAGCAGCAGCCCGAGGTCCATCGCGGCGGTGCCGGCGGCGGGCCCCAGGGCCGGTCGTGCGCGGCTGGACGACACCGCTCGACCCCGCTCCGGCGGAGCGGAACGGGACACGGGACGGAGCGCGAGTGACATCGAGACGACCTTCGATCGACCACCGGCACGGCGGGAGGCCGAGCGGATGCGCTGCACGACCGGGGGAGGTCAGGCAGCGCGTCCTGTCAATATATCAGCGCGGTGTGCAGTATTTCAACCGAGGAGCTGCTGGTCGAGGGTGGTCGCCACGGGCGCTTCCCGCAGCGCCGGGACGTCCCCCTCGGAGACGCCACGGAGCCGGAACGACACGGTCTCCCCCGGCAGCAGGGTCATGAACCCACGGTCGACCGTCCCGGTCGGCGAGACCCGGTCGGGCTGCACGAGCAGGTCGCGGACCAGGTTCTCGGCCTCGACGACGAGCTGCAGCCCGTCCTCGCCCACCGGGGTGAAGGACGTCCGGTACCGCGCCGGTTCCCAGCGCATGTCCTTGTCCGGCGACGGGGTCCACACCGCGCGGCGCCAGTCCATGTCCGCCACGACGAGCTCGTTCGTCGGGTCGTCGACGACACCCACCGACTCCGGCAGCGCGACGACCGCCACACCGGCCGCGGAGAGCCGGACCGGGAGGTTCGCCTCGGCGAGCACGGCCCCCGCGAGCGACACCCGCCGTACCCGCACGACGCTGTCGAGGCCGACGCGGGAGGAACGCACCGCCACCTCGATCGGGGAGTGCCCGAACGACCCGGGCGACACCCCGAGCGACAGGGTGTCGGCGAGCTCGCCCAGCTCGGCCGTCTCGGTGACGGGAGCCGACGGCTCGACGGGATCCGCGCCTCCAGGCCGACCGTCGGCCGAGCCCTCCCCGGAGGCAGCCGGGGCGGCGCCGGACCCGACCACGGCGTCGTCGGCGGACGCGGCCGAACCGGACGCGGCCGAACCGGACGCGGCCGTGTCGGACGCGACCGCGCTGCGGACCGGACGGATCGTCAGCAGCACGTCGTCGTAGAGCCGACGCAGCTCGTGCGCCAGCGGCTTGAGCCGTCCCGCCGAGTCGATCGCCGACCACGAGGACACCGGCCACAGGTCGTTCAGCTGCCACACGATGACGCCCGTGTTCCGGGGCCAGTGCGTCCGCCAGTGCTCCACGCCCGTCGCGACGGCGCGGGCCTGCTGGAGCTGCGTCAGGTAGAGCCAGCGGTCGAACGCGGCAGGGTCGACGGAGCCGAAGCGCGGCTCGAGGCCGCGAGCCAGCTTCGCCATCCCGTCCGCGGCCTTCTGGTGGTGCACGACGCCGGGCGAGTCGACACGCAGCGGCTCGTCGGTGATCGCCTCGCGCAGGGTCCGCCACGCGGGCGGCGCCTGCCACCCGAACTCGGACACGAACCGCGGCACGGAGGACCGGTAGTGGTCGTCGGACAGCCGGTTCCAGACGTCCCACGAGTGGTGGGTCTCGTACCGGACGTCGTTCGCCGGCAGTGACTCCGAGCCGGACCACGGCGACGCCACCGTGTAGAAGCGCGACGGGTCCACGGCGTCGACGATCGTCGGCAGCAGGTCGAGGTAGTAGTCGAGACCCCAGCCGCGGTCGCCGAGCTCCTCGCCCCACCCGTCGGCGTCGTGCAGCCAGATGTTCTCGTTGTTGCCGTTCCAGACCACGAGCGACGGGTGCCGGGCGAGCCGGGCGACGTTGTCCCGGGCCTCGGCGATGACCTCGCTGCGGATCGGCTCCCCCTCGGGGTAGGCCGAGCAGGCGAACGGGAAGTCCTGCCAGACGAGCAGGCCGAGTTCATCGCAGACGTCGTAGAAGTCGTTCGACTCGTAGACGCCACCGCCCCACACCCGGACGAGGTTGACGCGCAGGTCGGCGGCGACCCCGAGGCGTGCGGCGACGCGGTCACGGTCCACCCTCGAGACGATGACGTCGTCGGGGATCCAGTTCACCCCGCGGACGTCGATGAGCGTCCCGTTCACGTGGACGTCGAAGGGCTTGCCGACGGCGTCCTCGGCGGTCTCGATGCGCGTCGACCGGAAGCCCGTGCGGAACGTCTCGCGGTCCAGGACCTCGCCGTCGACCGTCTGCAGCTCGACGACGACGTCGTACCGGTCCTGTGCGCCGTAGCCACGCGGCCACCAGCGCTGCACCTCGGGCACCCGCACCGTCACCACGGTCTCGTCGTCCTTCGGTGTCAGCTGCGCCCGCGACCGCTGCCGCGTCGTCCCGCCGTCCGCCGTCGCCCCGCTGACCGTCACCACGAGGACGAGGTCGTCGTCCTCGCCGTCCTGGTCGAGGTCGTTCATCCCCGAGCGCTCGACGGTGATGTGGGCGTCGAGGACGCCCTCGCCGGCCTCGACGTCGACGAGCGGGCGGACCTCGCGGAGCCGGGCGGTGGACCAGCGCTCGACGGCGACCGGACGCCACGGTCCGCTCGTCACCGCCGTGAGACCCCAGTCCCAGCCGAAGTTCGACGCCATCTTCCGGATGTACGGGAACGGTTCGTCGTAGGGCCCGGGCATGCTTCCGGCCCTCGCCGCCACACGTCCGGCCTCGCGGTAGGGCGACTCGAACAGGATCTCGAGGGTCTTGCTCCCCCGACCCACCCCGCCGGTCTGGTCGCGGGCGTCGAAGCGGTAGCGACGGTGCATGTTGCGGGTCGTGCCCACGACGACGCCGTCGAGGCTCAGCTCCGCGACCGTGTCGAGGCCGTCGCAGACCAGGTCCACGCGCTCGAAGCCGCGGGGGTCGACGTCGACCGTGCGCTGGTACGACCAGTCGGCCCGCCCCACCCACTTCGCGGCGTCCTCGTTCCGGTCGAACGTCGGGTCGTCGAGCAGTCCCTCGCGCTCCAGGTCGGTGTGCACCTGTCCCGGCACCGTGGCCCGGATGCTGCGGCCGGCGATCCCCGCGGGCGCACCCGCCGGCACGCCGTCCCCGGCGATCGTGACGGTCCAGTCGTCGCGGAGTTCCTCGCGTTCGAGGGTCATGCGGGTCCTTCTCTGGGCGGACGGTGTGGTGAGCACCGTGGTCGGGACGCCGGCTGCCTGTCCGCCTCGGGGCCGGGGATCCGACCGGGAGGCGCGACACCGGTCGGCCGGGCGTCGTCGCGTCGCGCGCGCGGACGCTGGTGCGGCCGCGCGCATGGTGCTCGGCGATGCTAGTACGGCGAGCTTGCAGGGCACCGGGTGGCAGGCTGTGGTGCGTGATCACAGTTGCTCTCGCTGCGGCCCTGCGTGACGCCGGACTCCGCTGGCACCCGACGACCGGCGACCGGTTCGTCATCGACAAGCCGGGCGTCGACGACGACGTCTACACGGTGTCGGAGATGACCGTCGAACGGCACGACTACCCGTCCGGCACCGTGCTCGGGTTCAACGGCACGACCGAGTGGGCGCTCGACTCGGTCGACGCCGCCGAGTCGCTCTGGCTGCCGCGCGAGGACCAGCTCCGCGAACTCCTCGGGTCGGCGTTCGTATCGCTGACCCGGACGACGTCGGACTTCGTCGTCACCGCGGTGGTGGACGGTGAGCAGCGCGAGTTCGGCGCTCCCGACGCCGCGGACGCCTACGGCGGGGCGCTGCACGCGCTCATCCGGGCGGCGCTCGACTGAGCGGTCCGCCTGCCGCTCCGGACGCGCCCGGCTGGGTGTTCCCGGAATGCCTCCTGGGGACCGTTTGGTTGCATGGCACCATGACCGTTCCGAACATCACCCTGAACGACGGCAAGACCATCCCGCAGCTCGGCTTCGGCGTCTTCCAGATCGAGCCCGAAAACACCAAGGAAGCGACGCTGACCGCCCTCGAGGTCGGCTACCGCCACATCGACACCGCTGAGATGTACGGCAACGAGAAGGAGGTCGGCGAGGCCATCGAGGCGTCCGGGATCCCCCGCGAGGAGATCTTCGTCACCTCGAAGCTCAACAACGGGTTCCACGACCCCGAGGCCGCGCTCGAGAACGGCAAGAAGTCGGCCGACCTGCTGGGCGGCTACACCGACCTCTTCCTCATCCACTGGCCCCTCGCCACCGTCGTCGACTTCGTCCCGACGTGGAAGTCGATGGAGGAGCTCTACCGCGGCGGCACCGCCCGCTCCATCGGCGTGAGCAACTTCCAGGCGCACCACCTCAACCGTCTCGCCGCCGAGACGACCATCACGCCGGCCGTGAACCAGATCGAGGTGCACCCGTACCTGACGCAGGACGAGCTCCGCGCCTACGACCGCGAACACGGCATCGCCACCGAGGCCTGGTCCCCGATCGCGCAGGGCCTCGTGCTCGACGACGAAACCATCACCCGCATCGCCGGCGCCGTCGGCAAGTCCCCGGCCCAGGTCGTCCTCCGCTGGCACATCCAGCGCGGCGACATCGTCTTCCCGAAGTCGGTGACGAAGGCCCGCGTGCAGGAGAACTTCGACATCTTCGACTTCGAGCTGTCGGACGGCGACATGACCGACATCTCCGCGCTCGACAAGGGGCACCGCACGGGTCCGGACCCGGACACGTTCGACTACGTCCCGGCCTGAGTCGTCACCACACGACAGACGGGAGGCGCGGTGCCAGCCGGCACCGCGCCTCCCGTCTGTCGTGTCAGCCGCGTCGCGACGCGGTGACCGTGAACTTCGGGGTCCGGACCACCTGTCGGGTGGGCCCGACCAAGCGTTCGAGCACCGGCCGGTAGCGCAGGTGCGAGTTCCAGACGCACCACAGTTCACCGCCGGACTGGAGGATCGCGGCCGCGTTCCGGAACATCGCCTCGGCCGCGTCGGTGGTCACCGTGGTGTCCGCGTGGAAGGGCGGGTTGCAGAGCACGAGCTGTGCGATGCCCTCGCCGAGCTCGTCGCCGGCATCGGAGCGCAGGACCTGCACGCAGTCGGCGACGCCGTTCGCCGCCGCGGTCGCCCGGGTGGAGGCGACCGCGATCGCGGAGACGTCGGTCGCGACCACCTTCACCGCCGGGCGACGGCGGGCGACCGCGGCGGCGATCACACCGTTCCCGCAGCCGAGGTCGACGATCGTCCGTGCCGTGGGGATCGCGTCGTCGACGGCGTCGAGCAGCACCCGTGTCCCCTGGTCGAGCGAGGTGCCGGCGAAGACGCCACCGTGCGCCACGAGGGTCATCCCGAGGTCGTCGACGTGCACGGACCGTGGCCACGGGTTCGTCGCGTCCGCCCGGGTGGCCGAGGCACGCAGCGGGTCCTGCGCGATGAGCAACCGGGACTTGCCCCGCCCCCGCGACGCCGTGACCTCGCCGAAGTACCGGCGGAGGACGTCGTTCTGCGACAGGTTCATGTGCTTCGTGACGCCACCGCACAGCAGCACGACGTCGGGGGCCGCGTAGCGGGCGACCGCACGGGCCACCTCGTCGAGCCGGTCGTTCGACTTCGAGAGCCGCAGCAACACGAGTCGGACGTCGCGGAAGGCCTGCTCGAGCGTCTCCGGGTGGTGGAAGCCCCGACGGCCGAACGTCCCGGCGTTGGCCTCGAGCGCACGGACCCCGACGAGGGAGTCCTGCACGACCCGGACGTCGGACGCGCCGTGCACGGTGATGGCGCCGAGCGTCAGCACCCCGAACCGGTCGTCGACGACGGCGACCTCCCCCGGTTGCCGGAGCGCGTCGCCGTGTACGTGCGGCGCCTCGTCGAGCATGAAGCGGTCCGTGCCGTCGATCGCGATGAGGTCCGCCGCGGCGTCGTCGCGGCGGCGGAAGAAGTCGGCGAAGTCGGGTGGCACCGCGCCAGCGTAGCCGGGGGCGGTCCCATCGCACTCGGAAGGTCCACACCCGCCGTATACGACATATCAATACACTGATGCTCCCCCACCAGAAGGAGCTCTCATGGCCCCCTCTCCGTTCCGGAGCACTGCAGTCGTCTGCAGCATCATCACCGCGTCCCTCGGCTTCGGCCTCCTGACCCCAGTCATGGCGTCCGCGGCGACACCCCCGCCCGCGTCCTCGGTCGCGCAGGACCCGCCCGCCGACTCGATCGTCGGCCTCCCCGTCGACCCGCGACTCGATGCGCCGATCGTGTCGCGCATCGAGGACACCTTCGCCGGCTCGCGTGCCGTCATGGGCTTCGCCGGCGGCGACGACGTCTACCTGCTCGACGGCGACGAGACCGTCAGCCGTTGGGCTGGCGGGCAGGGACTCTTCCTCCTCCGCGCCCTCGACAAGTACCGCGACAGCGCGCTCGACCTCGTCCGGGTCCACACCGCCGCCGACGGCACGAAGACCCGGACCGAGCGGAGCGCCCTGCCGCGCACCCTGCAGGTCGACGGCCTCCGCGCGTCCAACCAGTTCCTCCCGGGCACGAAGCAGTTCCGCGGCACCGCGTCCGTCGGCGCCACCATCACGGCCACCGACGTCACCAGCGGCACGACGCTCTTCGAGACCGAGGTCCCTGCTGCCCGGACCGCCGTCGGAGCCTGGAGCGCCGATGCCGAGCTCACCGCCGGCGACCACACCGTCACCTTCACGCAGACCCTGCCCGACGGGCGGAAGAGCGTCATCGACCGTGTGGCCTTCTCCGAGGGCACCGGTGAAGCTCCCGCTGCGCCGGTCGTCCAGCCGTCCGAACGTCGCCTCGACGGCGACTTCACCCTGTGGGGCGCAGTCGACGACCGCACGGTCGAGGTCGAGGTCCGCACCGCCGACGGCACGTCGATCGGTGAGACGCGGGTCGTGGACGGCGACTTCACGGCGACGATCCCGCAGGAACACCTCGGCTCCACGGTCGACGTCGTGGCGATCGCGGCCGACGGCACCGAGTCCGCCGTGTCCCCGGCCGAGCTCACGCCGCTGCCGGTCAGCACGGCCGTGACGAAGCCCGCCGTGCGCGAGGTCAACGTCCTGCCCGACGGCACCGTCCAGGTCATCGGCGAGGTCCAGCAGATGGCCGGTGCGCAGATCCTCGACGGCGACACCGTCGTCGGGTCGATCCCGTCCGGCACGAACGGGTGGAGCTACAACATCCGTGCCCAGTTCACGGGGAAGCAGCTCGACCTCGTCAACCTCGGTTTCGACGGACAGCGCTACTCGGCGACGTCCGAGCGCGTCGCGCTCCCCCGCCTGCTGCAGGTCGACGGCGTGGCAGCGGAGAACTCCTACACGCCCGGTGAGAACGACTTCTCCGGGTCGGCCGAAGCCGGCGCCACCGTCGTCGCACGTGACCAGAAGGGCACGGAACTCTTCCGCGCCGAAGCCAAGGAGACCCGTTCCGGCGTCGCGAAGTGGTCTGCTCGTGCCGACCTCGCGAGCGCCGACGGCTACGCGGTCACCTTCACACAGACCACCGCGGACGGTCGCACCTCGGTCATGAAGGACATCACCTTCACCCCGCAGGAGGACGAGGCGCCCACGGCACCGACCGCAGAAGGGTACTTCCCCGAGGACGTCGCGCACTGGGCCGGGATCGCCGGACTCGCGACCGTCGGATCGGACGTCGTCGCCCGGACCTCGGACGGGACGGAGATCGGGCGCACCACCGTGACCGACCCGTCCGGTACCTACAACATCGGCATCGATCCCGCGAAGGTCGGCGACGGGGTGCAGGAGTTCGAGGTGACCCAGGTGGTCGACGGGAGCGAGTCTCCGTCGACCGCGGCTGAACTCGACTACGGGACGAACGCACCCGCCTTCACCGCGCCGACCGACGGTTCGACGATCGCCGGCAAGGGCCTCTCGTTCGCAGGCACCGGGGACGCCTCCGGGACGATCACCCTGAACGGGACGGACTTCACGGACTCCCGAGCGATCGGCACCGCCCGCGTCGTGGACGGCGTCTGGCAGATCGACAACGACGAACTCGACCTCCCGTCCGGTGACTACCAGTTCTGGGCGATGCAGCGGACGAAGGGCGGCAAGACGGCGTTCTCCGGTGTGAACGTCCGCGTGCAGTCCACGAACCTGACCGCGGAGGGCTACTTCCCCGAGGACGTCGCACAGTGGGCCGGGATCGCGGGCTACGCCGAGCGGGGCACCGACGTCGTCGTCCGCAACACCGCGGGCACCGAGATCGGTCGCACCACCGTCGAGGGACAGGGTGGCCTCTACAACATCGGCATCGACCCGGCGAAGGTCGGCGACGGCGAGCAGCACCTCGTCGTCACGCAGGAGCACGAGGGTGTCGTCTCGCCGGGTGTCGACGTGACGCTGGACTACGGCACCAATGCGCCGACCTTCACCTCCCCCGCGAACGACGGGTCGACGAAGGCGCTCGCCTTCACGGGTACCGGCGACCAGGGAGGACGTGTCCTCCTGCTCGGCGTGGGCGGCGGATCGGAACCCACCATCGGATCGGCGGTCGTCGAGGACGGCCGGTGGAGCATCACGAACGATGACCTCGAGCTGCCGTCCGGCGCCTACCAGTTCTGGGCGCACCAGCGGACCAAGGGCGGGAAGATCTCGAACACGGGCATCAACATCCACATCACGGCGGAGGGGACGCGCCAGGGTGACGAGCAGTCCGAGACCTTGCCGCTGGTGATCGAGCACCAGCCCGGGCTGTTCTTCGCGTTCGACCGTGACGACAAGTGGGGTGTCGTCCAGAAGGGCGGGAACCACGCGTCGTACGAAGCCGCGGAGGCCGCGGCCGCGACGGTCAGCATGCCGGTGGTCGGGGCCGAGGGCAAGGTGGAGTTCGCGGACGGCACGTGTCTGCAGGCAGCCGTCCCGCGGAACTTCGGCTTCATCCTGAAGCGCACCGACTGTGACGCAGAGATGACGAGCTGGGCCCGGGAGTCGAACGGCGCGCTGCGTGTCCTCGATGCGGGCGACTCCATGCCCTACTTCGGGAACTTCGACGTCACGACCAAGGAGGGATTGACCAGCCCGCGGGACCTCCCGATCAGCACTGAAGGCTGAGCTGACCCCGCCGTCGTGCTCGGAGGGCCCGATCCGGATCACCGGGTCGGGCCCTCCGCTGGTCGGGTGCTGCTACCGCGGCCCGCGGTACAGCACGATCTGCGTGTTCCGCTGCGGCCGGGACCCGGCCTTCAGCGAGATCGCCGCACCGGACGCGGTCGCCGCGAACACCCGGGCGCCCGGTCGGTTGATGAGCTGGTCGGCCAGGGCCGTCTCGAGCTCGCTCACCCGCTGCCGCAGGGCCCGGTTCTCGTTCTCGAGCTCGAGCACGCGGCGGATGCCCTCGAGCGAGACGCCCTCGGAGCCGAGCCGCGCGATCTCGCGCAGCTGCGCCACGTCCCGCATCGAGTAGCGGCGGGACCCGCCACGGGTCCGTCCCGGCACGACCAGGCCGAGCCGGTCGTACTGCCGCAGGGTCTGCGGGTGCATCTCGGCGAGCTCCGCCGCCATCGCGATCGCGAAGACGGGCGAGTTCTCGTCCATGTCGGTCATGGCGTGTTCCTTTCCGTCGTCCGCGTGCTCTGGAAACCAGTCTGGAGGAACGGTGCGGGTTCCTGACGGAGCCGCACCGTTCCTCTCCCCACCGGCACGGCCTGCCCGCCGCTCCGCGACGGGCAGGTACCGGCGGCGGGGCCCCGACCGGGTTGTACTGCTGGTGGGGCGCAGCGTCAGGTGCGCGCCTTGGCGAGCAGGTCCTCGCGGGGGTCCTCGTCGGGCAGTGTCGCGGCGAGGGCCTCGACGGCCTCCCGCTGCTTGTCCGACAGGTGCGACGGCACCGCGACCTGGACGGTGGCGAGCAGGTCGCCCGTCCCGCTCTTCGTGGTGACACCGCGTCCCTTGACACGCAGGACGCGACCCGACGGGGTGCCGGGCGCGACCTTGAGCTTGACCGGGTCGCCACCGAGGGTGGGGACCTGGATCGTCGCGCCGAGCGCCGCCTCGACGAACGTCACGGGGACGTCCACGCGGAGGTTCTGCCCGTCGCGCTCGAAGACCGGGTGCTTCCGGACGGTCACGGTGACGACGAGGTCGCCGGCCTCGCCGCCGTCGGGCGACGGTTCCCCGCGCCCGCGCAGGCGGATCTTCTGTCCGTCGGCGACCCCCGCCGGGATGCGGACGTTCACCGGACGGCCGTTGCCCTGCGAGAGCTTGACCGTGTCGCCGGCGATTGCCGTCGTGAAGTCGAGCGTCGTCGTCGCGGTGACGTCGCGCCCCTTCGTCGGACCACCGAAGCCGCGGTAGCCGCCGGTGGACTGGCCGAAGCCACCACCACCACCGAACATGCCGCCGAGGATGTCCTCGAAGCCGCCGGCTCCGCCGCCCTGGCCGAAGCGGACGCGCTGCCCGCCTCCGCCCTGCTGGCCGAACATGCCGCCGAAGACGTCCTCGAACCCGCCGCCCTGGCCCGGGCCACCCGCGGTGAAGCGGGCGCCCGAACCCATGGCGCGGACCTGGTCGTACTCCTGGCGCTGTTCCTTGTCCGAGAGGACCGAGTACGCCTCGCTGATCTCCTTGAAGCGGTTCTCGGCGGCCGCGTCACCCGGGTTGGAGTCCGGGTGGTACTGCCGCGCGAGCTTCCGGTAGGTCTTCTTCAGCTCAGCGTCGCTCGCCGTCTTGTCGACGCCGAGGACCTTGTAGAAGTCCTTGTCGAACCAGTCCTGACTGGCCATGAATCCCTACCTCCTCCCCGCGCTCAGGCCGGGACCGCCACCGCGACCTTGGCCGCGCGGAGCACCCGCTCGCCGAGCTTGTAGCCCGGCTCGACGACGTCCGCCACGGTCTGGCCGGTGGCACCGGGGGTGGGGAGCTGCACGATGGCCTCGTGGATGTTCGGGTCGAAGGACTCGCCCTTCTCGCCGATCTGCACGAGCTTGAACCGCTCGAAGCCACCGCGGATCTTCTGGCCGATGACCTGCATGGGGCCCTCGGTGAGGTCGCCGTGGGCCTCGGCGCGGGTCAGGTCGTCGAGCGCCGGGAGGAGTGCACGCACGACCTCGGCGATCGCGACCTCGCGGTTGGCCTCGCGGTCACGCTCGACGCGCTTCCGGAAGTTCACCAGCTCGGCCTGCGCACGGAGCATGTCCGCGCGCATCTCGGCGACCAGGTCGCGGTCCTCGGTGCTGAGCTTGTCCTCCGCCCTGTGCTCGTCTTCCTTCATGGCACGGGCGGCGTCGGCGAGCAGCGCCTCGTCCTCCGGGGAGAGGTCGTTCGCGGCGTCCGCTGCCGGGCCGCCGGCGGCGGGGCCGTCCGTCGGTACTTCGACGTCCGGCCCCTCCGCCTCGACGAGGTCCTCGGGCTCGGCCGCGTTCGTGGCGTCGCCCTCGACCTGGGGCTCGCCGTCCTCGGGCACGTTGTCCTTGGGATCCGTCATGGTTACTTCTTGTCCTTGTCGTCCTCGTCGTCCACGACCTCGGCGTCGACGATGTCCTCGTCGTCCGCCTGCGCCTGGCCGTCAGCGGAGGGCTGCTCGCCACCGGCCGCGGCGCCCGCGTCCTGCTGGGAGTAGATCGCCTGGCCGAGCTTGCCCTGCGACTCGTTGAGCTTGTCGAAGGCCGTCTTCACGGCGTCCTCGTCCTCACCCGCGAGCGCGGACTTGAGCGCGTCCACGTCGCCCTGCACCTCGGACTTGACGTCCGCGGGGAGCTTGTCGTCGTTCTCCTTGATGAGCTTCTCGATCGAGTAGACGAGCTGCTCGGCCTGGTTGCGACGCTCGTTGGCCTCGCGGCGGGCCTTGTCCTCGGCTGCGTGCTCCTCGGCCTCGCGGACCATGCGCTCGATGTCCTCCTTCGGCAACGACGAGCCGCCGGAGATGACCATCGACTGCTCCTTGCCGGTGCCCTTGTCCTTCGCGGACACGTGCACGATGCCGTTGGCGTCGATGTCGAACGTGACCTCGACCTGCGGGACGCCGCGGGGGGCCGGGGCGATGCCGGTGAGCTCGAACGTACCGAGCGGCTTGTTGTCGCGGGTGAACTCGCGCTCGCCCTGGAAGACCTGGATGGCGACCGACGGCTGGTTGTCGTCAGCGGTCGTGAAGGTCTCGCTCCGCTTGGTCGGGATCGCGGTGTTGCGGTCGATGAGCTTCGTCATCAGGCCGCCCTTGGTCTCGATGCCGAGCGACAGCGGGGTGACGTCGATGAGGAGGACGTCCTTGCGCTCGCCCTTCAGGACACCGGCCTGCAGCGCGGCACCGACGGCCACGACCTCGTCCGGGTTGACGCCCTGGTTCGGCTGCTTGCCGCCGGTCAGCGACTTGACGACCTCGGCGACGGCCGGCATGCGGGTCGAGCCGCCGACGAGCACCACGTGCGCGATGTCGTTGACCGAGACACCCGCTTCCTTGATGACGTCGTTGAAGGGCTTCTTCGTGCGGTCGAGCAGGTCGGAGGTCATCTGCTCGAACTGTGCGCGCGAGATGGTCTCGTCGAGGTTGAGCGGGCCCTCGGCGGTCAGCGTCAGGTACGGGAGCTGGATGCTCGCCGACATCTGCGACGACAGTTCCTTCTTGGCCTGCTCGGCGGCTTCCTTGAGGCGCTGCTTCGCGATCTTGTCGGTGGACAGGTCGACGCCGTGCTCGTCCTTGAACTTCTTGACGAGGTAGTCGACGATGCGCTGGTCCCAGTCGTCACCACCGAGGCGGTTGTCGCCGGAGGTCGCGCGGACCTGGATCGTGGAGAAGTCGTCGTCCTTGCCCACCTCGAGCAGGGAGACGTCGAACGTGCCGCCACCGAGGTCGAAGACCAGGATGAGCTCGTCTTCCTTGCCCTTGTCCAGGCCGTACGCCAGCGCAGCCGCGGTCGGCTCGTTGATGATGCGGAGCACGTTGAGGCCGGCGATCTCACCGGCGTCCTTCGTGGCCTGGCGCTCGGCGTCGTTGAAGTACGCCGGGACGGTGATGACCGCGTCGGTGACGTCTTCACCGAGGTACTGCTCGGCGTCGCGCTTGAGCTTGCCGAGGGTGCGGGCCGAGATCTCCTGCGGCGTGTACTTCTTGCCGTCGATCTCGACGGTCCAGTCGGTGCCGATGTGGCGCTTCACGCTGGCGATGGTGCGGTCGACGTTCGTGACGGCCTGGCGCTTGGCGGTCTCGCCGACGAGCACCTCGCCGTCCTTCGTGAAGGCGACGATCGACGGCGTGGTGCGGAGGCCCTCGGCGTTCGCGATGACGGTGGGCTCACCGCCCTCGAGCACGCTGACGACCGAGTTGGTGGTTCCAAGGTCGATGCCTACTGCACGTCCCATGTGTGGGTGCTCCTTCTGTTGGTGCGGGTTTCGCTGAAGTCTGCGGACTTGCGTCCGTTGGACTCAACTCTACTCCGAATAGGAGGCGCGTCAACACAGGGCGGCGGAAGTTGCGTCGTTCGCACTCAACTCACAGCGCAAAGGGCGCAGCCAAGCCGTTCGTATATTGATATGTCACGTGATATTCTGGATGTACATGCAGCGACGGCGAGGCCGTCGCATGTGTGCTTCCCTCCCGCACAGCCGCCGTCGCGCGGCCTGTCCTGAAAGATGCACATGTCTCACAAGAAGAGGGCCGCGACGGCCTTCAAGTCCATCGGGGCGGCCGGGCTGGCCGCTGCCACGATCGTTTCCGGATTGTCCTTCGGTGCCGCGAGCACGAGCGCCCTCGCCAGCACCGCAGGTCCTACAGCATCCGATCGGTTGGTCGGGAAGTTCGTGCAGCAGAATCGCCCGTCCAGCGAGGGTGATTCGTTTGTCGCAATTTCTGCACCGGTTCTCGATCGAATTCCTGCTCGCACGTGGTTCTACTCTCAGGAGCGGGCGGTTGCGGCGGCGAGCACGTACACGTTCCCGGCCGCTGGCAAGATTGGCCCGATCCGAGGCACAGGCAGTGCCTCGGACTTGTGCCTGCAGCCCGTGAGTCTCGCCGCCTGGAGTCGTGTGTACGCGCGCAGTTGTACTGGCGCGACGAATCAAGATTGGGAGTGGGGCTCGGTCAGCAACGCCTTCGTGGCGGGCCCCGGGCTTCGCCCCGTCGGCAGCGAGTACTTCATCGGTGCAGGCGACCCCGAGTCGCCCAGTGAGTATTCAAGCACCCACCTAACCGAGCACAAGCGAGCAGATACGACCTTGAGGGACATCCTTCGGGATGAGACAACTCCTCTGACCGCACAGATCGAGAAGGTCAACAACATCGTTAAGGCTGCTGTGGTGTCCGGGACTGCGACGCCGAGGGGCACCGTCACGATCGGCAGCAAGACCGTCGACGTCGATGCCGACGGCAAGTGGTCGATGACCGTCGAGGGGCTCGCAGTGGGCGAGAACAAGCTCACCGCGAAGCAACGCTTCAACAACGCCGACGTGGACGAGAAGCAGGTCACGGTCACCATCGTCGAGGGCGGCACCGTCGTCGGCGTCGACCAGGGGCCGATCAAGCTCGCCCGCGGCGAGTCGACGCAGATCCCGATGGTCGTGCAGAACAACGAATTCCGCGCGAACTGGGACGGTACGGTCGTCCTGAACGCGCCGCAGGGCACCACGTTCGACGGCCAGACCCGCATCGACGCCGACTTCGGCGGAGCGAACGGTGCGACCTGGGAGCCCATCAAGTCGATGCCGCTGACCAACGGTCGACTGTCGAACGACGACAAGACGATCACCTTCGACGCTGACTGGGCGTCGGGGCACGGCGCTCCCGAGCAGTACCGCTACATGGTCAACGTGACCGCGGACGACGACGCTGCCGCCGGCGCCGGCGAGATGGGCTTCACGTTCAGCGGCGACAGCTCGAAGGGCGACTTCCGTGCCACGGGCAAGACGACGACGAACCTCGACGTCGCGAAGCGCGACCTGTCTGCGGACGTCGAGTCCGTCGACCACGCTGCAGGGACCGCGGTCATCGGCGGCACCGCGACTCCGGGCGCGACGATCACCATCGGGGACAAGTCCACCGAGGTCGCCGAGGACGGCTCGTGGAGCCTCGAGGTCGACGACCTCACGAACGGGCAGAACCCGCTGATGGTCGAGCAGAAGATCGGTGACGAGGTCATCGACACCAAGGACCTCGTCGTGACCATCAACGATGCAGCCGTCATCGGCCAGGACGTCCCTACCGTGACGCTCGAGCGCGGTGAGACGACCGAGGTCGAAACGCAGTTCAAGACCCAGGGTGACGTCTCGCACCCCGACGCGAAGGTCACCTTCACCGCACCGGAGGGCACCACCTTCGCGGACGGTCAGGACACGATCCAGGGCGGGTACAAGAAGCCCGGAGACGCCGACTGGACCAACCGTTCCGTGGCGCTCACCGACGGCGACCTGTCGATGGACGGCAAGACGTACACCTACACCTTCAAGCCGACCACCTCGTCGTGGACGCTGCCGGACGCATCCCTGCTCCGCTGGGGCATCGACGTCGAGACCCCCGCGAACGCTGCCGAGGGTGCGTCGTCGATGAGCACGACGCTCATCGGTACGGCCGTCGAGGGCTCCTTCAACGCCACCAGCGCCACGGCGACGACCGTCGCGGACTCCGGCCCGGCGGCTCCGTCGGCGACCGGGTTCTTCGATGACGACGTCGCGGCGTGGGCCGGGATCCGCGGTCAGGGCGCGGCGAACGCGACGATCGTGGTGAAGAACACCGCCGGTGAGCAGATCGCGTCCACGACCGCGAACGGGACCGGTGCCTACGAGGTCCGGATCGACCCGAGCAAGGTCGGCTTCGGCGAGCAGAAGCTCGTCGTCACCCAGACGGTGAACGAGGCCACCTCGGACGGCATGGACGTCACGCTGGACTACGGCCAGAACGACCCGAAGTTCACCTCCCCGACCGAGGGCGGCTCGCTGCCGAACCGTGACTTCACCCTCACCGGAACCGGCAACGCCGGCGGCAAGATCAGCATGAACGGTGTCGACCTCCGCAACGACGACGCAGCCGCCATCGGCTCCGCCGACGTCACGGACGGCCGCTGGACGGTCCGCAACACCGACATCACGCTGCCGAACGGTCCCTACCAGTTCTGGGCACACCAGCGCACCAAGGGCGGCAAGATCGCCTTCGCCGGTCTCAACGTCACCATGGAACAGCCCAAGCCGGCGATGCCGACTGCCAACGGGTACTTCCCCGAGGACGTCGCGCTGTGGGCGGGCATCGACGGCCGCGGAGCGGTGGGCGCCACGGTGACCGCGAAGAACGCCGCAGGTGACGTCGTCGCAGACACCGTCATCGTGAACGCCGACGGCAGCTACAACCTGGCGATCGACCCGAACAAGGTCGGTGACGGGAAGCAGGAGCTCACGGTCACCCAGACCGTGAACGGAGCGCCGTCGGACGGCATCGAGGTCGAACTCGACTACGGCTTCAACACGCCGAAGTTCACCAGCCCGTCGGAAAGCTCCGTCGTGCCGAACCGGAACCTGACGTTCACGGGTACCGGGAACGCCGGCGGTCGACTGCAGGTCAACGGCGTCGACCTCAGCGACGATGCGACCGCGCGGATCGGTGAAGCGAAGCTCACGACCGACGCCTGGACGATCACAAACAACGAGATCACCCTGCCGACCGGCTTCTACCAGCTCTGGGCGACCCAGCAGACGAAGGGCGGCAAGATCGCCTTCGCGGGTCTGAACGTCCAGACCGTGCCGGCAGCTCCGGCTGCACCGACCGCGGTCGCGTTCTTCGGCCCGACGGTCGAGACGTGGGGCGCGATCGCCGGCACCGGCGAGGTCGGCGCGGAGATCATCGTCCGTGACGCGAACGACAAGGAGATCGCCCGGACGGAGATCACCGAGGGCCGCGGCACCTACACCGTCGGCATCGATCCGTCGAAGGTCGGCTGGGGCGAGCAGCGCTTCACGGTGACCCAGACGGTCGGCGGCGTGCCGTCGAAGGGCATCATCGTCAGCCTGGACTACGGCCAGCAGACCGCACCAACGATCACCTCGCCCACGTTCGGTCAGCGCATCGACGGGTCCAGCGAGCTCACCTTCACCGGCACCGGCTCGACCGGGTCGAAGGTCGTCCTCACCGGCACCGACTTCACCAACGATTCAGCGTTCGGCGACACCACCGTCCGTGACGGCCGGTGGAGCATCACCTCGAAGCTCGACCTGCCCGCCGGGAACTACCAGTTCTGGGCGAGCGAGCGCACTCAGGGCGGCAAGTGGGTCCTGACCGCGGTGGACGTCAACATCACCGATTGATCACCGACAGGAGCGGGGCACCGAGAGGTGCTCCGCTGTTATATTTCAAATGCTAGAATAATAAACACCATGACAGAAGGAGCCCCCGTGCCCATCCACAAGACCCTCGGTGTCCTCTCCGCTGCTGTTCTCTCCGCGGTCCTCCTCGCGGGCTGCACGGCGAACGACGGCGATGCACCCGACAAGTCCCCGACCGCGTCGTCGACGGCCCGGTCGGAGCAGACTCCGAACCCGACCTCGGAGATCACCGGTCCGCCGATCGAGAAGGCTGACGTGCCGTGCACCGACGGGACCGCCACGATCGCCGACGTGAACAACAAGGAGGTCACGATCGGCGACTGCGCGACGGTCGTCGTCGAGTCCAGCAACACGGTGATCCACCTGGGCACGGTCAAGGACCTCTCGGTGAAGGGTGCGATCAACGGCATCGACGTGGAGTCGGTCGCCTCCGTGACGATCACCGGTGACGGCAACCGCATCACGACGGACGCGAAGCCGAAGGTCAAGGACTCCGGCACGAGCAACACCGTCGGGCGCTGACCTGACGCCCATGCGCACCCCACGCACCACCGCGGCCGACTGGGGCACTTCCACGGTGCTCGGGTCGGCCGCGGCCCGTGGAGCCCTGGTCTCCGCCTCCACCACCTGGATCCGGTTCGGCGTACAGCTCGTGACGATGGTCGTGGTCGCTCGCATCATCGGCCCCGGGCAGTACGGAGCAGCCGCGATGGCCCTCGTCGCGGTGACGGCCGCGGAACTCGTGCGGTCCGGCGGCATCACCTGGCTCATCGCCCGATTCCCCGACCTGTCAGCAGCCTCGACCGCGACGCTCCACCGGCTGAGCGTCGGCATCGGGGTCGCGGTCGCGGTCGCCTTGCTCGTGGTCGGAGTGCTCGTCCCGGTGGCACAGCTCCCCGCTGGCGCCTTCACCTTCCCCCTGCTCGCGCTGGTGTTCGTCGCCGCGGGGATCGGCGCGGTCCCCACCGCGCTGCTCGGCCGCAACCTGGCCTTCCGCCCCATCGGCACGGCAGAGGTCACCGCTGCGGTCGTCTCCTGCGTCGTCTCGATCGTCGTCGCGCTCGGCGGTGCCGGATCGGCGGCCCTGCTCGTGCAGGCGGGGACGTACGCCCTGGTCCTCGTCGTCGCGGTCGTCACCGTCACGCCGTGGCGGCCCGGTCGCCCTGCTCCCCTCCGGTCGCTCCGCACCGAGCTCGGATTCGCCGCGAACGCCACCGTCTCCCAGGGTCTCGAGTGGGTCGTCCGGAGCTTCGACCGGCTCGTCGTCGCCGCACTCTTCGGCACCGCAGCCGCCGGCTTCTACGTCCAGGCGGCGCAGCTCGTAACGCTGCCCACCGAGCAGGTCAACGGTCCGCTCCGGCGCGTCGCCGTCCCGGCGCTCGGCAGACTCCTCGGGACGCCGTCGTTCCGGACGGCGTTCCACGCCGTCCTGACCCTGTCGTGCACCGTCCTGTGGCCGGTGCTGGCGGTCCTCGCCGTGCTCGCGCAGCCCCTCGTTGCATCGGTGTTCGGCGCGGCATGGCTGCCCACCGTCCCGGTGTTCGTGTCGATGCTCCCGATGGGCCTCGCCTCCGTCGTGATCGGAGTGACGACGTTCGTCGCACTCGCAGCCGGGACAGCCGGGCGACAGACGATCTGGGAGTGCGCGGTCTCGCGTCCACTCACACTGGTCGGGTTCTTCGTCGGGAGCCTGTGGGGCGTCTCTGGTGTCGCGCTCGGCGCGTCGGCTGCGACCGTGGCACTGGTCGTCCCGGGGTTCCTCGTCATCGGCTCGAAAGCAGGTCTGACCCTCCGAGACCTCGTGGTCCCCCTGGTCGAACCGGCGATCGGCACGGTGGCGTGTGTGCTGTCGTCGCTGGCCACCGTCGCCCTCGTCGACGGCCCTGCCCCGCTCGAGCTCCTCCTCGGCGGCGGTGTTGCTGCCGCCGTCTGGGCCGCCACGTTCCTGGCGCTCCCCGGGACCCGGCGCATCGGTCGCCGGACGCTCCGCGCGGCGCGCCGGCGGTCGAGTCGGCCAGCACACGAGACTCCCGCGACGTCCGCTGCCTGAACACGAAGACCTCCGATCGGTGGATCGACCGGAGGTCTTCGTGCGCCATAGCCCAGCACGACGGCCCAGCTCGTCGTCGGTGGACGGCCCGCCGCTCCGATCAGCGCTGCGCGGCGAGCAGGATCGATTCGAGGCGCTGCACGATGCCGTCGAGCGTGAACGCGGCCGCACGACGACGACCGCCGTTCCCCAGCGCCTGCCTGAGGTCCGCGTCGAGCACGGTCTGACGCATCGCTGCCTCGAGCGCATCGACGCTCCCCGGTTCCACGAGCAGTCCGTCGACCCCGTCCGTGATGATCTCCGCCGGACCACCGGCCGAGCTCGCGACCACCGGACGCCCGGCGGCCATCGCCTCGACGACGACCTGCCCGAAGCCCTCCTCGACGAGACTCGCGTGGACGGCGACGTCGCACCGTGCGAGCTCTGCTGCGACATCGTCGACCTGGCCGACGAAGTCGACCCGTTCAGCGACCCCGAGCTCGTCGACGAGCTCGCGGAGCCTGGCTTCGTACGAACAGTCGCGGTCGAAGAGCGCGCTGCCGACGAGCCGGAGTCGCGCACCAGAGAGGACGTGTTGCTGCACGATCGAGGCGAAGGCACGCACCACGAGGTGCTGCCCCTTCGACGGGGAAAGCCGTCCGACGACGGTGAAGACCGGACCGTCCGGCGGTGCGGGGACCGCCTCCGGGATGGTCACCGGGCAGCCGACCACGTGTACTGCGCGCCCGCCCAGCCGTGCCGAGTCCGCGGTGACCCGTGAGTTCGCCACGGCGTGGGTCGACAGCACACGAAGCGCCACCCGCAGGAGTGCCGTGTTGCGCGGTCCGGCATCCCCGGATCCGAGGACGGCGTGGAGGTGTGCGACGACTGGAAGACCGACGAGACGGCCGGCCGCGCCACCGTAGAGGTGCGCCTTCGCGGAGTGCGTCGTCACGACGGAGACCTGCCGACGACGGAGGAGCGCGGCCAGCCGCCCGGCGACGCCGAGGACGCCGGCGGTCTTCCGTGCGAGCGAGATGACACCGGAGCTCGTCCGACCCGTGTGCGACCTCACCGAGGCGCCGAGTGGGACGACGACGACGTCGACCCCCTTCGCGGTCAAGGCACCTTCGAGAGGACCGTGCTCTCCGAGGACCACGAGCGGCCGGATGCGTTCCGCAGCAGCCGTGACCCGCAGCACGAAGAGTTCCGCACCCGACAACTGCGCGGAGTGCGTGATGAACGCGACGACGGGCAGCCCGGTCACGACTGCATCCATGCGCGCACTTCACGTCGGAAGCGTCCGGACGCGAAGCCGTCGGCCGCGGTGCGGCAGTCCTCGGGGTCGAGCAGGACCGCTCGGTCGACCGCCGCTCGGAGTTCGTCGGGCTCGGTGCTCGACAGGTGCACGCCGGTCAGGGCACCGACCGTGTCCCGTGCGCCGCCGTGGACGGACGCGATCACGGGCGTCCCGAGCGCCATGGCCTCGACCGGGACGATGCCGAAGTCCTCGATGCCCGGGAAGGCGAACACGGCGGCGCGTCCCAGGAGGTGCGCGAGCATCGCGTCCGTCGGCGCGATCACGAAGGTGACCTCCACGGCGGCCCGGGCCGCCACCGCGCGCAGACGGGCCTCGTCGGGCCCGCGGCCTGCGAGCACGACCGGGCGGTCGGCGGCGGCACCGAGCGCGATGACCGTCTCGAGCTCCTTGTAGGGGACGAAGCGGGAGGCTCCGAGCACGAACCCCTCGGGCAGACCGTCGAGCACCGTCTGCTCACCGTCGGTGAGCAGCTCCGGCGACGAGACCGCTCGGCGAACACGAGCGACGTCGACGGGCGGGTGGATCACGACGGATTCCACGCCCCATGCCTGACGGACCCGCTCCTGCACGAACGCACTGTTCACGGCGACGTTGCGCAGCCGCTGCGCCCGCCGGCGGTCGAGCCGACGCAACGGCGGTGCCACCAGCCGCACCGGGAGCGACCGCCCGCGATGGTCGAGTTCGGGTGACCACAGGTACCGCGCCGGCGTGTGCACGTAGGTGTACTGCCGCTCCGGAGCGACGCCGGGGACGATGACCTGGTGGGCGAACAGGTGCGAGCTGACCAGCGCCCAGTCGTGCGCGCCGAGGCGCTTCGCCGCGCGCGCCCACACCGCGGGCATGAGCGGGAGGGCTGCGGCCTTGTGTCGCCGCAGTGGTGTGGCGGCGAACAGGCTCTCCTGCACCCGGTCGCCGTAGCGCCCGGTGTCGTCGTTCCACAGGGCGAGGACGTCCGCATCCGGGTGCATCCCGGCGAACTCGTCGAGCACGCGTTCCGCTCCGCCGATCCGCTCGATCCACTCGTGGACGAGCAGCCCGGGGCCGCTCATCGTCGCGCTCCGGCCATCGACGAATCGAAGCGGATGAGCAGTGCCACGAGTTCGTCGACGGCACGGTCGATGCGCGCGGTCATCGCGGCGAACTCCGCTGCTCCACCGAGGACGGGGTCCGCGACGTCGTCGTCGGCGGACGTCGAGCCTGCACCGGAGGCGCGCTGGCGTCCGAGGAGTTCGTGCAGGGAGTCCGCGCCGCGGAGCGTGTCGGCGTTCCATCCGTCGAGGACGGGCTCCGCGAGTCGCTGTACCTCGGGCAGGGTGAACGTCCGCCGGAGTGCCGCGGGCACCAGGTCGAGCACGGCTCCGCGCTGCGCCCGCTCCATCGTCAGGACGAGGTCCTGTCCACGCACGATGGCAGCCGTGAGCTGCCGAGCGACGTGCGCGTCGAGCAGGCTCGGCTCCTGCAGGTGCCCGGCGAGGAGCTCGTGTGCCGGCGCTCCCACGACCGCCCGGGTCCCGGCACTCGAGACGACCGTCGGACGGGCACCGGCGAGTGTCTCCCAGCGCTCCGAGAAGGCCGCTGCCGCGTACGGTGACCGGCAGATGTTGCCCTCGCAGACGAAGAGGATGCGTCGCGCGGTCACCGGACACCGCCCTTCGCCTGCTCGCGCCGAGCACGACGGGGACTCTCGCTGATCGGAGCACTGGGTGCGTAGCCGTAGTAGTCCGAGGGCCGCCGCGACCGCCGCACGCGGTTGGCGACGATGCCGAGCACGCGGGCCCCGACGGACTCGAGGGTCTCGAGCGCACGGGCGACGTCCCCCTGCAGCGCTCGACCGTCCACCGAGGTGACGAAGAGCACACCGGTCGCGTGCGCGGCGAGGACGGCGGGGTCGGTGACCGGCAGGACCGGCGGAGCGTCGATCACGACGGCGTCGTACTGCTGCTGCACCGTCTCGAGGAGCATCTCCATCTGCCGCGACCCGAGCAGCTCCGCTGGGTTCGGCGGGACCCGTCCTGCCGCGAGGACGTGGAGACCGTGCGCGCCCACGGTCTGCACGGCGTCCTCGAGCTCGACCTGGTGCGTGAGCACCGTCGAGAGGCCGACGCGGCTCTCGATGTCGAGGTAGACACTCGTCGCCGGACGACGCATGTCCGCGTCGACCAGGAGCACCCGTTGGTCGTTCTGCGCGAGCATCAGCGCGAGGTTCACGGCGGTCGAGGACTTGCCCTCGCCCGGGACGGCGCTCGTGACGACGACCGTCTGCGTGCCGCCGTCGAGGTTGGTGAACGTCAGGTGCGTCCGGAGCTGTCGGAACGCCTCGGCACGGCCGGAGTAGACGTTGCCCGCATCCACCAAGGGCTTCGCCGCTGCCTCGTCGTCGAACGGGATCTCGGCGAGCACCGACGACGTCGTCACCGAGCGGATCGTGTCGACCGAGCGCACCTTCCGGTCGGCCGTGTCACGGAGGAGCGCGACACCGATGCCGAGCCCGAGACCGGCCAGGAGCCCGATGGCGAGGTTGACCGGGATCCGCGGGGAGACCGGGCCGCTGGGCACGATCGCGTCCTGGTAGACGCTGACCTGGACCAGGGCCGTACCGTCCGTGTCGGTCCGTTCGATGCCGCCGATGACCTTCGTCAGCTCACGGGCGACCGCGTCGGCGAGCGCCGCTGCGCGCTCCGGGTCGGGCTGCGTCGCGGCGACTGTGAGGATCACGGTGTCACCGGACGGCACCGCCTGCACGGCTGCGCGCAGCTCGTCGAGCGTCGCGTCCACATCTGCGGCTTCCGCCGCCGCCTCAAGGACGCGGGGGGAGGTCGCGAGTTCTGCGTAGGAGGCGACGCGGGCAGCCGAGAACGCACTCCCCTGGCTGAGGTCCGACGCCGAGGCGCTCCCGCTCACGGACACGAAGAGCGAGGCCTCGGCGCGGAAGAGCGGCGTCTGCAGGAGCGAGAGGACGAGTGCCCCGCCGACGCCGAGGGCGGTCAGCGTCGCGATCCACCAGCGTCGGCGGCGGACGACGGCGAGGAACTGCGTGAGCGTCATGGGGGCTCCTGATCGGTTGAGACAAAGTGAAATATAGCGTACCATGCAACGCATATCAGTTGAGAGGGAAATGTGATCGCATTCGGTCTGGCTCTGCTCACGCTGGGAGCGATCGCGCTCGTCCGGCGCGACCCACGACTCATCGCCGTCGCCCTGGGCGTCGGCGCCGGACTCCCCGCCACCGCGGGTCTCGCCGTCGGCGGTCTCAGCGTCAGCCTCTTCGCGCTGGCGTGCGTGCTCGCAGCGGTCGGCTGGGCGACGTCCCGGGCGCATGGCGTCCCCTCGGCAGCGGCCACCTTGCTCGTGGTGTTCACGGTGTGGAGCACCGTGGCGGCCTTCTTCGGCCCCTGGGCGTTCCAGGGCGTTCCGGTCCTCCTGCCGGGGAACGGGATCGACGAGCAGGTGAAGGCTCCGTCCGCCCTGGTCCTCACCTCGAGCAACGTCGCCCAGCCCGCGTTCCTCTGGGCGTCGACGCTCGCGGTGCTCTTCCTCGCCAGGACGGGGACGGCGCGGGCAGCCCTGTGGACCGCAGCATGGGTCGCCACCACGGCCAGTCTGGCCAGGGGGGCGCTCAAGGCGGTCGGCGCGGACGTCGCGGGTCCTGTCCTCGACACCCTCGACGTCGACTACGCCGTTCCCGGTGACGTCCGCCTGCGCGGCGTCTTCGCGGAACCGAGTGAGCTCGCGACGTTCTCGCTCGGGGTCGCGGTCCTCGCTGTGGTCACCGTCGCCACGACGACCGGTCGCCAGCGTGTCCGGGCGGCGGTGCTCGCGGTCCTCGCAGCTGCGGCGCTCCTCGCGTCGGCGTCCGGCACCGCGGTCGCCGCGAGTGGCATCGTCCTGGCCGGGCTCCTGGTGGTGCTGCTCCTCCGCTACGTGTCGACACGGGGGCGTGGGACGCCGTGGATCGCGCTCGGCGCCATCGTCCTCGCGATCACCGCGCTGACCGTGGGCGACCGGCTGCTCGGCCCGGTCCTGGGGATCGTCGACGACAAGATCGGCAGTCAGTCCTACGACTCGAGGACGGCGGCCGATGCCCTCGGACTCCGGGTCCTCCGGGACACGTGGGGCCTCGGTGCGGGCCTCGGCAGCAACCGGTCGTCGTCGTTCGTGGTGACGCTGGCGAGCACCGTGGGCGTCCCCGGCGTGCTCCTCTTCGCATCCGTCGTCGTGGCGCTCGTCATCGGCGCCGTCCGTCACCGCGGGCTGATCGCAGCGACGGCCGGCCTGTTGGCGCTCCTCGTCGCGAAGTCGATCGCGGCACCCGACCTCACGACACCGCTGCTCTGGCTCCTCATCGCGGCCGCGCTGCCGGTGCGCCGGCCGGACCCGGACCGTGACCTCGGCGCGGTGACGATCGACCTCGATGTCGAACCGAGCCCCTCGCCCGCGCGCGGGCGCGTTCCGGCTCGCCGCACGACGGCGGCGGCCCCTCCGCCCGGTCGACGGCGCGCCGCCCGCTAGTCTCGACCCCGTGCGATGGAGTCGAGTGAACTGGCCCGCGGTCGGCTACGTGTCGCTCGAGGACTTCGAGGGCGCCACCGAACACCTGGTGCGCCTGCTCGAGGACGCCCCGCCACCCGTCGCGGCCCTCGCGACCGTGCGGTGGGTGGACGCCCGCATCGCCTCGCTCACGGTCGAGGCCGAGGGCCGACACGGTGCGCCGGCAGCGGACGACGACGCCGAGGCGTCCGCGGTGGACCTGCCCGGCCACGGGACGCCCGACCCGGTGACCGTGCACGCCGAGGTCGTCGTCCGGAACGACGAGGTGCTCGACACGGCGGACGGGCTCTGGCGGCGCTGGAACCACGCCCGGGTGACACTCCGCCTCGACGACGCCGTGATCGACCCGCCGACCGTCGACCCCTCCGCACTGCTCGCCGGCGACGCCCACATCGCGCGCGGCGAGCTCGAACACGTCGGCGGACTGGACGCGTGGGAGCTCCGGCTGCTCGTCTCCCCCGTCGGTGAGGTCGCGATCCGCTTCACGGACGCCCGGGTGTCGGTGCGCAGCGTCCCGGAGTCCGCGTACGACGAACTCGGCGAACGGCCGACGCGCGGCTGGCACGGCCCGGTTCCGGACGGCTGGGTCGAGTGGGCGGACGAGGTCGTCCGCGCCGCCGCACACGGGGACCTCGGTGGGCTCCACCTCGCCGACGACGCGAGCGACGTCGACGACCTCGACCCGCGCTGGGGCTTCGCGCCGCTGCACGCGGCAGCCTGGTTCGACCGGCCCGAGATGCTCGAGGAACTCCTGCGCCGCGGGGCGTCGATCGAGCTCCGTGACAGCGAGGGACGGACGCCGCTGACGCTGGCGATCGACCGCGACGCGCGTCGGGCGGTCAGCGTGCTGGCCGACTCGGGCGCCGACCTGGAGGCGCGGGACACGGACGGCAACACCCCGATCGTCCGCGCGGCGTGGGGTGGGCACGGGGCCGTCGTGCGTTCGCTCGCCGCCGCGGGTGCGGACACCAGGGCGGTCGGCTCGCGGGGTGCGACGCTGCTGATCGCCGCGGTGGACTCCGGGGACGTCGACACGGTCCGGTCGGTGCTCGCACTCGACGTCGACGTGAACGCCCAGGACGACGAGGGCTCGACGGCGACGGACCGCGCGGAGCTGCTCCGCGACCGTGCGGTCGCGGAGCAGCTGGCGCACCACTACGGAGCCGGCTGAACGACCCCGGCGGCCTCGAGCGCGTTCGCCGCGGCGACCCGGCCGTACCAGCGCGCCGAGTCCTTCGGCGTGCGGGCGAAGGTCACCGGGTCCCACGACACGAGCCCGAACGTCGGTCGGAACCCGGACGCCCACTCGTAGTTGTCGAGGAGCGACCAGTGCTGGTAGCCGAGGACCTCGATGCCGTCCTCGATGCACGCGTGGATGCCCTCGAGCGCACCCTGGGTGTACGCGATGCGGCGGGGGTCGTCGGCGGTGGCGATGCCGTTCTCGGTGATCATCAGCGGCACGCGGCCGGAGAGCTCCCACGCGCTGCGGAGTCCGTCGGCCGAGGCCTCGGGGTAGAACTCCCACCCGGTCAGCGTGGTCTCGACGTCGTCGGCGACGGGCAGCGGACCCGCGGGACCGATGAAGGTGCGGGTGTACGCCTGGACGCCGAGGAAGTCGTCCCCGGCTGCCTGCTCCAGGTACCAGTCGTCACGCGGGTACCCGTACTCGCGGAGCTTCTCGTCGGCGCCGGGCTCACCCGTCGAGACGAAGGCCTGGGTCGCGACGGTCCACCCGCTCTGGATGCCGTCGACCTGCGACAGGACCTCGCGGGACCGCTTGTGCGAGGCGAGCAGGGCGTCGGCGACGCCGAGGTCCGGGTTCGGCAGGCCGTAGGCCACCAGGTTCGAGGCGTCCTCGCCGCCCGCGAGCATCGCCGCGATGTTCGGCTCGTTGATCGTGCAGACGTACCGGACCCCGTCCTGCACGATCGGCAGCGCGGTCTCGGTGTACCGGGCGAACAGGTCGGCGGCGTCGCTGGCGCGCCAGAAGCCGTCGCGCTCGAACCACCGCGGCACGGTGAAGTGCATGAGGGTGACGATCGGCTCGAGGCCGAACTCGTGACAGGCCTCGACCATGCGTCGGTAGTGGTCGATCTCCGCACGGCTGACGAACCCGCGCTCCGGCTCGATCCGGGCCCACTCCACGCTGAAGCGGTACGAGTTCAGGCCGAGGTCGGCGGCGATCCGGATGTCCTCGCGGTAGCGGTGGTAGCTGTCCGCAGCGTCGCCCGACGGTTCGACGATGGTGGTGTCCGGCTCGTGCTCGTGCACCCACCAGTTCGAGTTGACGTTGTTGCCCTCGATCTGGTGGGCCGCGGTGGCCGCGCCCCAGAGGAAGCCGTCGGGGAAGTGCAGCGTGGTGATGATGGGTCCTTTCGCAGGGGGAGGTCAGTGCGCCGAGAGGAAGCGGTCGAAGACGGCGAGGGTCCCCGCCGGGTTCTCGACCTGCGGGCCGTGGTAGCTCGTGGGGATGACCTCGTAGTCGGCACCCGTGCGCTCGGCCATCGCCCGCTGCCACGGGACCGGCCAGGCGCCGTCCCACTCGCCGTGGGCGACGAGGACGGGGAGCCCGGTGGCGCGGAGCTCGTCGGACGAGTCGGTGTGGTCCTCGAGGATGTGCCCGCCGGCGACCACGCTCAGCGGACTCGTGGCGTCGAAGCGGTCGCGGACCATCCGGACGTCGTCGGGGAGTTCCTCGTCGGGGCGGTACGCCCAGAGCGGGTTCGTCGCGTCGAACAGCTGGCGGTTGTTCCCGCCGGTGTCGTGCAGGATCGTGAGCTCGGCGACCTTGCGGTAGGGCCAGCCGTACGGACCGGAGCAGAACTGCACGACGTCGCGGAAGGCCGACGGCGCCGCGATGGCGGCGGCGCGGACGATGACACCGCCGAGGGAGTGCCCGATCAGGTGGACGGGTGCGCCGTCGTCGAGCAGTCGGGCGACCCGGACGACGTCGGCCGCTTCCTCGTCCAGCGAGTAGTCCCGCGGCTCGGTCGGCGCTGCCGAGTCGGCCTGTCCGCGACGGCTGATCGCCACGGCGGTCCAGCCGGCGTCGCGCAGGTACGGCAGGAAGGTGCGCCAGTCCTCCTTCGACCCGGTGTACCCGGGAACGATCAGGACGGTGCCCTTGCTCGGCCCTGAGGGGACGACCCGGTAGGCGGTGAGCCGGCCGATCGGGACGTCGATCCCGACGACGTCGACGCCCTCGGGCGTGGGGAGGTGACCGAACGGCGGGACGGTCGGGAATGCGTGCAGGTTCATGCGAGCAGTGTCCGCCTCGGGTTCGGGACGGCGTCCAGCAGTGCCACCGTGTAGTCGTCCTGCGGGTGCTGCAGCACCTCGGCTGTCCGGCCCCGCTCCACCACGGCGCCGTCGTGCAGCACCATGATGTCGTCGGTGATCAGTCGGGCGCTCAGCAGGTCGTGCGTGATGTAGAGGAGCGAGACGCCCCACTGCTCGCGCAGGTCCTCGAGGAGCGCCAGAACGCCGGCGCGCAGTGTGACGTCGAGCATCGAGACCGGCTCGTCGGCGATGATCACCTGCGGGTCGCTGGCCAGCGCCCGGGCGATGACGACGCGCTGCCGCTGGCCGCCGGAGAGCTGGTGCGGGAGCTTCTGCGCGAACTGCTCCACCGGCGTGAGCCCCACGGTGTCGAGGAGTTCGAGCACGCGACGGCGAGCGTCCCGCCCCCGCAGGCCGGTGTAGTTCACGACCGGCCGGGTGAGCGTGTACTCGACGGTGTGCAGTGGGTTGAGGGCCGCGTACGGGTCCTGGAACACCATCTGCACCTCCGAACGCAGGTCCTTCAGCCCCCGTCGGCCCAGCCGCGCCACGTCGGTGTCGCCGAAGCGGACCGTTCCCGAGCTCGGCTTCTCGACCCCGGTGAGCAGCTTCGCGATCGTCGACTTGCCCGACCCGGACTGGCCGACGAGGGCGAGCGACTGCCCGGGCTCGAGGGTGAACGACACGTCGCGCACGGCCTGCACGGGCTGCTCGCCGCGACGGGGTGCCGGGTAGGTCTTCACGAGGTGCTCGACCACGATCGGGTTCTCCGCCGCGGACCGCTCCCGCGATCCGACGGTGGCGAACGACGACGTCGTCTCCTGCCGCGAGGCCGAGCGCTGCGACCGGTCCGGGAAGCCCGGCAGGCTCACGACCTCGGCGCGCGGGTCGGCGTAGTGCGACAGCAGCATCTTCGTGTACTCGTCCTGCGGGTCGCGCAAGATGTCCTTCGAGCCGCCGTCCTCGACGATGCGCCCCTCGTGCATGACGAGCACACGCTCGGTGGCCTCGAGGACGATGCCGAGGTCGTGGCTGATCAGGATCGCCGTGAAGCCCTCGGACTGCTGCAGCTCGATGATCGTGTCCATGACGGCGTGCTGCACGAGGACGTCGAGCGCCGTGGTCGGCTCGTCGAACACCATGAGCTGCGGTTCGAGCGACAGTGCCAGGGCGATCGACACGCGCTGCCGCATGCCGCCGGAGAGCTCCCCCGGGTAGCGGGCGAGCATCGCGGTCGGCAGCTTCACCTTCTCGATGAGCTCCTTCATCCGTGCGTCCCAGCGGTCGCGCGCCACGTGGCCGTGCGCCGTGAAGACGTCCACGAAGTGGTTCCGGATGGTGCGCACCGGGTTGAGCGCGTTCATGCCGGACTGCAGGACCATCGCGAAGCCGCCCTGGCGTTGCTGACGGAGCGCTTCGTCGTCGAGGTCGCGGATGTCGTTGCCTGCGAAGACGATGCTGCCGCCGTTCGTGCGCGCCGGCGGCTTCTGCAGGCGGGTCAGCGCGTAGCCGAGGGTCGACTTGCCCGAGCCGGACTCGCCGACCAGGCCGACGAACTCGCCCTTCCGGAGTTGGAAGGAGACGTGGTCGACGGCCTGGACGGCCGTCTGGCCGGCCGATTCGTACACGACCGACAGGTCGCGCACGTCGAGCAGGACGTCCTGCGTGGCGCTCGTGGCCTCAGACGGGAGGCGCGTGGCGGCGCCGTCCCGCGCCTCCAGGCCGCTGCTGGTCACGTTCGGCGAGCCGCTCATGCTGCTGCTTCCTTCTTGCGGCGCGCGCCCTCGCGCAGCCGCGGGTTGGACACGGCGTCGACGCCGAAGTTGATCAGGGTGAGGCTCATCGCGAGCAGCGCGATGCAGAGGCCGGGTGCGAAGAGCAGGATCCACTGACCGGTGAGCAGCGCGTTCGAGTTCTGCGCCCAGTAGAGGATCGTGCCCCAGCTGACGATCGACGAGTCGCCGAGCCCGAGGAACTCGAGGCCGGCCTCGGCGAGGATCGCGCTGGTGGCAGCCCCGAAGAAGCTGCCGACGATGAGGCTCGTCATGTTCGGCAGGATCTCGCGGAACACGATGCGCGTCGCACCCTCGCCGGAGAACTGCGCAGCCGTCACGAAGTCGCGACCGCGCAGCGACTGCGTCTGGCTGCGGAGGACGCGAGCACCCCACGCCCAGCCGGTCACGACGATGACCGCGATGATCACCGCGATGCCACCGTTCTGCAGGTACGCCGCGATGACGATCATCAGGGGCAGACCCGGGATGACCAGGAACAGGTTCACGATGAAGCCGATGACCTCCGCGACCCAGCCGCGCACGTAGCCCCAGCTGAGACCGATCGCGACGGCGACGAGCGTCGACAGGACGCCGGCGACGGCACCGACGAACACCGAGATCCGCGCCCCGTAGACGAGCTGGGACAGGACGTCCTCGCCTGCGGCGGTGGTGCCCATCCAGTGGTCGGGCGTCGCGTCGGCGGACCGGGCGAAGCCGTTCTGGCTGGCACCGTACGGGGCCAGGAGCGGGGCGAAGACCGCGACGAACACGAACACGCCGAGGATGATGATGCCGATCCGCGCCTTCTTGTTCGACCAGACGACGCCGAACTGGCGGGCCGCGGCACGCCACTTGGACGGTGCTGCCTGGTCGTGCTGCTCGCCCGGGCCGTGTTGCTGCGTCCGCACTGCGACGGTCTCGTTGGGTGTGCGCGTGTTGGTCATCGGCGCGTCCTCGGGTCCAGGACGCCGTAGAGGACGTCCACGATGAAGTTGGCGATGAGCACCGACACGGTGATCATCAGGAAGAGGGCCTGCATGAGCGGGTAGTCCTGCCCGATCACGGCGTTGAACAGCAGGTAGCCGATGCCCGGGTAGCCGAAGACCTGCTCGACCAGGACCGAACCGCCGACCACACCGCCGAGTGCCAGACCGAAGCCGGTCAGGTTGGGGAGGATCGCGTTGCGGGCGGCGTACCGGACCGCCACCGTGCGGCCGCGGAGGCCGTTCGCCTCGGCGAAGGTCACGTAGTCGTCTCCGAGGGTGTTGATCATCGCGTTGCGCATGCCGATGATCCAGCCGCCGAGGCTCGTCACGAGGATCGTGACGGCCGGCAGGACGGCGTGCTGCAGGGCGTCCCCGACGAAGGCACCGTTCAGGCCGGGTGTCGTGGTGGCCGAGTAGGCACCCGTCGTCGGGAACCAGTGCAGGACGTAGCCGAGGAAGAAGAGCAGCAGGAGCGCCGTCCAGAAGTACGGGAACGTCGACATGAACGAGCCCGACAGGGTCGGGAGCGAGTCCAGCCACGTGCCGCGCTTCCACGCTGCGCCGACGCCGATGAGGGTGCCGAGCACGAAGGCGAGGATCGTCACGACGCCGACCAGGATCAGCGTGTACGGCAGTGCCCGGGCGACGAGGTCACCGACGGGCTGCGGGTAGAACGTGTAGCTCGTCCCGAAGTCCAGCGTGACGACCTGGTGCAGGTAGCTGACGTACTGGTCCCAGAGGTTGCCGGTCGGGACGCCGAGCTGCGCCTCGATGGCCTTCTTGGTGGCGTCGGTGACCGGGCCGTTCTGGCTGAGCTTCGCCAGGGCGGCGTCGGTCGGGCTGCCCGGCATGAGTCGCGGGAGCACGAAGTTCAGCGTGACGGCGGCCCAGAGGGTCAGGACGAAGAGGACGAGTTTCTGGAGGATGTACTTCACTTCTGTTCCTCCAGGATCTTCTTGCCCGCGGCGCTGTCGCGGAGCCGGAGCTTCGAGAAGATCAGCAGCGGTGCCGAGTCGTAGTTCTGCGGTGCCATGTAGGGGTCCTTCGCGCTCGGCCACCCGACGAACTTGCCGGTGTTGAACAGACCCCAGAGGCCGCCGTAGTACATCCCGATCACGGGCAGGTCGTTGTAGACGACCTCCTGCAGCTGGTCGAGGATCTCCTGCTGCTTCGCGGTGTCCGTCGTCGCCTTGTACTCGTCGAGGAGCTTCTGCGTGTCGGCGTTCTTGTACCGCTCGTAGTTGTTCACCGTCGACTTGCCGACCGGCTGGTAGAAGTCGCTGCTGAGCAGGGAGTTGAACGCCTGGTAGACGTCGCCGTTGCCCATGCCGCCCATCGCCATGTCGAACGTGCCGTTGTTGATGTTCTGCTGGTACCCGGCGGGCTGCGGTGCCTGGATCGTCACCTTGATGCCGATGGCGGTCAGGTCGCGCCGGACCTCCTGTGCGGCGCGGAGCCAGTCGGAGTAGCCGTTCGCGGTCATGATCGTGATCGCGAGCTGCTTGCCGTCCTTGACGATCTTGCCGTCCTGCTCGACCCAGCCAGACTTCGCGAAGCTCGCCTTGGCTGCGTCGACGTCCTGCGTGATCACGCCCTTGTCCGGGATCTCCGGGTTCACGTACTGCTCCTGGTTCGGCAGGATCAGTCCGGTCTGGGCGGCCGCCTCGAGGTTGCCCTCGGTCGCGGTCTCGGCGATGTCGTCACGGTCGAGCGCGAGGGAGATGCCCCGGCGGACGTTGACGTCGTTGTACGGAGCCTTCGTGAGGTTCGGGATGAGGCCGATCACACCACCCGGCGGGAACCAGTACGTGTTCGTCCCCGAAGCGGCACCCCAGGTGCCCTTGACGTCGGAGATGAACGAGTACGCCCAGTCGTAGCCGCGCGTGACGGTGTCGAGCTGCGTGTTCGTCGCCGGCAGGATCAGGTGCTTGATGACGATCTCGTCGGCCTGCCAGTACCTCGGGTTCTTGTCCATCGAGTACTGCTGGTCGGTGTAGTTGCCCAGCACGAACGGTCCGGTGCCGACCGGGTTCGGGTCCCTCCAGGTGGTGGGGTCCTTCACCTTCCCCCAGTGGCCCTCACCGAGGATGTACGTCTGCCCGATGATCGTCAGGCTCGGGACGTCGTCGCTCTTGAGGTGGAAGACGACGTGGTCGCCCTTCCGCTCGATGGTGTCGATGTGCTGCCAGGCACCCTTGACGTCCATGGCGGGGAACTTCTTCAACAGGTCGAACGTGAAGACGACGTCCTTCGCGGTGAACGGCGACCCGTCGGACCACTCGACCCCGCTGCGGATCGTCATGTCGATCGTCTTCGCATCCGGCTGCGTCCACGAGCTCGCGAGCCACGGGTTCCGCTTGCCGTCGAGGGGGTTCACCTCGATGAGCGGCTCGTACATCCACTTCGACGCGGTGCGGGCGTTCGCGATGTACGGGTTGAAGTTGCGGTCGAACAGCGGGTTGCCGTGGTCCGCGTTGATGAGCATCGTGTCCTTGCCGATGCTCGGGTCCGGCTGCGATCGGACCTGGATGCTGCAGCCGGTGGCGACGAGGGCCACGACCGCCAGGCCGGCGATCGCCGCGATGATGCGGCCGGGCCGTCGGCCGGTGGCCGGTGTGCGCGGGTCGTGCTGCCCGCGCCTGCGCTGTGGGGGAAGCGTCATTGCTCGGTCGACCTCCGTGTCGAGTGGGTACGAGGACAATGTATGCGCTTACATCGCGCTCCGCAACCGGCGCGGTTCCGAGACGGGGTGACACGTGGCCCAGGTCGGGCGAGGTGGGGCGGCGCGGTCAGAGCGACGGCGGGCAGCTCTCGCGCAGCAGGACCTCGACCGGCAGGCGGACGGCGCGCGGTGGACCCTCCCGGCGCTCGAGGCGGTCGACGATCGCGCGGACCGCCGCCCGCCCGAGCGCTCCCATCGGCTGGTGCACGGTCGTGAGCGGCGGCGCCGAGAAGCGTCCGGCGTCGATGCCGTCGAAGCCCGTCACGAGGAGGTCCTCCGGCACCCGGACGCCACGGGCCGAGGCAGCGTCGAGCACACCGAGTGCGGACTGGTCGTTCGAGCAGACGATCGCACGCGGGACCGCCTCGCCGTCGAGCAGCTGCGCGGCGAGCTCGCGGGCGCGCACACGACCGAAGTCGCCGTGCACCACACGCACCGAGGACGGGGGCACCCCGTGGTCGTCGAGCGCCTGCCGGAACCCCGCCGACCGCTCCATGTCGTCCGGCGAGTCGATCGGTCCGGCCAGGAGGACGAGCGACCGGATGCCGAGGCGGCCAATGACGTGCGCGGCGAGCGTGCGCATCCCCGCCGCGTTGTCGACGCTCACCGAGTCGAACCCGTGCGACCGGCGGTCGTCGGCGAGCACCACGACCGGGATGCGTCGGGCCACGTGCTCGAGCAGGTCGTCCGGCACGGTCTGGGCGAGGACGGCCAGTCCGTCGACCCGACCGGCGACGTCGTTGACGATCACGTCCCGCGAGGGCCCGCGCCCCGCCGCGACCATCAGCGCGAGTCCCCGCTGCCACGCCTCGGTCTCGGCACCGCGGAGGACCTCGTCGAAGTACAGGTTCGAGGAGAACGGCTGCGTCACGTGACGTCGGTCGTCGACCACCCGGACGCCGCCGTCGGTCACGAGGTCGGGACGCTCGTCCGGGACGACGTCGAACCCGGGCAGCAGCAGTCCGACGACCCCGGAGCGCTTGCCCGCGAGCGCCCGCGCGTTGCCGGACGGGACGTAGCCGAGCGACCGGATCGCCGCCTGCACCTTGTCGCGGGTGCCCTCGCGGACGGCGTCGGGCGTGCGGAGCACGCGGGAGACCGTGGCGATGGACACACCGGCCGCCGATGCGACGTCGTAGACGGTGGGCGGTGCCGCGCGCTGCTCGGTCACGCCGTGCCTCCGTCCCCGTCCGCTGCTCGTGCGCCGCGAGCCGTGCGGCCGGACCATCCTAGGCACGGCGTGGGAGCGCACTCCGCCACGGTCGGCCGAGACCCCTTGCGCGCAGCCGACGAGCAGCGGGACACTGTCACGACCTCAGTACGTCCCGTGAGGAAGCGCACCGGCGGGCAGGACGCCCGCACCCACCACGATGCCCACGCACACAGGGAAGGACCGTCCATGTCACAGTCGACACGTTCCGGCAGCAAGCTCGCTCAGCGGCAGACCACCGACGAGCAGGAGGTGAAGGACGCGCTGCTCGACCGCTCCGACGGCAGCACGGCGTGGATCTTCGACCAGATCGACGCGGCCGAGGAGAGCGCCGCGAGGCCGTAGGGCCGCGCGGACGCTCCGGCGCCCGCGCAGTCGCGGGGTCGCGGGGTCGCGGGGTCGCGGGGTCGCGGGGTCGCGGGGTCGCGGGGTCGCGGGGTCGCGGGGTCGCGGGCGAGCCTTCCGCGGGCGGCTCGTCGGCGCGCCCGCGACTCCGATCAGCGCTCGGTGTCCCCGACGATCGCCATCCCCGCCCCTCGGAGCCGACGGCGCTCCTGGGCGATCCACGCGAGCAACCGGTCGTTCGTCCCGGCGACGTGCGCTGCGAGCAACTCGGCCGCACGGTCGCCGTCACCGGCGCGCATCGCGTCGATGATGGCGCTGTGCTCCTGCCAGGCGGCATCGCGGGCCTCGGGCGTGCGGACCTCGATCCACCGGGTCCGCTCGAGTCGGGTGAGCGCGTCCGCGATCGCGTCCGTGATGAACCGGTTGCCACCGAGCGCCGCGAGGTCGAGGTGGAAGGTCGACCCCATCCGGATGCCGGCCTGCTGGTCGGGCGTCGGGCGGAGGCTGTCGAGGTGCGACCGGACCTCGGCGAGCTGCTCGTCGGACGCGCGCCGGACGGCGAGCCGAGCGGCCGCGGGTTCGAGCACGCCACGGAGCTCGGCGAGCGAGGCGATCTCGTCGAGGTCGATCGGCGTGACGGTCCACGAGCGTCCCTCGTGGAGGATGAGCCCCTCGCGTTCGAGCCGCGACAGAGCCGCGCGCACCGGGGTCCGCGAGGCGTGGAAGCGGGCTTCGAGGCCGCGCTCCGAGATCCGCTCCCCCGGCGCGATGTCCAGGGTCAGGATCGCGTTGCGGAGGTTGTCGTAGAGCTGGCTCGTCTGCGACACGGGCGGTGCATCGGTCGTCTCGCTCACGGCGCACCACCCTATCTCGTCGACGCGTCCTGGTATACCGATCTTCGCGACGTTCTGGATATCACATGCAATAATATCGAAATGCAGACAGCCAGGCCGGTGGCCGGACTCCATATCTTGCGGTTCCTCGCGGCGCTGACCGTGGTCGTGTACCACTCGGCGTTCTACGTCGCCGGCCAGGTGCCGACTGCCCCGACGATCTCCCCTGCCGCCGGCGACGCAGGGGTCTGGCTCTTCTTCTCGATCAGCGGCTTCGTGATGGTGTTCGTGCTCGATCGAGACCCTGCTCGCTCCTGGCGTCGGTTCGCGGTGCAACGGGTGATCCGCATCGTCCCGCTGTACTGGGCCATGACGGCGGTGGCCGCGGTGTCCGTGGCGGTCGGCACGCGGCTCGTCCCCACCACGACCCTCGACGCGGGCGTCGTGCTCCGGTCGTTGTTCTTCCTGCCGTCGGAGAATCCCGACGGCCTGATCCAGCCCCTGTGGCCCGTCGGATGGACGCTGGTGTTCGAGATGGCGTTCTACGCGCTCGTGACGCTGTCCCGGGCGCTCCGCGTGGACCCGATCGTGTTCTGCGCACCGATCCTCCTCGCCGCCGCCGCAGCGTCGGCCGTCCGCCCCGATCACGGCGCCGTCGGCTGGTTCTACGCCGATCCGGTGGTCCTGTTCTTCCTCGCCGGGATGCTCGTGGCACGGAGCCGTCGACTCGGACTCCCTCGGACCGTCGCGGTGCTCCTCGCGCTCGCGACCGTGTTCGCGACGACACGGTCCCTGCGCCACGACGTCGTCGACCTCGGCAGCGCGGCGGTGTTCCTCGCCCTCACCGGACTGCTGCTCGCCGTCGTGCTGGCCGAGCCGTGGATCGGCAGCCGGGTCCCCCGGGTCCTCGTCACCCTCGGGTCGGCGTCGTACTCGTTGTACCTGACCCACCCACTCGTCGGCCCGATCGTCACGGTCGGTCTCATCACCCTCCTGCCCGCCGGATTCCCACCGCTGCTCGGGATCGTGGCCTCGGTCACGGTGTCCGTGCTCGCCGGTCTCGTCGTCTTCCGGTGGGTGGAGCAGCCGCTCGCGCGCGTGCTCGGACGGTCGACGAGCACCAGGGCGGGCTCCGGGCGGCGGTCGGCGACCGTCTGAACCGGGCTCGGGCACCACCACCGGGGCCGGATGCCAGGGCACCACGCCGAGGGCGCTACGGTTGGTATACCAACCGCCCTGCCCGGAGGCTGCGATGACGTCGAACATGATCCCCGCGCGCGCGTGGACGATGCTCGCGCTCGGCGTCGCCGCCCAGGCCGCGGGGACCCTCGTCGTCTCGGCTCCGGCGCTCCTCATCCCGCACCTGCACGCGCAGGGCACGACGCTCACGATGGCCGGGCTGCTCGCCGCGGCGCCGACCTTCGGCATGGTCCTGACGCTCATCGCCTGGGGAGCGGTCACCGACCGCTTCGGTGAGCGCATCGTGATCGCTGGCGGCCTCGTGCTGACGACGCTCGCGGTCGCGGGTGCGTGGGCAGCGGCGGGCGATCCCGTGCTGCTCGGGCTGGCCTTCCTCGCCGGCGGGATGACGAGCGCGTCGACGAACGCCGCGAGCGGCCGCGTCGTGGTCGGGTGGTTCCCGAAGGAACGTCGTGGGCTCGCGATGGGGATCCGGCAGATGTCGCAGCCGCTCGGTGTGACGCTGGCCGCGGTCACCGTGCCGCAGCTGGCCGAGGCCGACGGCATCCGCGCGGCACTCGTGCTGCCCGTTGTCCTGTGCGCGGTGCTCGCGGTGGCCTGCGCGATCGGCATCACGAACCCGCCGAGACCGGCGCGCTCGGCCGTGTCCACCGGCGGCACGGCCAACCCCTACCGCGCGGACGGGTTCCTCTGGCGCATCCACGCGGTGTCGGTCCTGCTGGTCGTCCCCCAGTTCACGCTGTCGACGTACGGCCTGGTGTGGCTGGTCGGGCTGGGCTGGTCGACAGCCGCGGCCGGGCTCCTCGTCGGGGCGTCGCAGTTCGTCGGCGCGCTCGGACGGATCCTGGTCGGGGTCTGGAGCGACCGGGCCGCATCACGGGTGGGTCCCCTCCGCGTCGTCGCGGTGAGCGCCGCCGTGGTGATGGCCGTCATGGCGTTCGTGGACGCCACGCACCTGGCGGGTGCCGCCGTGTTCCTGGTCGTTGCGACGAGCGTGACCGTCGCCGACAACGGGCTCGCCTACACCTCGGTCGCCGAGGCAGCGGGGCCGTTCTGGTCCGGGCGGGCCCTGGGCGCACAGAACACCGGACAGTTCATCGCGGCGAGCGCCGTCGGTCCGGGGGTCGGCGCCCTGGTCGGGGCGGTCGGGTTCGCCGCGTCGTTCTCGATCGTGGCCGTGCTGCCCCTGCTGGCGCTCCCGCTGGTGCCCCGTCGCGACCAGACGCTGCAGGACTGAGACGCCCGCCGCTCCACCGGACGCGGGCAGCGACGGCGACCGGAGCACCCGGCCGGGACGTCCGACCGGGTGCGTCCGACACGACCCGCCGTCGACCGGCTCAGGCCGGCACGGCGGGGCCCACCGGCCAGCGCAGCAGCGCCGCAGCGGCGGCTCCGCCGGGCAGTGACGCCGCGTTCACCAGCACGAGCTCGGCGTCCGTCAGCACGGCGGCCCGGACGAGCGCGCACACCGCTGGCACCGCACCGATCACCGGTGTCCCGGCTGCCTGCTCCGGCGCCGTCGCGACCCACGGGGCCCCGGCGAGCGCGAGGAGCGTGCGGTCACCCACGGCGACGGAGTCCAGGGCGACGACCGCCCCCTGCGCCTGCTGCAGGGCGGCGACCACCGATCCGATGCCGGTCACCGCGAGGTTGTCGCCACGACCGACGTGCGTGCGGAGCAGGTCCTCGAGGTCGTGCCGCCGTGTGGCGACGACGCGGGCGAGCGCGGTCTCGACGTGCTCGACGAACGCCTGCTTCGACCCGGCGTCGGCGCGCGGGTCCCCCGGGAACACCGAGGTCAGCGCCCGGGCCTCGGTCGACAGCGCCTTGACGAGGAGCTCACGGGCGGTGACGTCACCGGCGACGACCACGAGCCCGGGCCGCAGGGAGCGGACGGCATCGTCGACGGCCGCCGCGACCTCGGAGGAGTTCTGCTTCCAGATCTCCTCGGTGTGCTGCTGCCAGTGCGGCTGCTTCCACCCGGTGCCGGCCTTCGCGTAGTGGAGCGTGTCGTTGCGGCCCTGCACCTGCTGCTCGTCGTGCTGCACGGGCGCGTGGCCGAGCCGGTAGACCCGGAACGCTCCGCCCTCCTTGCCGGCGTGCACGAGCAGGAAGGGCAGGTCGACGGGCCGGTGGGCGACGAGCGGGACGAGGTCCGGCACGGCACCGACGCCGATCGCCTCGGGGACGTGCAGCTGGCCCGGCAGCACCTCGCTCAGCACGAGGGCGCCGTCGTGGACGAGCACGTACCGCGCGACGGGCGACGGCACGCCGGGTTCCTGCTCGAACTCGGCGGCGACGAGGTCCACGACGTCGTCGGAGGCGCCCTGCGCCCGGAGGGCCTCCTCGACGGCACGCAGCTTGAGCGCTGCCTGTCGCCTCGGGTCCTCCACGTTGCCGGAGACGTCGGCGTAGGCCCACGCCCACGTGCCGTCACCCTCCAGCCGCTGTCCCAGGATCTCGTGCAGTTCGCTCGTCGCGTTGGTCGACGTCATGGCAGCTCCTCTCGGACGGTGCCGGGGCTGTCACGAACCCCGACGTTTCGTGTTCGCCCACACTCCACCTCCCGGTCGGCCGGTGTCCGCGGCGCGGAGCGAACACCCAGGCCGTACCCGGCCGGGCGGTGCAGCGCTGCGAGACACCTGACGGATCGACGACGAAAGCCCAACCGCACTCGGTTCTGTGGTTGGGTGTGGAGCACACTCCGCTCGACGACGAACCGAGGTGCAGGCAATGACGCCAGCGAACCGACCACGCCCACTCACGAGACGACAGCTGCTCGGCTTCGGCATCGGAGCAGCCGCCACCGGCCTGCTCGCCGGCTGCGCCGTCCCCGGCTCCACGAACGTCAACAAGGCGGCGCTCGTCCCGGCCGCCGCGTCCGGCCAGAAGGTCCAGCTCACCTACTGGGCCTGGCTCAAGGACCTGCAGAAGGTCTGCGACGTGTGGAACGCCTCGCACCCCGACATCCAGGTGAACGCGAACTGGATCCCCGGCGGCACCGCGGGCGGCTACCAGAAGATGTACTCCGCGCTCGCGGCCGGCGGTGGCCCCGACATCGGGCAGGTCGAGCTCCGCCAGGTCCCGGAGTTCATGCTCGCGAACGGCCTGGTCGACCTCGCCCGCTACGGCGCGAAGGACTTCCAGTCGAAGTACGACGACGCCGCCTGGGCGCAGGTGTCGTTCGTCGACGGCGTCTACGGCATCCCGCAGGACACGGGCCCGATGGGGTTCTACTACCAGACGGCCCTGCTCGAGCAGGCCGGTGGCGAACCCCCGGCGACCTGGGACGAGTGGCGCGAACTCGCCGAGAAGGTCCGGAAGACCGGTGCGCAGAACTACCTCGAGGTGTTCCCGGTGTCCGACGCCTCGCCCTTCGCCGCGTACGCGCAGCAGGCCGGGGCGCGCTGGTTCAGGGTCGACGGCGACGAGTGGGTCGTCGACATGACGGACGACAAGACCCTCATGGTCGCGGACTTCTTCGACGGCGTCATCGACGACAAGCTCGTCGACACCAGCGCCGGCGCCTACTCCCCCGGCTGGTACGCCTCGGCGGCCAGCGGCAAGATCGCGGCCGTCACGAGCGCGAGCTGGGGCGACGCCCTCATCGAGTCCGTGCAGGGCGGCAAGGGCAAGTGGAAGGTCGCCCCGATGCAGAAGTGGGGCGACACCGGCTTCGGGTCGAGCGCGATCGGCGGCTCGACGGCGGCCGTGCTCGCCAACTCGCAGCACCCGAAGGAGGCGCTCGAGTTCATCACGTGGATGACCACCTCGAAGGAGGGCATCGACGCGATGATCAAGTACTGCGGCATCGGCTGGTCCCCCGCCAAGGACTACATCGGCAAGCAGCGCGAGCAGCCGAGCGCGTGGTTCTCCGGGCAGAACTACAACGAGGACGTGTTCGTCCCCGCCGCCAAGGAGCAGAACATCGACTGGTCGTGGTCGCCCGTGACGCAGTCGGCGTTCACGTCCCTGCAGAACCAGTTCCGGCGCAAGCTCACCAGCGGTCTGAAGCTCGCCGACGCGGTGGAGCTCGCGCAGGAGGAGATCGTCCAGTCCTTCAAGGACAAGGGCCTCAGCGTGAGGACGGCACGATGACGACGACACAGCCCAAGAGCGGCTTCCGCACCAGCACGAAGGCCACCGCCGCGCAGAAGCGGGCGCCGTGGATCCTCCTCGCGCCCTTCCTCGCCCTGTTCCTGCTGACGTTCGTCATCCCGATCATCAGCGCGCTGTTCCAGAGCTTCACCACCGTGGACCGGCAGGGGCTCTTCGGCGAGGACGGCGTCACCGGCCGGTTCGCCGGGTTCGACAACTACGTGACGGCGTTGAACGACAACGGCTTCGTCGCGTCGATCGGCCGCATGCTCCTGTTCGGCATCGTGCAGGTCCCGGTGATGATCATCGCCTGCACGATCCTGGCGCTGCTGCTCGAGTCGGCGAGCGCCCGCTGGCCCGGCTTCTTCCGGGCGATCTACTTCATGCCGTACGGCGTCCCCGGGGTCATCGCCACGATCCTGTGGTCGTTCCTCTACGTGCCCGGGCTGTCGCCGATCGTGTCGCTGCTGCAGTCGATGGGGTTGCAGCCGGACTTCCTCGGCGCGAACAGCGTGCTCTGGTCGATCGCGAACATCGTCACGTGGACCTACACCGGCTACAACATGCTCATCATCGTGGCGCAGCTCAAGTCGATCCCGGGCGAGGTCTACGAGGCCGCGAAGGTCGACGGCGCGAACGCCTTCCAGGTCGCGTGGCGGATCCAGATCCCGCTCATCGCGCCGGCCCTGGTGCTCACGACGGTGTTCTCGATCATCGGCACGCTGCAGCTCTTCGCCGAACCGCAGATCCTGTCGACGGTCGCCCCCGCCATCGACACCGAGTACACCCCGAACTACGCCGCGTACACCAACGCGTTCGCGTTCAACGAGTACGGCGTCGCCTCGGCCCAGGCCGTCATCATCGCCCTGGCCGCGTTCATCCTGTCGTTCGCGTTCCTCGCGCTGACGAACCGGCCGCCCAAGGACGAACGGGACCGCCGCAGGCGGGCGAAGCGGGACGGCCAGGAGGCGCAGCTCGCGCTCCGGACGCGCGCCACCGACCGACCGGTGGTCACCACCCAAGCCGCCCCGCGCCTCCCGGCCGGGTCCGGTCTGCAGAACGGAACGAAGGGGGCGGACGCATGACCAGCGAAGCCATCGAAGCGCCGGTGACCGCGAAGACCGCCGTCCCCGTCGACACCACGTCGATCAGCGCGCACCAGCGACGGAAGCTCGACCGCACCGGGACGTCGCAGATCGTCGTGACGGGCATCCTCGTCGTCGTCGCGCTCTACTTCCTCGTGCCGCTCTACTGGGTGGTCATCGCCGCCACGAAGACCACCGGCGCGCTGTTCGCCACGAACGGGTTCTGGTTCGGCGGCGACTTCGCGCTGTGGAGCAACCTGCAGCAGGTGTTCACGTACGACGGCGGCATCTTCGTCCGCTGGATCGCGAACAGCATCCTGTACTCGGGGGTCGGCGCCGTCCTCGCCACGTACTTCGCCGCGGCCGGCGGGTACGCACTCGCGAAGTACGAGTTCCGCGGCCGCCAGGTGGTGTTCGGCACGATCCTCGGCGGTGTGCTCGTGCCGGGGACCGCGACGGCGCTGCCGCTGTTCCTGCTGTTCTCGACGATGGGTCTGACCGACACGTACTGGAGCGTGCTCATCCCGAGCCTCGTCTCGCCGTTCGGCCTGTTCCTCTGCCGGGTCTACGCAGCGGCGTCGGTGGACACGGCGCTCCTCGAGCAGGCACGCATCGACGGTGCCGGTGAACTCCGGATCTTCCACACGATCGTGCTGCGGCAGATGACGCCGGCGCTCGTCACCGTGTTCCTGTTCCAGGTCGTCGGCATCTGGAACAACTTCTTCCTGCCGCTCATCATGCTGGCAGACCAGAAGCTGTACCCGATCACACTGGGACTGAACAACTGGCGGTCCCAGGTGGACCGGCTGCCGGAGTTCTACCAGCTCACCACCGGCGGGGTGCTCGTCTCGGTCATCCCGCTCGTCATCGCCATCATCGTCCTGCAGCGCTTCTGGCGCGGGGGCCTCACGGAAGGATCGGTCAAGGGTTGACCATCGCTGCACACTCGTCCTCCTCCACGACGGACGCCCTCGCGGCGCTCGCCTCGACGGCACCGGGCTCGGAAAGCCGACTCGCGCCCCGGGCCTGGCTGCACACCGACGCGCCCGCACTGTCCCTGAACGGCGCGTGGGACTTCCGGTGGTCGCCGGTGGCCGACGTGCCGGAACCGACGGCGGAGGACGAGTGGGGCAGCATCCCCGTCCCGGCGCACTGGGTCCTGCACGGGCACGGCGCACCGAGCTACACGAACCTGCAGTACCCGTTCCCGATCGACCCGCCGCACCCGCCGGAGGAGAACCCGACCGGCGACCACCGGCGGACGTTCTCGCTGCCGTCGTCCTTCGAGGCGGCGGCCCGCGTGCTGCTCCGCTTCGACGGGGTGGAGTCCCATTTCCGGGTGTGGGTGAACGGGTCCCTCGTGGGCTGGTCGACCGGTTCGCGGCTCGCGACCGAGTTCGACGTGACCTCGCTGCTCGTGCCCGGGCCCAACGAGCTGCTCGTCCGGGTCCACCAGTGGTCGGCCGCGTCCTACCTGGAGGACCAGGACCAGTGGTGGCTGCCCGGCATCTTCCGCGACGTCACGCTGCTCGCCCGTCCGACGGCCCCGATCGACGACGTGTTCGTCCGCGCCGGGTGGAGCACCACGCTGGGTGACGCCGCGACGGCCGGCACCGCAGCCTCGGGACGGCCGTCCACCGGCACGGGGACGATCACGTTCCCGACCGTCGACGCGGTGTTCCCGGTGCGGTTCGCCGTGCCGGACCTGGGCGTCGACGTCGTCTGGCAGTCCGCGGACGACGTCGCACCGATCGGGGTCGAGGGCGTCGAACCGTGGAGCGCCGAGCTCCCGCGGCTCTACGACGCGACCCTGTCGTCGGGCACCGCGGCGGGTGGCTCGTCCGGCGGCGAGACCGTGTCGCTGCGGCTCGGCTTCCGCTCGGTGGCGATCGTCGGCGACCGGTTCCTGGTCAACGGCGAGCGCGTCGTGTTCCACGGCGTCAACCGGCACGAGACCCACCCCGAGCGCGGTCGCGTGTTCGACGAGCAGCACGCACGCGCGGACATGGCGCTCATGAAGCGGAACAACGTCAACGCGATCCGCACGTCGCACTACCCGCCGCACCCGCGGGTGCTCGACCTCGCCGACGAGCTCGGCTTCTGGGTGATCCTGGAGTGCGACCTCGAGACGCACGGCTTCCTCTTCACCGAATGGGTCGGCAACCCCTCCGACGACCCGGCGTGGCGTGACGCCTACCTCGACCGCATCGCCCGGACCGTCGAGCGCGACAAGAACCACGCGTCGATCGTGATGTGGTCGCTGGGCAACGAGTCCGGCACGGGTCGGAACCTCGCCGCGATGTCGCAGTGGGTGCACGACCGCGACGACGAGCGCCCCGTGCACTACGAGGGCGACTACACCGGCGACTACACGGACGTGTACTCGCGGATGTACCCGACCCTGCAGGAGACCGAGTCGATCGGTGGCGGTCCGGCCACACCCCTGCTCGGCTGCGGTCCCGCGGAGGCCGCCCGGCAGCGCGCGAAGCCGTTCATCCACTGCGAGTACGTGCACGCGATGGGCAACGGCCCCGGGCAGATCGCCGAGTACGAGGCCCTGGTCGACCGCTACCCGCGCCTGCACGGCGGGTTCGTCTGGGAGTGGCGGGACCACGGGCTGCTCGCCCACACCCCGGACGGCACGCCCTACTACGCGTACGGCGGCGACTTCCACGAGGTGGTGCACGACGGGAACTTCGTGATGGACGGCCTCGTGCTGCCGGACGACTCCCCGACCCCGGGGCTCGCCGAGTTCGCCGCCGTGGTCGCACCGGTCCGGTTCGTCCTCGGCGACCGCACGGTCCTCGTCGAGAACCGGTACCACTCGGCCTCGACCGCAGGACTGCGGTTCTGCTGGACGCTGCAGCGGAACGGGATCGTCGAGTCCTCCGGGCGCTTCGCCCCCGGTGTGGTCGCCGCGCGGCAGTCGGCCACGGTGCCGGTGCCGGACGAGGTCCTCGCCGCGGTCGCAGCGGGCACCGACGGGCTCGCACCCGGCGACGAACTGTGGTTCGACGTGACCGCGGAGCTGGCGGGCCCGACGGCGTGGGCTGACACCGGCCACGTCGTCGCACGCGCCCAGACGCTCGTCGCGAGCCGACCGGCGGAGGCGGCCCGCGCCTCCCGGCAGACCTGGGACGGCGACCGCCTCGGCGACGGGACCTTCTCGGCGCGGGGCGACCTGGTGTCCTGGAAGGGGCACGAGGTCGCCGGACCACGACTCGACCTGTGGCGAGCGCCGACCGACAACGACAGCCTGGCGTCGCAGGGCGGCTACGAGACCGCCGACCCGGTGCTCACGCACGGCGTCGGCGACCCGACCGCTCCCCCGTCGGCGACGCGGTGGCGGGAGCGGGGACTCGACCGGCTGACGCACCGGCTCGTGTCGGTGTCGCGGACGGCCCACGGGCTGGAGCAGCGCGTCCGCGTCGCGGCGGCGAACAGCGGGTGGGGCGTCGACGTCACGCACCGCTGGGCCCTCACCGACGACGGGCTGCAGCTGCAGACCGACGCGGTGCCGTTCGGGGCGTGGGACGTCACCTGGCCGCGGATCGGGGTGCGCTTCGACCTGCCGGCGAACATGGCGGACCTCGAGGCGGAGTGGTTCGGGACCGGGCCGCTGGAGTCCTACGCGGACTCGTCGCACGCTGCCCGGGTCGGGCGCTTCACCGCTCCGGTGCGGTCCCTCGGCGTCGAGTACTCGATGCCGCAGGAGACCGGGCACCGGCCGGCGCTGCGCACGCTGTCCGTCGGTGACCTGACGGTGCGGACCGTCGGGGCGCACCGTGCCGGGTTCACGCTCTCGCCATGGACCGCGCAGCAGATCGGGCGCGCGATGCACCCGTACGAGCTGCCCACGTCGGAGCACCTGTACCTGTACCTCGACGCCGCGCAGCACGGCCTGGGGTCGCGGGCGTGCGGGCTCGACGTGCTGCCGGAGCACCAGCTGTGGCCGCAGGCGTTCTCGTGGAGCGTCGTGCTGGCGTAGGGCGGCGGCGACCGGCCCCGGTCGCACCCCGCTGCGTCCGCGGCGGGGTGCGACCCGACGGCGGGAGTCGGCCCGAGCTCCGCACGATGGAAGTCACCCCGAACCGTGGATCGCCGCGGTTCGGGATGACTTCCGTTGTGCGGGGCGCGCGGCTACTCCGCCGCGCCGCCCGACAGCGCCGGCAGCGCCTCGGGGTCGGACGCGTTCAGGAAGTCCGTCAGGCGCTCGGGCTCGCCCGGCTCCTCGATCGCCGAGGCCGCCCGGCGCAGGGCGAACAACGCCCGGAGCACGCCACGGTTCGGCTCGTGCGACCACGGCACGGGTCCGGCGCCGCGCCAGCCGGCCCTGCGCAGGGCGTCGAGCCCACGGTGGTACCCGACGCGGGCGTAGGCGTACGACTCGAGCGTGGCGCCGCGGTCCCAGGCCTCGTCGGCGAGGAGCGCCCAGGCCAGGCTCGACGACGGGTACGACACGACGACGCTCGCGACGGGCGCGTCGGCCTCGAGCACGGCGGTCACCTCCGGCTCGGCGGGCAGCAGCGTCGCGGGGTTCGTGGTCGGGTTCGGCAGCAGGTTCTCCGGCATGCCCCCAGCCTGTCACGCGTGCGGGAGCCTTGCGAGCCGTCCCTCCGTCGGCGTACCGTGGGCAGTACCTCGTCGTCACCACGAGGCCCCCGGGGCGGGACGACCGACCGGCGGCACGGGTGGCGGTCACGGGGACTCCTCGACGGAAGAGACGCCTTGCTGGTCACCACCGGTCCTGCTCAGCCCACGCGCTGACACCGTGGTGACGCGCCCCGTCGGGCGCTCCGCCGACCGACCCTGACGGGTCCCTCGAGCGGGTCCGGTGTCGTGCGCCCAGCACCGACAACCGGGGAGGCACCCGCATGCCCATCAGTCCGTCCGTCGTCCTGCACGACGTCAGCTTCACCTGGCCCGACGGCACCGTCGCGCTCAGCCACCTCTCGACCGCCTTCGGTCGGGGCCGGACCGGCCTGGTCGGGAGGAACGGGGCCGGCAAGTCCACGCTCGTCCGGCTGGTGACCGGCCGGCTCCACCCCACGGCGGGCACCGTCACGACGACCGGCCCCGTGGACCACCTGCCGCAGCGCCTGCAGGTCGGCTCCGACGACACGGTCGCCGACCTGCTCGGCATCCACCGGCCACTGACCGCCCTCCGGGCCGTGCTCGGCGGGGACGCCGCACCCGAGCACTTCGACGCGATCGGCGACGACTGGGACATCGAGGAGCGCGCGGCCGCGGCGCTCGACCGCATCGGGCTCGGGATCGGCGGCGACCTCGACCGCACGGCGTCGACCCTGTCCGGAGGGCAGGCGGTGCTCGTCGCGGTCGCCGGCATCCGGCTGCGCGGCCTGCCGATCGCGGTCCTCGACGAGCCGACGAACAACCTCGACCGGCGCGGCCGCGGGATCCTGCTCGACATGGTCGACGACTGGCCGGGGACCCTCGTCGTCGTCAGCCACGACCGGGAGCTCCTCGAGCACGTCGACGAGACGTGCGAACTGCGCGCCGGGGCCGTGACGGTGTTCGGCGGGACCTTCAGCGCCTTCGAGGAGCACCTCGCGGTGCAGCAGGCCGCCGTCGCACGGGAGGTCCGCGTCGCCGAGCAGCGCCACCGCACCGAGAAGCGGCAGCGCATCGAGGCGGAGACGAAGATCGCCCGACGCGCCCGCGCCGGGGTGAAGGCCGTCGAGAACATGCCCAAGGGCTACGCGAACGAGATGCGGAAGAAGGGCGAGGAGACCGCCGGACGACTCCGCGCCGGGTACGCCGACGACGAGGCCGCCGCGCTCGCGGCCAAGCGCGAGGCGGAACTCCGGCTCCGGGACGACGAGTCGATCCACGTCGAACTGCCCGACCCGGACGTGCCGGCGTCCCGGCGGATCGCGACGGTCACGGTCCGGGGACGCGAGACCGTCGTGCAGGGACCGGAGCGGATCGCGGTCGTCGGGGACAACGGCGTGGGCAAGACGACGCTGCTCGACCAGCTCGTCGGGGTCCCGCGTGCCCGGGAGCACCCGCTGCCCGACACCCGCGCCGTCCCGCACGTCGACCGGATCGCCTACCTGCCGCAGCGCAAGGACTCGCTCGACGACTCCGCGACCGTTCTGGAGAACGTGCGACGGGACGCCCCGCACGTGCCTCCGGCCGAGGTCAGGAACCGGCTCGCACGGTTCCTGGTGCGCGGCGACACCGTCGACCGGCCGGCCGGGGCGCTGTCCGGCGGGGAGCGGTTCCGTGTGGCGCTCGCCGCCCTCGTGCTCGCCGATCCGCCGCCGCAGCTCCTGGTCCTCGACGAGCCGACGAACGACCTCGACCTGACGAGCGTCGACCAGCTCGTGGCCGCGCTCCGGGCGTACCGCGGCGCCCTGGTCGTCGTGAGTCACGACGAGACGTTCCTCGACCGTCTCGGCCTGACGACGGTCGTCGAGCTGCGGTGACCTGACGACGCCGGGGCGGTGCGGCGGCCGCCCCGGCGTCTCAGCGGCGCCTGGTCGGGCGGATCGCCAGCGACTCGATCGTGCCGCGCTCCGGCAGGTCGACGACGGCGCGGACGGCGTCCGCCACGTCCGAGGGAGCGAGGTAGTACGCGGTGTCGTAGTCCTCGCCGAGCTTCTCGGTGAGGGCACGCTGCATGTCCGAGTCCGTCCGGCCCGGGTGCACGCTCGACACGCGGACGCCGTTCGCGCGCTCCTCCTCGCGCAGGGCGTCGGCGAACGCCCGGAGCGCGAACTTCGAGGCGGCGTACACGCCACCGCCCGGGCCGGCGGTGAAGCCGGACCCGCTGTTGATCGGCACGACGATGCCGCGCGCCGCACGGAGCGCGGGGAGGGCGAGCCGCGTCAGCTCGGCGACGGCGAAGACGTTCGTCGCGAACACCTGCTCCCACACGGCACGCGGGGTGTCCGCGACGGTGGTGCCCTGCTCGACCCCGGCGCTGTGCACGAGGACGTCGAGGCGGTCGGGCAGCGTCGGGACGTCGCCCGCGCCGAGGTCCCCGACGAACGGCGACGCGTTCGGCAGGACGTCGACGAGCTCGGCGACGGCGGCCGCGGTGCGGCCGCCGACGAACACGTGGTGCGTGCGCCCGAGGTCGAGGGCGACGGCTCGGCCGATGCCGCGGGTCGCGCCCGTCACGAGGGCGGTGGGGAGGACGGGAGGCTGTTCAGTCGTCACGCGGGCCAGCCTACGGAACGCACGCCGCGCCTCCAGGGCATCACGCCGACGTCGACGACGCGGGCCGCCCCTCCTCCGGGAGCGGGCCGTCAGTCGTCCGTGCGTCCGGCGCTCTGGCGGATCTTGATGCCTTCTAGGACGTCCTGCGCGTGCTTCTCGTCCTGCTTCTCGATCTGCCGGGTGTCCCGCTCGGGGAGCTGGATGTCCTCCTCGGCGCGGATGCCGGCCTGCAGCTCCCGGCCGCGCTCCAGCTCGGCGTCGAACTCGGCACCGAAGAGCAGCGCGTTGTTCGTGATCCAGATCCACAGCAGGAACACGATGACCCCACCGAGGGAGCCGTACGTGGCGTTGTAGTTCGAGAAGTTGCCGACGTAGAAGCCGAACCCGACGCTCGCGATGATCCAGATCGCGATCGCGAGCAGGGCGCCGCCGCTCACCCACTTGAACTTCGACTGCCGGATGTTCGGGGCCCAGTAGTACAGCACCGCCACGACGATGATCATGATGGCCAGGAGGATCGGCCACTGCACGATGGACAGCACGAGAGCCGCGACGTCGCCGAGGCCGATGAGGTCGCCGAACGTGCGAGCGAGCGGGCCGGACACCAGTGCGAGGAGACCGACGACGAGCAGGATCACCGTGAACAGCGTCACGCCGAGCATCGTCGGACGGAGCTTCCAGATCGGACGCCCCTCGCGCACGTTGTAGATGCGGTTCATCGCCCGGCCGAACGCGCCGACGTAGCCGGATGCCGACCACAGCGCGCCGACCAGACCGACGATGAACGTGACCGGGGCCGCCGGCGACCGGACGAGACCCTCGATCGGGTTCTGCAGCAGGTCGGCGACTTGGCCGCCGCCGACGCCGCGGACGACGTCGAGCAGGGTGGTGATCGTCTTCTCGGGGTTCGACACGAGCCCGAGGATCGAGACGACCGCCAGGATGCCGGGGAAGAGCGCGAGCACCGTGTAGTACGTCAGGCTCGCGGCGAGGTCGGTGCACTGGTCGCTCGAGAACTCGCGGAGCGTCTTCTTGAGCGTGTACACGAAGGACGGCTTCGTGAGGTCCGTCGGGCTGTCCGGCTTCCGGGCGTCGTCCGGATCGGGCTTCTGCTGGTCTCGTGCCACGGGACTACCCCCTCGCCTTCAGTGCTTGCTTCGAGCGCTTGACCGCCTGCTTGCGGTTCTTGTCGGCACGACGCTGGACCGCGGCGATGCCGACCTGCTGCTTCACCCGCGCGCGGTGCGCCGGGTCCCGTTCGAGGGCTTCCTCGGCGGCCTTCCGCCGAGCCTTCCGGCCCTTGCGTCCGGGCTGCGCCTGCTCCTTCGCCGACGGGCCGTCGCCGCGCGCGCCGAAGGGCAGGAGCGCGGTGAAGGCCGAGCTCGCCGGCGGCTGGGCGAGGTGCCCCGCGGGGTCGTTGCGGATCGCGATGCCGACGACGATCGCCGCGACGCCCGCTGCCGCGGTGACACCCATCGCCACGAGCGGGGTCGGGTCGCGGTGCCAGCGCTGCCGCGTCTTCGCGATCGCGAGTCGTGTGCGTGCCGGCACGTCCGCGCGTCGGCGGATCTCGGTCACGGTGTCCGTGATGTGCTCACGCGTGCGGACGTTCGCGAGTTCGAGCTCGGGGAGACTGTCCTTGGCCATTCACCATTTCCTACACGTCGAGCCCGGAACGGCGCACAGTGTGCCGTGGCTAGCCTGCGGCACATGCTCTTCCGAGACGTCGCCGAGGGGATCCACCGCCTCGAGACCGCACACACCAACACGTACCTCGTCGAGACCGGCGACCGGCTGCTCGTGGTCGACGCCGGACTGCCCGCCGCGTGGCCGCACCTGCAGCTCGCCGTGCACGACCTCGGGTACGGCCCCGACCGGGTCGAGGGCCTCCTCCTCACGCACGGGCACTTCGACCACGTCGGCACCGCGGCCCGCATGCACCGGGAGTGGGGCACGCCGGTCTACGTCCACCCGGGCGACCGGGACCTCGCCGCGCACCCGTACTCGTACCGTCCGCAGACGAACCAGTTCGGCTTCGTGGCGCTGCACCCCGGCGGTCTCGCCCCGCTCGGACGCATGCTGCTCGCCGGCGCCCTGACCGTCGACGGCATCGCGGACACGGAGCCGATGGAGTCGCGCGCGGAGGTGCCGGGCACGCCGTGGATCATCGAGACGCCGGGGCACACGGACGGCCACGTGGCGCTGCACTTCGCCGACCGCGACGCCGTGATCGCCGGCGACGCGCTGGTCACCCTCGACCCGTACACGGGCGGGATCGGGCCGCGGATCGTCGCTCCGGCGGCCACCGCCGACGTGGACACCGCCGTCGCGTCACTCGAACGGCTGGCGGACACCGAGGCCGAGCACGTGCTGCCGGGGCACGGGCCGGGATGGTCGCTCGGTGCGCGCGCTGCGGTCGCGCAGGCGCGGCGGGCGGCCGGCGTGGCCTGACCCGCGCGGTGAGCGGTCGGCCCACGAGGTGGGCGACCGGCGCCGGCGAGCCGACGCGACCGTCGCGGCCCGACCCGCGGGGTGGGCGCGACCAGTGCCGGACCGGAGGCGCGGTGCGGACCGGCTCCGCGCCTCCAGACCGGCAGTCCCCACGGTCAGGACGGGACGACGACGTCCTCGGGTCGGCCGGACGCCGCGGAACGGCCCGCCGCCTCCATGAGCGCGAGGCTCCGCAGGTTGTCCCGACCGCTCGTCATCGGCGCCGGCCCTCCCGCGACGGACCGCGCGAACGCCTGCAACCCGCCCTGCCGGTCCGTGTGGGGCATCGTCGGGAGCTCGACGGCCTCGGCCTCGTCGTCCTGGGTGCGGCGGACCGTGACGCGGTCGCCCTCGACGGCGTTCGGTGCACCGCTGCGGCTCGTGAACCAGAGCTCGCCGTCCTCGCCCTGGATGCTCCACTCGCCGGCCCACGCCGTGCGCGGTGCGCGCGAGAGCCAGCTGCCCCGGTAGCTCACGACCAGACCGTCGTCGAGCTCGATGATCATCGACGCGACCGCTTCGTCCTGGTACTTGCTGTAGCCCGGGTACGAGGCACGTGCGTAGACCCGGACGGCCTCGCGGCCGGTGATCATCCGGAGCAGGTCGAAGTGGTGGATCGCCATGTCGTTGATCATCGCGTGCGGGAACGCGTAGTGCGGGTACGTGGCGACCGGTTGGTCGTTGTCCCACTGCCGGAAGTCGATCGAGATCGCGGACAACTCGCCCACGGCGTCGGCCTCGAGCAGTTCCTGCACGACGCGGGGCGCCGGGTACCAGCGGTAGTTCTGGCTGACCTGCAGGACGAGGCCGAGCTCCTCGGCACGGCGGACGGCGGTGACGGCCTCGTCGGTGGTGTTCGCGAACGGCTTCTCGACGAGCACGTGCTTGCCCGCCTCGAGCGCCTCGAGCGCGAGGGGCACGTGGGTGACGGCCGGGGCGGTGATGACGACGGCGTCGGCCTCGACCCCGGCGAGTGCCGCGGTGAGGGACGGGAACGCCGCGGACTCCGGCAGCCCGAGGTCCTCGCGGACGGACTCGAGGGTCGCCGGCACCGGGTCGACGATCCCGACCACCTGGACCTCGGTGACCTCCGGGATGGCGGTGCGGGCCCAGTTGCCGCCCCACCCTCCGAGACCGACGTGGATGATCCGGACCGTCATGCGTGCACTCCCTCGTGGCTGGTGACGCACCACGGACGCCGCGGTGCGTCCGACCAGTCTGTCAGGGACCCGCTCAGTGCGTGAAGGCGTACGCGATGAGCGCCATCGTGACGATGAACCCGGCGAGGTAGTTGATCCAGAGGAACCGCTTCCACCCCGCGTTCGCGGCCTCGGCGCCGTCGTCCGTCACGTTCCACCACGGCAGCACGTTCAGGGCGTACGGGACCACGACGACCGCGGCGATCGGTCCGGGGAACGCGGAGAACAGCAGCGCGACACCGGCGACCAGGTACGCCACGAACGCCAGACGCACGGTCGCGCGTGCGCCGATCACGGTCGCCACGGAACCGATGCCGCCGGCGCGGTCGGCCAGGACGTCCTGCACCGCCCCGAACGCGTGCGAGGCCACGCCCCACAGGAAGAAGGCGACGCAGACCGCGACGAGCTGCCCGGTCCAGTGCGGCCCGGCGAGCGCGAGGCCGTACACGGCGGGCGACACGAAGTGCGTGCTCGACGTGAGCGAGTCGAGGAACGGCTTCTCCTTGAACCGGAGACCCGGAGCGGAGTAGGCGAGCACGGCGAACACGCTGATCGCGAGCACGAGCCACGACCACGGCCCGTTGCCGCTCAGCGCGCCGAGCACGACGAGCGCGACGAGGAACGGCACGTTCGTCACGACGACCGCCCAGAGCGTGGTCCGGTGCACGCTCTTGTCGAGCAGGGCGCCCTCGACCCCGCCCTTCCGCGGGTTCCGCAGGTCGGACTCGTAGTCGAAGACGTCGTTGATGCCGTACATCGCCAGGTTGTAGGGCACGAGGAAGTAGACGACGCCGACGAGGAGCGCTACCAGGGAGAACCCGCCGCCGCCCTCGACGCCGACCCCGCTGCCGAGCAGGTACGCGGCGCCGAACGGGTAGGCGGTGTTCACCCAGCTGATCGGCCGGGACGACACGAAGAGGGCGCGCAGGGTCGACGGTCGGGAGGCGGTGCTCGCGTTCACTGAGGTGGCTCCGGTTCGTCGGTGGTCGGGTCGGGCGCGGTGCGCGCGTCGGCCGGGTGGCGCTCGTCCGTGCGGTCCGGCGGGGCCGTCCGGTCCCGCGGAGCGGTCCGGACGCGCTCGGCGGTCCGGTCTCGCGTGTCCGCCCGGCCCCGAGGGGCCGTCCGGTCGAACAGCACCCACAGGCTCGGCAGCAGCACGATCGCCGCCAGCGAGTACGCGAGGTCCTCGACGGGGATCGCCCCGATCTTCGCACCACTGATCAGCGACGGGTCGTAGGCGACGATGCGGAGCGTGACGATGACGTTGTCGAACACGATCGTCATGACGAGCAACGCGGCCCCGGCCACGAGGGCGGTCACCACCGCGGTCCGCCGCCCCGCGCCCACGCCACGTCCGTGCACCCGCGCGCGCCGACCGGCGACGACACCCGCGACCACCGCGACGACCGCGACGACGGCGAAGAACGGCAGGGCGAGCAGTGCGTAGGCACCGGCCCCGGTCACGCCCGACCCCGATCGGCCCGCCGGACGCGTCGCGCGACGAGGGGTCGCACGAACCCGGTCAGGTTCATCGTGGTGTAGCAGAGCAGCAGCAGGAAGAAGAGCTCCTCGAGCGGGACGTCCGGGGCGAGGAGCACACCGGTGAGCAGGTTCTGCGGCCCGATGAAGAAGATGCCGAGCGCCACGCCGAGCACGTCCCAGACCAGGAAGAACGCGACGCCGACGACCGTCACGGCCGCGGCGCGCCACGGTGCACGCCAGAAGAACAGCCGGAAGCGCGCGTCGAGCACCGTCATGCCGACGAGCGACACGAGCAGCCCGGCGAGGTACAGCCCGGGCATCAGACCGTGGCGCCCAGCGGAGTCGGCAGCGGCTCGGTGCTCGTGTCGCCGTGGATGCGCTTGATGAGCACCTCGGCGCTGATCAGGCACATGGGGAGCCCGATGCCGGGGATGGTCGACGCACCGGCGTAGTACAGGCCGTCCACCTTCTTCGACACGTTCTTCTCGCGGAAGAACGCGCTCTGCGCGAGGGTGTGCGCCGGGCCGAGCATCGATCCGCTCCAGGCGTTGTAGTCGTCGGCGAAGTCGCGCGGCCCGATCGTCCGGCGGACCCGGATGCGGTCCCGCAGGTCCGGGATGCCCGCGCGCTCGGCGACGACGTCGATCGCGCGGTCGGCGATCCGCTCGACCTCGGCGTCGCCGGCACCGTCGATCCCGCCGGCGCCGATCGACACGTCCGCGGGCAGCGGCACCAGGATGAACAGGTTGCTCGCACCCTCCGGGGCGACGGAGTCGTCGGTGAGCGACGGCGCGCACACGTAGATCGACGCCGGGTCGGGCACGTGCCGGTCGGCGCCGAAGATCGCGCCGAAGTTGGCCTTCCAGTCCGCGGTGAAGACGAGCGTGTGGTGCAGGAGGCCCGGCGCGGGACCGTCCACGCCGAGGTAGACGAGCACGGCGCTGGGGCCCGGGTCTCGTCGCTGCCAGTGCGACTCGGGGTAGGTGCGGTGCTCGGCCTCGAGGAGCTCCAGCTCGGTGTGCCGCAGGTCGGACGCGCTGACGACGAGGTCGGCGGGTGCGGTGTGCTCGGCGCCGTCGCGGTCGCGGTGCACGACGCCGGTGACGTGGCCGTCCGCGACGACGATCCGCTCGACCGCCGCTCCGAGGGTGATGGTGGCGCCCTCGCGGCGGGCGACCCGTTCGACGGCGGAGATCACCTCGGTGATGCCGCCCTTCGGGTAGAGCACCCCGTCAGCGAGGTCCAGGTGGCTCATCAGGTGGTACATGCTCGGTGCGGCGTACGGACTCGTGCCGAGGAACACCGCCGGGTACCCGAGGACCTGCCAGAGCCGGCGGTCCTCCACGGCCGTCGACGCGAAGGTCGACAGCGGCTGCGTGAGGAGCCGGGCGAGCTTCGGCATGCGGCGGAGGACGTCCGGCGCGGCGAGCTTCCGCAGGTCCTGGAACGACGTGTAGAGGAAGCGTCGGATCGCCATCGTGTAGGTGTCCTCGGCGGACGCGAGGTACTTCCGCATCCGCTCGCCGGCACCGGGCTCGATCGACTCGAACAGGGCGATGTTGGCCTCGCGGTCGGCGCGCAGGTCGATCGGCTCGTCGTGTCCCTCGGTGTAGACGCGGTAGCCGGGGTCGAGCTTCTCGAGGTCGAGCTCCGCGTCGGCCGAGGTGCCGAGCAGCTGGAAGAAGTGGTCGAAGACCTCGGGCATGAGGTACCACGAGGGCCCGGTGTCGAACCGGAAGCCGTCGCGCTCCCACGAACCTGCGCGGCCGCCGAGCTGGTCACGCTGCTCGAGCACCGTCACCGCGAAGCCGTCGCGCGCGAGCAGGGCCGCGGACGCGAGCCCGCTGATGCCGCCGCCGATCACGACGGCGCGGCGAGCGGGCACCGTGCGCCGGGACGGGGTGGCGGCCGGACGGGAGGCGCGGGGCGGGGTCATGACGAGTCTCCTGGCCGGTGGGTGGCCGCCCGCGGACGCGACGGGGCGCGTCCGGCGAGGACCTGCGCGGCGAGCCGCGCCTTCACCGGGTTCGGCACGCGCACCCGGGTCGTGATGAGCAGGTTCGCGGGGGTCCCCGCGATCCGGTCGTTGAGCTCCTGGAACAGCGCGTGCGCGAGGGCGACGGCCTTCCGGGCGTCGGCGGGCAGCAGCGGGATCGTCCGCGCCGCACGGTCGAGGTCGAACTGGACGTCGGCGACGAGCCGGTCCTTCGTCGCCTCGTCGAAGGTGCGCACCGCGACGCCCGGGAAGTACGAGCGCCCGAGCACCTCGAAGTCGGCGTGCAGGTCGCGGAGGAAGTTCACCTTCTGGAACGCGGCACCGAGCGCCCGCGCCCCGTCGACGAGCACGGCGTCGTCGAAGGTCGGTCGGCCGGCGCGGTGCACGAACGCGCGGAGGCACATCAGCCCGACGACCTCGGCCGAGCCGTACACGTATGTGCCGAACGACGCGTCGTCGTGCTCGGTCCGCTCGAGGTCCATCCGCATCGACGCGAAGAACGGGCGGGTGAGGTCCGCGCCGAACCCGGTGACACGGGCGGTGCGGGCGAATGCGTGGACCACCGGGTTGACCGAGAAGCCGACCGCCATCGCGCGTTCGGTGTCGGCCTCGAGCTCGTCGAGGACGACCCGGGCGAGCGCGGGGTCGAGCCCGGCCTCGGTCGCGGGGCCGTCGACGACCTCGTCGGCGACCCGGACGAGGGCGTAGACGTTCCGGATGTGCTCGCGGGCGTCCTTCGCGAGCAGGCGGCTGGCGAGTCCGAACGACGTCGAGTAGCGCTCGATGACGACGCCGGACGCGGCCTCGGCCGTCGCGTCGTAGAGGGCCAGACGCGTGGTGGTGGCCTGGCTCACCGGATGTCCTGGGTCACCGGGCGCGCTCCACGAGTTCGGTCACGAGGCCCTCCAGGCGGTCGGCGAGGTCGAACGGCAGTGCGGCGAGCTCGGCGCGGGCGAGGGCGGCGTGCTCGGCCGCTCGCGACTCCGCGGCCGCACGAGCACCGCAGGAGACCAGGGTCGCACGGACCTCGTCCGCGCGCGCCTCGGTCAGGTCCGGGTCGCCGAGGTACGGCTCGAGTTCCGGCCAGCAGTCGGTCGTCGCCGCGTGGGCGATGAGCATGGTGCGCTTGCCCTCGCGCAGGTCGCCGAGGACGGACTTGCCGGTCATGGTCTCGTCGCCGAAGACGCCCAGGAGGTCGTCGACGATCTGGTAGGCGATGCCGATCTCACGGCCGAAGTCGCCGAGCGCCGTGACGACCTCCTCCGAGGCGCCCGCGAGCACGGCGCCGGACTGCAGTGGGGCCTCGAACGAGTAGACGCTCGTCTTCGCCCGCTCCATCGCGAGCACCTCGTCGACGGTCGGCATCACCCCGAGCGCGAGGTCCACGTCGGTCATCTCGCCCGCGGCGCTGGCGAACACGGCCTCGTCGAGGATCTCGAGCAGCCGGGCGCGCCGGTCCCCGGTGACGCCCGAGGCCTCGATGAAGCGCGGTGCGGCGGCGAGCGCGAGGTCGCCGGCGATGACCGCGGCGCTCATCCCCCGGTGCTCGGCGGTCGGCAGCGGCAGTCCGCCGGTCGTGCCGGTGTCGCGGAAGGACCCGGCGACGTTGGGTTGCCCGCGGCGGGACCAGTCGCGGTCGATGACGTCGTCGTGCACGACCAGCGCGGTGTGCAGCAGCTCGTAGGCGGCGGCCACGTTGGCGGCGGCGTGGACGTCGGACCCGCCGAGCCCGGCGTACGCGGTGAGCACCATGCGGGGCCGGAAGCGCTTCCCGCCCATGCTCGCCTTGCGGAGCACGCGCCAGAGCTCCTCGGAGGGCCGGCCGTAGCGCTCGGCGCGAGCCGACGACACGGCGAAGAAGCGCTCGAGGCAGTCGTCGACGAGCGCGAGGTCGATGTGCGCCACGGTGGCCGCTTCCTCGCTCATTGGCCTAACCTATCGTCGCAGATGAGCACTTTCCCTGAAACCGTGGTGCTTCTGGCCGACGACCGTACCCCGATCGGCACGGCGGACAAGTTCACGGTGCACACCGACCACACGCCCCTCCACCTGGCGTTCTCCTGCCACGTCCGGAACACCGACGGCGACGTCCTGGTGACCCGGCGTGCGCTGTCGAAGAAGACCTGGCCGGGGGTGTGGACGAACACCTTCTGCGGCCACCCCGGTCCGGACGAGTCCTTCGAGGACGCCATCGCCCGGCGCGCGTCCCGCGAACTCGGGATCACCGTCCGGGACGTCGAGCTCGTGCTGCCCGACTTCCGGTACCGCGCCGTGGACGCCTCGGGCATCGTCGAGAACGAGGTCTGCCCGGTGTACCGCGCGGTGACGGACGACGTGCCGGCACCCGCGGACGACGAGGTCGCCGAGTACGCCTGGGTCTCCGAGGACGCGCTGCGCGCCTCGGTCGAGGGGTCGCCGTTCGCCTGGAGCCCGTGGCTCGGGTGGCAGCTGACGGCGCTGGCCTCGGAGGGGCTCCGCATCACGCGCTGACCGTCGTGCCGCACCGCGCGGCCGCACGTTCACCCGCCGGCGGGTCGGGCGTCCTGTGGCTGGTCCCCCGGGAGCGCGACTGGTCGGAGCGACGTCGCGGACGGCGACCCGCACGAGCTCCTCCGGGTCACCGACCGGTGCCGTCCGTGCGGGCCGTCCGGGGTGCGCACCGGCGTCGGTACGAGCACTCAGGTGGCGCGGACCCTCGGGACGTGCATAATGATCTGGCTCGGAATGTGAACGTGCACATGGGCGTGCCACGGCCCCGAGCAGGAAACGAGTAGCAATGGCGTCGACGCGGACTCAGCAACCGCGGTCGCCCAGCATCCGCGACGTCGCGCGGGTCGCAGGCGTGTCCCACCAGACGGTGTCCCGGGTGCTCAACAACTCGGACGCGATCCGGGCGGAGACCCGCGACAAGGTCCTCGCCGCGATGGAACAGCTGCAGTACCGACCGAACCGGGCGGCACGGGCACTCGTGACGAGTCGCACGCGCACGATCGGCGTCCTCACGGCGCAGCGCTCGCACTACGGTCCCGCGGTCACCATGCAGTCCATCGAGGACGCCGCCGTCAGCCGGGGGTACTCGGTGACCACGGCCAACATCGCGGAGCCGACGGACACCGCGGTGCGCGACGGCCTCGGCCACCTGCTCGACCAGGACGTCGAGGGGATCGTGGTCATCGCGCCGCAGCAGCGCGTGTTCGACCTCATCGAGGAGCTCGGCATCCGCACGCCCTACGTGACGATGCGTTCGAGCGTCGGGGAGGACCCCACCGCCCTCTGGGTCGACCAGATGGAGGGCGCACGGCTCGCCACCGAACACCTGCTCGACCTCGGGCACGAGTACGTCCGGCACATCGCCGGACCGCAGGACTGGATCGAGGCGGACGCCCGGATGCAGGGCTTCCTCAGGGCGATGTCGGACCGGGACATGCCAGTGGTGCCGCCGATCCTCGGCGACTGGAGCGCCGACTTCGGCTACCACGCCGGTCGGGAGCTCCTGCGGTGGCGGGACTGCACCGCGGTCTTCTGCTCGAACGACGCGATGGCGCTCGGCGTCGTGCACGCCGCACGCTCGTACGGACTCGACGTGCCGGGCGACCTGTCGGTCGTCGGGTACGACGACATCCCCGAGGCCAAGCACTTCTGGCCGCCGCTCACCACCGTGCAGGTCGACTTCGCCGAGCTGGGACGACGGTGCGTGGACCTGCTCCTGCCGGGCGACGACGACGAGCTGCTGCGGCCGATCGACATCGTTCCCCAGCTGGTCGTGCGCGGCTCGACGGGAGCACCCCGGCGGCGGTGACCGTCCGTCGGCGGTCGCGCCGTCACCCCAAGCCAGGGGACGCGCACCGCGCGGTTCGGCCGGATCACGCGGGCCGTTACGAAACCGCGACACCACCGAATTGACAGCCGCGCCGATCCCGTGCGTAGTATTACCTCCGTTCCGCCGATGTGAACGGTCACATGACCGTCACACGACAGGACACCGGACTAGACGACGAGGTCCGCACGGACTCCCCGTGCCCGCTCGTCGCCGCAGCAGAACCACCCGAAGAACTGCCGCATCGCAGCGGCAGAAGGAGATGCACCGTGGCGTCAACCCCGATCGACACCGGACTCGAGACCCGGTCGATCACCGCACCCGAGACGATCCTCGAGATGCGCTCGATCACCAAGGAGTTCCCTGGTGTCAAGGCGCTGTCCGACGTCTCGCTCAGCGTCCGAGCCGGCGAGATCCACGCGATCTGCGGCGAGAACGGCGCCGGCAAGTCGACCCTGATGAAGGTCCTCTCCGGCGTCTACCCCTTCGGCACCTACGAGGGCGACATCGTCTTCGAGGGCGAAGAGGTCCGCTTCAAGGACATCAAGCAGTCCGAGCAGGCCGGCATCGTCATCATCCACCAGGAGCTCGCGCTCATCCCGGAGCTGTCGATCACCGAGAACCTCTTCCTCGGCAACGAGCCGAGCCGCTTCGGTGCGATCGACTGGACCGCCGCCCAGCTCCGCGCGCAGGACCTGCTCGCCCGCGTCGGCCTCGCCGACGACCCGGACACGCAGATCAAGAACATCGGTGTCGGCAAGCAGCAGCTCGTCGAGATCGCGAAGGCCCTGCACAAGGACGTCAAGCTCCTCATCCTCGACGAGCCCACCGCGGCACTCAACGAGAACGACTCGCAGCACCTCCTCGACCTCATCGTCGGCCTGAAGGCCAAGGGCATCTCGAGCATCATCATCAGCCACAAGCTGAACGAGATCGAGCAGATCGCCGACGAGATCACGATCATCCGCGACGGCAAGACCATCGAGACGCTGAACGTCAAGGCGGACGGCGTCAACGAGGACCGGATCATCCGCGGCATGGTCGGCCGCTCGCTCGAGTCCCGCTTCCCGGACCGCACGCCGAAGATCGGTGAGACCTTCTTCGAGGTCCGCGACTGGACCGTGCAGCACCCGCTCGACTCGTCGCGCCTGGTCTGCAAGGGCTCGAACTTCCACGTCCGCCGCGGCGAGATCGTCGGCTTCGCCGGCCTCATGGGCGCCGGGCGCACCGAGCTCGCGATGAGCATCTTCGGGCGCTCCTACGGCACGTGGCTCGGTGGCCAGATCATCAAGGACGGCCGCGAGATCAAGGTCGCGAACGTCCAGCAGGCGATCGAGAACGGCATCGGCTACGTCTCGGAGGACCGGAAGGCGCTCGGCCTGAACCTGCTCGACACGGTCAAGCGGTCGACCGTGTCCGCCGACCTGCCGAAGATCTCGAAGGCCGGCGTCGTGGACTCCCTCGAGGAGTACAACGTCGCCGAGAAGTACCGGAAGCTGCTCCGCACGAAGGTGCCCACGGTCGAGGAGAACGTCGGCAAGCTCTCCGGCGGGAACCAGCAGAAGGTCGTCCTGTCGAAGTGGATGTTCACCGACCCGGACATCCTCATCCTCGACGAACCGACCCGCGGCATCGACGTGGGCGCGAAGTTCGAGATCTACGGCATCATCCAGCAGCTCGCGGCAGAGGGGAAGGGCATCATCCTCATCTCCTCCGAGCTCCCCGAACTCCTCGGCCTCTCGGACCGGATCTACACGATCTTCGAGGGCCAGATCACCGCTGACCTCCCGGCCGACCAGGCCGACCCAGAATCCCTCATGCGCAGCATGACCTCCGCGCGGAAGGGCGCTACCGTCTCATGAACAACCTGAAACTGCTGTTCGGCAAGGGCAACAGCATCGGCCAGTACGGCATGATCATCGCCCTCGTCGTGATCGTCGCGTTCTTCTACTTCACCACCGGTGGGCTCATCCTCGAGCCCACGAACGTGATCAACCTGTTCCTGCAGTACTCGTACATCCTGATCCTGGCGCTCGGCATGGTGATGGTGATCATCGCCGGCCACATCGACCTGTCGGTCGGTTCGGTCGCGGCGTTCGTCGGCATCATCGTCGCGCAGTCCATGTCGGTGTGGCACTGGCCGGCCTGGGCCGCGATCATCCTCGGCCTCGTCGTCGGTGCACTCGTCGGTGCGTGGCAGGGCTTCTGGGTCGCGTTCGTCCGCGTCCCGGCGTTCATCGTCACGCTCGCCGGTCAGCTGATCTTCCGCGGTGCGAACCAGATCATCGGCCAGTCGACCTCCGTGCCGACCCCCGACTCCTACAACTCGATCGGCGCCGGCTACCTCGGTGACTTCGGCCCGGACTTCGGCTACTCGAACGGGACGCTCCTGCTCGGTCTCGTGACGATCGCGGCGCTCATCATCATCGAGGCGCGCGGCCGTCGCCGTCGCCGCAAGATGCAGGCCGAGGTCCCGCCGCTGTGGGTCTCGATCGTCCGCACCGGCATCCTCGTCGCCGTCACGCTCGTCGCCACCTACCTGTTCGGCGCCGGCCCGGTCGGCACGTCCGTTCCGATCGTCGCGATCATCCTCGGCGTGCTCACGATCATCTACGGCTTCATCACGAAGAACACGATCTTCGGCCGCCAGGTCTATGCCGTCGGTGGCAACGCCAACGCCGCCGTCCTCTCCGGTGTCAGCGCCCGCAAGGTGAACTTCTTCGTCATGGCGAACATGTCGGTCCTGGCCGCCGTCGCCGGCATGGTCTTCGTCGGGTACTCGAACGCCTCGGGTCCTGCGGACGGCACCGGCTGGGAGCTCGACGCGATCGCCGCCGTGTTCGTCGGTGGAGCCGCGGTCGCGGGCGGCATCGGCACCATCTCGGGCTCCATCATCGGTGGTCTCGTGATGGCCCTGCTCTCCAACGGCCTCCAGCTCATGGGCATCGAGTCGAACAAGGTGCAGATCATCCGTGGTCTGGTCCTGCTCGTCGCCGTCGCGTTCGACGTCTACTCGAAGTCCCAGGGTCGCCCTTCGCTCATCGGCGGGATGATGCGGCAGTTCCAGCGCAAGGACACGGAGCAGAACACCGTGACCGCGCAGCAGCCGCAGTCCATCCAGGACCAGCCGGAGAAGGTCAACACCCAGTAGAACGTGGCGCCGGGCGGCCCGTCCGCCCGGCGCACGAACCCCTCACCACAGCTCCACCCCCTCAACGAAGAGAAAGCAATCACATGCGCAAGAAGCTCATCGCCGGCATCGGCCTGGCACTCGTCGCGGGCCTCGCCCTCAGCGGCTGCTCGGCTCGCGGCACCTCCGGCTCGGATGCGAGCACGGAGATCAAGAAGGGCGACCTCATCGGTGTCGCACTCCCGGCGAAGACCTCGCAGAACTGGGTGCTCGCGGGCGCCGCGTTCGAGAAGTCGATCAAGGACGCCGGCTTCAAGGCCGACATCCAGTACGCCAACGCCGGCAACCCCGTCCCGGACCAGCAGTCGCAGATCTCGGGCATGGTCACCAAGGGCGCGAAGGTCGTCATCATCGGCGCCGCGGACGGTTCGCAGCTCGGCTCGCAGGTCAAGGCAGCCAAGGCGAAGGGCGTCACCGTCATCGCCTGGGACCGCAACATCCTGAACACCAAGAACGTCGACTACTACGTCGCGTTCAACAACTACAAGGTCGGCCAGCTGCAGGCCAACGCACTCCTCGACGGCCTCAAGGCCCAGAAGGGTGACGGCCCCTACAACGTCGAGCTCTTCGCCGGTTCGGCGGACGACGCGAACGCCACCGTGTTCTTCAACGGTGCGATGAGCGTGCTCGAGCCGAAGATCAAGGACGGCACCCTCAAGGTCACGTCCGGCCAGGAGACCTTCCAGAAGGTGCAGACCAAGGGCTGGCTCGCGCAGAACGCCCAGTCGCGCATGACGGACCTCCTGTCGCAGTACTACTCGGGTGACACCAAGCTCGACGGCGTCCTCTCGCCGAACGACACCCTCGCCCGCGCCATCCTCACCGCGACGAAGGCCGCCGGCAAGCCGAACCCCGTCGTCACCGGTCAGGACTCCGAGACCGCGTCGATCCCCTACATCATGCAGGGCAAGCAGTACTCGACGATCTACAAGAACACGACCGAAGAGGCCCAGGCCGCCATCGACCTGGTGACCGACCTGTCGAAGGGCAACAAGCCCGACACCAAGATCGACAAGACGAACAACTACAACGGTGTGAAGACGGTGCCGGCCATCGAGCTGACCCCGATCCTCGTCACCAAGGAGAACGCGGTCGAGGCCTACAAGGGCAACGACCAGCTCGAGGCACTCGCCAAGAAGGGCTGATCTCCCAGCACCACGAAGGGCCCCGTCTCGCGTCAGCGAGGCGGGGCCCTTCCGCGTCCTTCGGTGTCACCGGTCCGCCGGGGCGCCGTCCGCCGGCCCACGCCGCGTCGCCGGTCCGTCCACGGGGTCCAGGTCGATCGCCGTCGTGAAGCCCGCTGCCAGCAGCAGCCGTTGCAGCGCGGCGAGGGACGGTTCGCGGCGGCCGTTCTCGTAGGTGCTGATGACGCTCTGCGTGACCCCGGCGCGCCCGGCCAGCTGCACCTGGGTGAGCCCGGCGCGGGTCCGAGCGTGACGGATGAGCGTGGCGGCCGACACCGGTGTCGTGGGCCGTGGCGAAGCAGCGGACATGCCGCCACGATACACAGCATGCGACATTTCGCGCTGCGGCGTGCGTCACGTGGGCGGTCCTTGCAGGACCGGGGTCGACCGACCCTACGGACGACCGGAGACGTCCGTCCGCAGGAAGTTCTGCGCCGAGCGCGACGCCGTCGGCCCACGCTGCCCCTGGTACCGCGACTGGTACTCGGCCGACCCGTACGGCTTCTCCGCCGGGCTCGACAGCTGGAAGAAGCACAGCTGCCCGATCTTCATGCCGGGCCAGAGCTTGATCGGCAGCGTCGCCACGTTCGACAGCTCCAGCGTCACGTGCCCGGAGAAGCCCGGGTCGATGAAGCCCGCGGTCGAGTGCGTGAGGAGCCCGAGGCGTCCGAGCGAGCTCTTCCCCTCGAGCCGTGCCGCGATGTCGTCCGGCAGCGTCACGACCTCGTACGTCGAGCCGAGCACGAACTCGCCCGGGTGCAGCACGAAGGCCTCGTCCGGGTCGGTCTCGACCAGACGGGTCAGGTCGGGCTGGTCCACCGCGGGGTCGATGTGCGGGTACTTGTGGTTGTCGAACAGCCGGAAGAACTTGTCGAGGCGGACGTCGATGCTCGACGGCTGGACGAGCGAGTGGTCGTACGGGTCGAGGCCGATGCGGCCCTCGTCGAGCTGGGCGGTGATGTCGCGGTCGGAGAGCAGCACGCGGAGCAGCCTAGCGGCAGCGGGTGCTCGCCGATAAGCTGCGAGGCTGCCCACGTCGGGGTGGCACGGAACCACCGGGGGACGACACCATGACCACGTACACCGTGCACGAACTCGACGTGCCCGCCACGATGACCGATGCACCCGGGAAGGTCGGGGCGTTCCGGGAGTGGCTGGCGGTCTCGGACCGTGCTGAACGCGACGTGCACGGGTTGGCGGAACTGTCCTGGGAGCCGGAGGAGTACCTCCCGATGTGCCACGAGCCCGGCGCACCGAGCCGACTCTTCGTCGTGCGCGACGGGACGTCCACCGTCGTGGCCGCTGGGTCCTACGACACCAAGCAGGAACCGGGGACCTCGAACTGCTGGATGGCGGTCGGGGTCGACCCCGCGCACCAGCGACGCGGCATCGGGACCGTCCTCGCAGACCATCTCGAAGCCGTCGCACGCGCCGACGGTCGCACGCAGTGGAAGACGTACGCGGTCTCCCGGCAGATCGGCTCGCCGTCGGGTGACGGCTGGCTCGTCCCGGCCACCGGACACGGCGCCGTCCCGGCCGACGAGGCCGGCGCGCGGTTCCTCGCCGGTCGCGGCTGGCGGTTCGGACAGGTGAACCGGATCAGCCGCCTCGCGCTGCCGACCGTTCCGGCGGTGATCGACGCCGTACGGGAGCGGGCCATCGCGGCGGCCGGCCCCGACTTCCGGACGCACACGTGGGCCGGCCCGACGCCGGACCGGTGGCTCGACGACCTCGCCCTGCTCGAGACGCGCATGAGCACGGACGCTCCTGCCGGCGACATGGCGGAGCCGGAGGACGCGTGGACCGCGGACCGGCTGCGCGCACACGAGGAGGAACTCGCCCGTGCTCCGCGCGCCATGCTCACCGTCGCCGTGGAGCACCGACCGAGCAGCACCTTGGCCGGTTTCACGCAACTGGCGGTCCCGGACGACGCGGACCGGGCCGTCATGCAGTGGGACACCCTCGTCCTCCGGGAACACCGCGGCCACCGGCTCGGACAGCTGCTCAAGGTGGCCGGCATCGAGCGGGTGGAACAGGACTTCCCTGGTCGGCCGTCGATCATCACCACGAACGCGGAGGAGAACCGGCCGATGCTCGACGTCAACGAGGCCGTCGGGTTCGTCCCCGTCGGGAGCGAGGGGATCTGGGAGCGTCGAGTGTGACGCCGTCTCCCCCGTCGCCGACGACGCGGCGGACGCGACCCTGTGCCGGGCGCCAGCCGGATCCGTGGACTCGCGCCGCGCCTCCAGGCTGGCGACCTACCATGGGACGGTCATGACCGTCACCCCCACCGCAACCCGTCCCGGAGGCGCGGCACCGGACTCCGCGCCCGTCACCGCGCGCACGTCCACCGTCGCGACGGTCCTCGTCATCGCCGTCCCGCTCGCGATCGCCTGCTCGATCCTCGGGATGACGCTGACGGGCGCCTTCACCGCGAACCAGCAGCTGGTGTCCGCCGGCGACCTCGTCGAGTACGGCCTCCCGGTCGCCCGTGTCGTCCACGACACCGCGGCCGCCCTGACCATCGGCCTGCTCGTCGTCGCAGCGTTCGCCCTGCCGGCGCAGAAGAAGGACCACGGCGCGATGTCCAGCGTCCAGCACCGGGCGTCCCGGTGGGCGGCGGCGACCGGCGCCGTCTGGTTCCTCGCCGCGGTCGTCAGCATCGTCTTCACCGGGGCGAACACCCTCGGGGTCCCGCTCACCAACCCGGTGTTCGCGCGGAACTTCATGCTCTTCGCGTTCCAGGTCGAGATCGGGCAGGCGCTCGTCGTGTCCGCGGTGGCCATCCTCGTCGCCACCGTCGTCGCCGCGTTCGCCACCCGGGTCACGACGCTCGCCGTGGCCACCGTCGCCGGGCTCTTCGCGCTCCTCCCCCTCGCCCTCTCCGGCCACGCCGCCGGGTCGCTCGAGCACGCGAACGCCGTGAACTCGCTCGCCGTGCACCTCGTCGCGGTCTGCGTCTGGGCGGGCGGCCTCGTCGCCGTGCTGCTCCTGCGCACCCGCGTGAAGGGCGCAACCGGTCGGGTCGTCTCGCGGTACTCGACGCTCGCCGGGTGGGCGTTCGCCGCGGTCGCGTTCTCCGGCATCGTCAACGCGTCGCTCCGCCTGACCGGGCCGCTCGACCTGTTCACGACGACGTACGGGTGGCTCATCACCGTCAAGGCCGCGATCCTGGTGCTGCTCGGGCTCGCCGGGGTCGTGCAGCGCCGCCGACTGGTCCCCGGGCTGCTCCGCGCCCCGCTCGACCGGCGGCTCTTCGTCCGGTTCGCCCTCGCCGAGATCGTGTTCATGGCGATCGCGATCGGTGTCTCGGTCGCGGTGTCGCGCTCGCAGCCGCCGATCCCCCAGACGCCGGAGACCGGCGAGGACACCCGGTCCGGCCTCATCGGCTTCCCGTACCCGCCGGCGCAGACCGTGCAGACCTACCTCACCCAGTGGCACATCGACTGGGTCTGGCTCGCGCTGGCCGTCGTCGGCGCGGGCTGGTACCTGCTCGCCGTCCGGAAGCTCCGGGCCCGCGGCGACAAGTGGCCCGTCGGCCGGACGATCGCCTGGCTGATCGGCTGCGCGCTGTTCATCTGGACGACGTCGGCCGGGCCGGCGGTCTACGGGATGATCCACTTCTCGTCGCACATGCTCCAGCACATGCTGCTCATGATGTTCGTGCCCCTGCCGCTCGTGCTCGGCGGCCCGGTGCTGCTGGCGCTGCGGACCCTGCCGGTGCGCAACGACGGCTCGCGCGGTGCCCGCGAGTGGCTGATGCTCTTCACGCACTCGCGGTACATGCACTTCCTGGCGAAGCCCGCCGTCGCGGGGGTCATCTTCGCCGGCTCGCTCGTCGTGTTCTACTTCACGCCGGCGTACCAGTACGCGATGCAGTCCCACGAGTGGCACGTCGCGATGGTCGTGCACTTCGTGTTCAGCGGGTACCTCTTCTTCTGGGTGTTCATCGGTGTCGACCCCGGGCCGCAGCGCCCGCAGTACCCGATCCTCATCATCGCCCTGCTCGCCACGCTGGCGTTCCACGCGTTCTTCGGGGTCGCCGTGATGACCTCGCAGTCGGTGTTCGCGCTCGACTGGTTCCACGCGCTGGGCCAGACGAACGACGCCGCGCTCCTCGACGACCAGCACACCGGTGGCGGCATCGCCTGGGGTGCGTCCGAGCTGCCGATGGTGTTCGTCGCGCTGCTCGTGGTGCGGAACTGGGTGCGCTCGGACACCCGCGACGCGAAGCGGCTCGACCGGAAGGCGGAGCGGGACGGCGACGCGGACCTCAGGGCGTACAACGAGCGCCTCGCCGCGATGCACGACCGCGACTGACGCGACCGACGGGACTCCGGACCCGATCGCGCCGCCGGCTCAGCGCAGCTGGAACGACTCCCAGACGGCGTAGCCGACCAGGAGCACGAACGGGCTGAACGCCACGAGGTTGAGCCACCGGTGCTCGACGATCACCGCGACGAACTCGCGGAGGAACGCGCTCGGCACGTAGTACGCCGCCGTGGGCGAGCCGACCACCTGCGCGTCGAGGTCCGCCTTCCGCGCCAGGACGGCCGCGCGGAGCACGTGGTAGTTGTTCGTCACCACGAGGATCGGTCCGTCGCGACCGGCGTCGTGCTGGACCGCGCGCGAGAACCGGAGGTTCTGCAGCGTGTTCCGCGACGCGGTCTCGGGGCGGACGTCGGCGGGGTCGGCGCCCTGGGCGACGAGGTACTCGGCCATGGCCGCGCCCTCGGACCGCGGCTCGTCGTCGCCCTGGCCGCCGGACGGCACGAGCAGGGGGCGACGGCCGGCGGCGAGCTCGCTGCGGTACACGTCGAGCGCGCGGTCGAGCCGGCTCCGCAGCAGGGGCGGGACGTCGCCGTGCACGAGTCCGGAGCCGAGCACGACGACCGTGTCCGGGACCTCCCGGTGCCGCATCCGCGCGTAGGCGACCGAGTACACGACGAACGACACGAACGCGGCACCCACGTACAGGCAGCCGAGCACGACGACGAACGCCGCGGCGTCCCCGAGGACCGCCCACGGTGTGCCGCCGGAACCGGACGCGGTGACGACCAGCACCACGACCACGGTCGGCAGGACGAACACGAGCACGCCGAGGATCAGGGACAGCATGTTGCCGAGGCTCCGCCCCTCGGACCGTGCCATCCGCACGCCGTTGAGCAGCAGCGCCACCCCGAGCACCGGTACGGAGAGCGCGAGGAGTCCGAACACGATGACGAGGAGGAAGCCGAACCCGGGGACGAACACACTGAGCAGTTCGAGCACACCGAACCCGGCGAGCACGATCGCCGCGCTGAGGAACACACCGTTCCGCAGCATCCGCGGGTCACGTCGGCGGCCGACCAGGTAGGCGGCGAGGAAGACCGCCCCGAGGACGAGGCCGATCACGGTCGACCCCGTCGCACGGCGTCGACCTCGAGCTGGGACACGGCTCGGCTCAGTCGCCGTGCACGATGCAGACGGCGTCGAGGTCCATCGCGGCCTCGAGTGCGGCGGAGATCCCGGACTCGCCGTCGGCGTTCGACGGGGTCACGGTGTCGACCCACCAGAGCGGGGTGGCGAGGGCCGGGGCGTCGGGCAGGATGCGTCGGACCTCGTCGAGGGACTCCACCCGACGGACGCCGAGGACGGTGATCACCGGGTGGGTGGTGTCGCGGCAGACCTGGACCATCGGCCCGTCGTCGAGCGCGCGGACGCCCCACGTCTCGTCGTGCAGGAGCAGGGCCTCGGCGACGTCCCGCGTCTCGACGGGACCCCGGCAGAGCAGGGTGACGTCACGCGGCACCCTGACCGCCCACCACGTGCGGGCCGGAACCACCGACGTGCCCGTCGAGCGTGCCCTCGTCGTGGGCCGGGTCGAGCGGGGCACCACCGACGAGTTGCAGGAAGCGGTCCTCGTCGATGCGGTCGAGGAACGACTCGAGCGCCTCCCAGCCGTCGTCGAAGCGGACGACGAGCCCGCCACCGCCGAACGTCGACGTGGAGGTGCGCGGCGGCGGCCAGACCCCGTCGCGGTCGAGGAACTCGGAGGCCTCGGGGCCGACCACGACGGCGAGGGGCGAGGGCTCGCCGTGGGACACCGCTCGGACCAGGTGGTCGGCGGCACCGCGGCGCTGCATGACGACCCCGAACACGGGCTCGACGTCCCCCGCGACGCGCCGTACGGCGTCGAGGAGCCGCGACGCGAGGGCAGGATCGGCGCCCTCCTCGGGGATGGTGAGCACGGCGGACATGGTCTCGACGACGACGCCGTCGAGCAGGTGTGCGGTCATGGTCGCCGAGAACCCGTCGCCGACGGCGTAGGACGTCGAGACGTCCGGGGCCTCGTGCTTCGCGTACTGCGTGACGACCCAGCGGTCCCACGGCACGGAGAGCGGCTCGGCCGTGCCCCAGCGGGTGGGGCAGGCACCGACGGTCTCGCACAGGGCCTCGATGGCGGAGCCGATGTCCACCGCTCGCGCGGAGTGGTGCCGCAGCGTGAGGTCGATGCTGATCTGGCGCACGGAGTCCTTGGCGACCGGGTGGTCCGGTGACGGCGGCCCGAGCAGCTCCGGGCCGTGCTCGACGACCTCGTCGATGCCGGACGCGGCGACGCCCGTTCGACCGTCCCGCAGGGAGCCGTCGGACTCGGTCACGACCCAGGCGGCACCGTGCGCGCCGAGCGCGTGGCGGAGGGCCGGGGTGATCGCCGCGTCGCGGCCGGTGCGCAGGACGACGGTCCGTCCGGACCCGGATGCACGGCGCAGCAGTGCGGCGAGCGCGTCGGTCAGCCACACCACCGGCGAGGCGGACTCGACCACGAGGGCGGTGCCGACGACGTCGTCGATGAGGGGATGCCTGACCATCCGGTCCTCCTCGGTTCGGGGTCGCTGGATCCCGTCGGACGGTACACACGAGGGCGACACCTGTCCGTCGGACGGGCCCAGCTCACAGCGGGTTCGCGGGTCCGGCGGCTCGCCGGCGGCGGATCGGCCTGGAGGCGCGGCGCACGTCCGGCGGACGGCCCACGGTGGCGGGGCGGTGCCGCTCGGCCGGTGGCCTGCTCACGACCCGGCGGAGAATCCGCTAGGCTTGCGTCGTCCCGCTGAGCGGGCGCGCGAGTGTAGTTCAATGGTAGAACTCCAGCTTCCCAAGCTGGTAGCGCGGGTTCGATTCCCGTCACTCGCTCCACACACGAAGGGCCGCCCGGTCGGGCGGCCCTTCGTCGTTCCCGTCGACGCGTCCGACGGGAACCCACACGGTGGCGGTGCGTCAGCTCCGGATGAACGCGAGGATGTCCGGGTTGATGACGTCGGCGTGGGTCGTCAGCATCCCGTGCGGGTAGCCCTCGTAGATCCTGAGGGTCGCGTCGCTGAGGAGTTCGGCCTGCTTGACCGCGGCGGCCTGGTAGGGCACGACCTGGTCGTCGTCGCCCTGGAGCACGAGGACGGGCACGGTGATGGCCCGGAGGTCCTCGGTCTGGTCGGTCTCCGAGAACGCCTTGATGCCCTCGAGGTGCGCGATGGCGCTGCCCGTCATGCCCTGGCGCCACCAGTTGGCGATGACCGGCTCCGACGGGGTCACCCCGTCGCGGTTGAAGCCGTAGAACGGGCCGGAGGCGACCGCCTGGAAGAACTCGGCGCGGTTCGCGGCGAGGGCCTGACGGAACCCGTCGAAGACCGCGATGTCGGTGCCCTCGGGGTTCGACTCCGTCTTCACCATCAGCGGCGGGACGGCGGAGACGAGGACCGCCTTCGCGACCCGCCCCTGCGGCTGGCCGTGGCGGGCGACGTACCGCGCCACCTGTCCGCCACCGGTGGAGTGGCCGATGTGGATCGCGTCGCGCAGGTCGAGGTGCTCGACGACGGCGGAGACGTCGCTGGCGTAGTGGTCCATGTCGTGACCGGTGCCGATCTGCGACGAGCGGCCGTGCCCGCGGCGGTCGGACGCGACCACCCGGTACCCCTCGGCCAGGAAGTAGAGCATCTGCGCGTCCCAGTCGTCCGAGGACAGCGGCCAGCCGTGGTGGAACACGATCGGCTGCGCGTCGTGGCTCCCCCAGTCCTTGAAGTAGATCTCTGCACCGTCGTCGGTGGTCACGTAGCCCATGGTCGGTCTCCTGTCGTCGGTCGGGTGTGGTTCGGTCGGGTGTGGGTCGGTCGGGGAGGGTCGTCAGCCGAGGTCGGCGAGGGCGTCCGTGATGAAGGTCGCGACCTCGCCGGCGTGCGTCTGCATCAGCAGGTGCGGCCCGTCGACCTCGAGCACCTTCCGCACCCCGGCGCGCTGGTAGCCGAAACGCTCCACGTCGGGGTTGATGGTGTGGTCGGCGCTGGCGACGATCCCCCAGGACGGCTTGGTCTTCCACGCGGCTGCGGAGGCGGGCTCGCCGAAGGCCACCGCGGACAGCGGACGCTGCGAGACGGCGAGGACCGCCGCCTTCGCCGGGTCGAGGCCGCCGGCGAAGACGGTGGGGAACGCCCCGACGGCCACGGAGACGTCGGTCCCCGGCTCGGCGCCGTCGACCGGGTACGGGGCGTACACGAGGTTGGCGGCGAGGTCACTGTCGGGGAAGCCTCCTTGGAGGGCTCCGAGGCTCTCGCCCTCCTCGAGCGCGTACGCGGCGACGAAGACCAGGCCGACGACGTTCTCCGCCGCGCCGGCGACGGTGATGACCGCGCCGCCGTAGGAGTGTCCGGCGAGCAGGACCGGTCCCTCGATCTGCTCGACGAACGACCTGATGTACGCCGCGTCCCCGGACAGACTGCGGTTGAAGACCGGCGGGACGAGGACCCGGTGGCCCTGGTCGAGGAGGAGCTGCGTGACGGGCGCCCAGCTGGCGGCGTCGGCGAATGCTCCGTGGACGAGGACGATGGTCGGCGATCCGGGCACGGTGCGGTCCTTCCCGGTCCGCAGCCGGTGGCGCGGACCTGCATCGGTGGTGGGGTGTTGGTTCCGCTCGCGACGCTACGGGCGCGCCCCACCGGTGCACATCGGTCGCGGTGACCGAGATCCGCCGCCGGATGACCTAGTCGGCCCCGGCACCCTGGTCGTCGTCGGACGGGTGGGCGGGTTCCACGGCCGCGAGGACCGCCGGCAGCTGCTGCCGGGTCGAGACCCCGAGCTTCTGGAACGCCGCGTACAGGTGCGCACCGACCGTGCGCGGGGACACGAAGAGGTGTTCGCCGATGGCGCGGTTGCTCAGCCCGCGGGCGGCGAGCGTGCACACGCGGAGCTCCTGCGGGGTGAGCAGCTCGACACTGCGTCGACCGGACCCCGGCAGCCGTTCCCCGGTGGCCCGGATCGCGTCGCGCGTCCGTTCCGCCCAGGCCGGTGCGGGCATCGCCTCGAACACCTCGAGGGCGGCGTGCAGGGCGGGACGGGCGAGGTCGCTCCGACCCGTGCGACGAAGCCGTCGCCCCAACCGGAGGAGCGCCCGCGCCCGGAGGTACGGCACCGGCCAGCGCTCGTGCTGCAGCGTCGCCGCCGCTGACGCGAGCTCGTCGTCGGGGACGAGCGCGAGTCGGGCGTGATCGACGGCCGAGCGGACCATGGGTGCGTGCCAGCGCGCGTGGAGCCGCTCGAGCTCCGCCGCCCGCTGCTCGGCCTCCGCCCGGTTGCCCGACTCCAGCGCCGCGTCGACGAAGTCGTGCGCCGTCAGGACGGCGAAGGACGGGTTCCAGCCGTCGTGCTCGGGGTCGACGAGGGCCCTGAGGCACGCGAGCGCCTCCGCCGCCCGGCCGGAGACGAGGTGGGCGGCGCCGGCGGCGCCGAGGAGCGTCGCACGCATCGCGCTCGACCGGAGGACCTGCGCACCCGCGGCCGTCCCGCCGGCGATCCGCTCGACGTCCGGCTGGTGTCCCTCGAGCGCGTCGAACCACGCGAGGGCGCACCGCGTCGCGGCGGAGAAGCCGTCGTCCCCCAGGTCACGGCCGAGCGACGCGGCCTGGGCGGCGAGGTCCCGGGCCCGCGCGACGTCGCCGCCGAGGTACGTGGTCATCGAGGTGCCCATCAAGGCCTGCGGGAAGGTCCGCAGGTCGCCACGGGCGCGCATGCTCGCGACGGCCCGGTCGAGCAGCACCCGGGCCGTGTCGACCTCGCCGACGAGGTTGAGCGCGTACCCGAGGAGCCATGCCGACTCCTCGTCGTCGGCGGTGGGAGCAGCTGCCAGCGCGCGTTCGAGCACGCGGTCGCCGCGGACCACCGGGTCGATCCGGGCCGCCAGGAGGATCGAGCGGGGGTCGTCGTCCGGCAGCGCGAGGGCCTCGACGACGGCGAGCATCGGCTCGCCGGGGTCCGCCTCGGCGGTGTGGTCCCAGGCGATCGCGGCCAGGTGCAGCAGTGCGTCCGTCGCGGGTCCGACCCCGCCGGCTGCCTGCATCTCGGAGACCGCGTGGAGCGCCGGTCCGAGGTCGCCCACGGCGAGCCCGGTGCGACCGGTGGGGAGGGTCTCGGCCACCCACGCAGCACGCGCCGCCAGGAGCCGGTCGGGTGCCTCCTCGCGCGCGCGCTGCACGAGCACCGACGCCTCCGAGGTCCGCCCGGACAGGCCGCCGAGCTCGGCCGCGACGATGCGCCGCTCGACGCGTCGGGCGACGTCCGACGTCAGTTCGGCCGCGCGCTCGTACGCCCGGCTCGCACCGAACGGGTCGGACATCGCGGTCCGACCGTCGCCGAGCGCCGCGACCTCGTCCGCGAGGGGGTCGTCGTACCCGGTGGCCAGCTCGGCACGCCACCAGATCGTGCGTGCCGGGTCGTCCTCGTGCTCGACCACGAGCGACCGCAGGGCCGCGGCGCGCTCCGTCGGGGACGTCACCGAGAGCACGGCCGACTGCACGAGCGGGTGCCGGAACCGGATCGCCCGCGGCGGCTCCCACTCGAGCAGCGACGCGGCCGACGCCTGCTCCGTCCAGGTCGGGGGCGGGAACCGACCGACGACCCGGGCGGCCACGCGTGAGGCCTCCTCTGCACCGGCACCGTCCGAGAGCGCGACGGCGAGCACGGCCAGGCGGACGGTCTGGTCGAGTGCGGCGTAGCGAGCGGCGAACTCCTGCTCGACCCGGCCGACGACCGGTCGTGCGCGGGTCCGTGGCGCCGGACCCGGCCGACCGAGTTCGTGCAGCGCCAGCGGGTTGCCCTCGGCACGCGCCACGAGGTCACGGCGGGCCTGCCCGGTCGGCGCTCCGGGGATCCCGTCGAGCAGTCGGTCGGCGGCGGACTCGTCGAGCGGACCGAGGTGCAGGCGTCGGAGACCCGGGTGCTCCGCCGTCTCGGTGTCCCGGGTGGTGACGACCATGACGACCGGGTCGTCGCCGACCCGGCGGGCCATCATCCGGAAGGCCCACTCGGACGGCGCGTCCACCCAGTGCAGGTCCTCGACCACGACCACCAGCGGACCTGCCGCGGCGGCGTCGGAGAGCAGGGTCAGGGCGGCGAGACCGGCGAGGAGCGGCGAGGGTTGGACGCCGACCGCGACGCCGAACGCCACGTCGAGCGCACGTCGCTGCGGCGCCGGCAGGTCGGCGATGCCGGCGCGCAACGGGTAGAGGAGCATGTGGAGCGCGGCGTAGGGCTCGGACGACTCGGCCTGTGTACCGGTGGTCGTCAGGACCCGCACCCCTCGGCTGCGCGCGTACCCGAGGACGTCGGCGACCAGGGCCGACTTGCCGATCCCCGCCTCGCCGTCGACCACGAACGCCGAACCGCCGGCGGTGACGTCACGGACTGCGTCGCGGAGGGCCGCCGTCTCCCGTTCGCGCCCGATGACGGGCTGCGCCATCGTCATGCCGTCAGTATGGCAGCGGCGTCGCACGGGCGGCAGGCGTCGACCGGCACCGGTACCGGGGCGCCGTCCAGGATGACCCGGCATGGTGCGGCCATGCGTCGTTCCCTGCTCGTCGTCGGTGTCCTCGCACCCGCGCTCGTCCTCGCCGGGTGCACGAGCGGTGGCCCGTCGTCGGGTCCGACGGCGACCACGACGGTCGCGGCACCGTCCACCCCGACCCCGACCCCGACCCCGACCGCCCGGGTGGACCAGGCGCGCGTGGACCGGGCGCTGCGAGCGCTCGAGCGGGAGTACGACGCCACGGTCGGCGTCGTCGCGACGGACACCGGCACGGGGGCGTCGGTCGCGTACGGCGGCGACCGTCGGGTGGGCTTCGCCTCGACCCTCAAGGTGTTCGCCGCCGCGCAGTTCCTCCGGTCGGTCCGCGGCGCCGACCGCGACGAACGGGTGCACTGGACCGCCGCCGACGTCGCGGCCGCCGGCCACTCGCCCGTCACCGGGCAGCACGTCGCCGACGGACTGACCCTCGCGCAGCTCGACGAGGCGGCGGTGCGGCAGAGCGACAACACCGCGCTGGACCTGGTCCTCGACCGCATCGGTGGGCCGCCCGGTCTCGAGACCGCGCTGCGCGGCCTCGGCGACACGACCACCCGGGTGGTGCACACCGAGCCGGAGCTCAACACGGTCACACCCGGCAGCACCGACGACACGACGACCCCGGCGGCCTTCGCGGCCGACCTGGCGCGGATCCTCGACGGCCGGACGCTGGGCCGGGCGGACACCGCGCTCCTCGTCGGCTGGATGAGCGGCAACGCCACCGGGGACACGCTCGTCCGCGCCGGCGCCCCCGACGGGTGGACGGTCGCCGACAAGTCCGGCGGCGCGGGTGGAACCCGCAACGACGTCGCGCTGGTCACCCGTCCCGGCGGCTCGCCGATCGTGGTCGCCGTGCTCACCAGCCGGAACGACCCGTCGGTCGCCTACGACGACGCCCTGGTCGCACGGACCGCCGCCGTCGTCCTCGGTGCGTTCGCGCGCTGAACTACGATCTGGGCATGTCCGTCAGCACCGGTGCCGTCCGCCACGTGGTCGTCGGCGGCGGCGTCGTGGGCGCCGCGACCGCGTACGCCCTCACCCGTCGCGGCGAGCGCGTGCTCCTCGTCGAGCAGCACGGTCGCGGCCACGACCTCGGTTCCTCGCACGGTGCGACGCGGATCTTCCGACAGGGCTACGCCGACGCCGAGTACGTCGCGCTGACGACCAGCGCCCTGGCGTGCTGGGACGCGCTCGAGCGTGCGAGCGGACGACGACTGCTCGACCGCACCGGAGCCGTCGACCACGGCCGGCCGGAGGTCGTGGACGCGATCGCCGCCACGCTGTCCGCCGCGGGCGTCCCGCACGAGACCCTCACGCCCGACGCGGCCGCCGAGCGGTGGCCCGGGATCGCGTTCGAGGGGCACGTGCTCACCCACGCCACGGGCGGACGGATCCGCTCGGCGGACGCCATCGAGGTGTTCCTCACCCTGGCCGAACGGACCGGGCTGGCCGACCTGCGGTTCGACACCCGGGTCACGGCGGTCGAGGACCACGGCGAGGACGTCACCGTGACGCTGCGCGGCGGGGACGGCGTCGCCGAAGCCGTCCGGACCGCGTCCCTGGTGGCCGCGGTGGGGTCGTGGGCGCCCACGCTGGTGGGCGAGCTGCTCGCGGAACGCGGGGCGCGCCTCCCGGCCGTCCGCGTCACCCAGGAGCAGCCCGCCCACTTCCCCAGCCACCTGCCGGACGAGGCCTGGCCGGTCTTCGTGCACTGGGCCGAGGGCGACGACGTCTACGGTCTGCTCACCCCGGGCGAGGGCGTCAAGGTCGGCTTCCACGGCACCGGCCCGGTGGTCGATCCGGACCACCGCGACCGCACGCCCGTCCGCGCCGAGGCCGAACGGTTGCAGGCGTACGTCGAACGCTTCGTGCCGGGGGTCGACGCGACGGAGCCGACGTTCATCAGCTGCCTGTACGACACCACCCCCGACGAGGACTTCGTGCTGGACCGACGCGGACCGGTCACCGTCGCGACCGGGTTCTCCGGACACGGGTTCAAGTTCGCGCCGCTGCTCGGGGAGATGCTCGCGGACCTGGCGACCGGTGGCGACCCGCACCCCCGGTTCGCCCTGTCGGGAGCGGCCGTCGACGCCCGGTAGCGTGGGCGCCGTGCAGATCGTCGTCGCTCCGGACTCGTTCAAGGGCACCGCGACCGCGGCGGCCGTCGCCTCGGCCCTCGCCGACGGCTGGACGTCGGAACGTCCCGAGGACGACCTCGTCCTCGCGCCGATGGCCGACGGCGGCGAGGGCACGCTCGACGCCTTCGCCACGGCCGTCCCCGATGCCGTCCGCGTCCCGGTCACCGTCACCGGTCCGGCCGGGACGCCCGTCGACACGTCCTGGCTGCGGTTGCCCGACGGACGCGCGGTGGTCGAGCTCGCCGCGACCAGCGGACTCCCACTGCTCGCCGAGCCGCTGCCGGGCACCGCGACCTCCCGTGGCTTCGGCGAGGCGATCGCCGCGGCGCTCGACGCCGGCGCCACCGGACTCGTGCTCGGCATCGGCGGGAGTGCCTCGACCGACGGCGGACGCCCGGTGCTCGAGGCGCTCGGCGCCGACACCGGTGGTACGGACCCGACGGCCGGGCTGCGTCCGCTGCCGCCGCTCGGCGTGACGGTGCTCACGGACGTGACGTCCCCGCTGCTCGGCCCCGACGGCGCGGCCGCCGTGTTCGGGCCGCAGAAGGGCATCGCGCCGGACCGCGTCGCCTGGTTCGAGGACCAGCTGGCGACCTGGGCGGCGCGCTTCCCCGCCGTGGACCCGACCACTCCGGGCGCCGGCGCCGCCGGTGGTGTCGGGTTCGCGCTGCTCGCATGGGGTGCCGCCCTCACCCGCGGGGCCGAAGGGGTCGCCGAGGTGCTCGGGCTCCCGGCGCTGCTGCGCGGTGCCGACGTGGTGCTGACGGGCGAGGGCCGCTACGACGGGCAGAGCGCGGCCGGCAAGGTGCCGTCGGTGGTGCGGTCGCTCGCGGCGGCGCACGCCCCGGCGGCACGGACGATGCTCGTGGCCGGCGAGGTCGACGCCCCGCTGGACGGGTTCGACGCCGGCGCCTCCCTGACCGTCATCGCGACGCAGACGACCGGCGAGCCGTCGGACGCCCTGCGCGATCCCCTGCGCTTCGCGACGATCGCCGGGCAGCGGCTCGCACGGACGGCCTGAGGGACCGAGGCGGCGCGGGCGTCCCTGGGAACGCAAGTCGAGGGGAGGCCCAACGGGACCTCCCACCCGACGGAGCGCTCCAGCAGACTGGGACGCGGGCCGGATCCGGCCCGAACCCACCCCCACGAGGAGACCATTGCGCACCGTCAACGCGTACGCCGCACCGTCCGCCACCGAGCCGCTCGTCAAGACCACGATCACCCGTCGTGACGTCGGACCGAACGACGTCGAGATCGACATCGCCTACGCCGGCATCTGCCACTCGGACATCCACACCGTCCGCGGCGAGTGGGGCGAGATCCAGTACCCGCAGGTCGTCGGCCACGAGATCGTCGGCCACGTCTCCGCCGTCGGCGACGCCGTGACCAAGCACAAGGTCGGCGACCGCGTCGGCGTCGGCTGCATGGTGAACTCCTGCGGCGAGTGCGAGCAGTGCCTCGCCGGCCAGGAGCAGTACTGCCTGAAGGGCAACATCCAGACCTACGCGGGCGTCGACCCGGCCGACGGCAGCATCACGCAGGGCGGCTACTCGCAGGCCGTCGTCGTGAACGAGGACTTCGTCCTCCGCGTCCCGGAGTCGCTCGACATCGAGAAGGTCGCGCCGCTGCTCTGCGCCGGCATCACCACCTACTCGCCGCTGCACCACTGGAAGGCCGGCCCCGGCACGAAGGTCGCCGTCATCGGCATGGGTGGCCTGGGCCACATGGCCGTGAAGATCGCCGTCGCCCTCGGCGCCGACGTCACGGTCCTGTCGCAGACCACCTCGAAGCAGGAGGACTCGCTCCGCTACGGCGCGACGGCCCACCACGCCACCAAGGACCCGGAGACGTTCGAGAAGCTCGCGGGGTCCTTCGAGCTCATCATCAACACCGTCTCGGCGAAGATCCCGATGGGCGCCTACCTCGGCCTGCTCAAGGTCGACGGCACGCTGGTCAACGTCGGCGCCCCCGCGGAGCCGCTCGAGGTCCCCGCGTTCGCCCTGATCCCGCGCCGCCTCAGCTGGGCGGGCTCGGCCATCGGCGGCATCCGCGAGACCCAGGAGATGCTCGACTTCTGCGCCGAGCACGGGATCCTGCCGGAGACCGAGCTCATCAGCGCCGACCAGATCAACGAGGCCTACGAGCGCGTCCTCGCGTCGGACGTCCGGTACCGCTTCGTGATCGACGCGGCCACCCTGGCGTAGCGACGCGCGTCCCAGGACGCACACCCGTCGGACGGGAGGCACGGTGCCGGACGGCACCGTGCCTCCCGTCCGTCCACCCGCTTGTCCGCCCAACGCGGCTGGCTCATCCGACGGACGCAGCGTGCTCCCGTCGGCGCCCGGAACACGAGAAACTTGGTCGATGAGCGACACGACACCGGAGGCACCGCGCCCCATCGTGTCCGTCGCAGGCAACGACACCGACGCGGCGATCGGGGACCTGGCGGGCATGTACGCAGGCCGTGCCTGGCACTCGGGACGCATCGACGACGACTACTGGTACCGGTACGTCGCCCTCGGCGACGACCGCATGAGCATCCGACGCTCCCAGATGCACGGCTCCCTCCGCGGCGACGTCGCCGTCGAGGGCGAGGTCGTCGTCCAGTGGATCGACGCCGGCAGCGCGACGGTCGACGTCGGCCGCGACGAGGTCCGCATGGAGCTCGGCGTCCCCACGCTCTTCCCCATCGAGCAGCGCTTCGAGATGGACTACCGCGACTGGGACCAGCGCCTGGTGCACCTGGACCGCGACCTGGTGCTCGACGTCGCGTCCGAGCGGTACCTGGTGGACGGCACGGTCGCCTTCGACCGCTCCACGCCCCCCACCGGTGCGTCGATCGTGCGCTGGCGGCAGGCGGTCGCGTCCTCGGTACGGGCCCTCCGCACCGACGGGGTCGAGTCGCTCGCCTGGGACGAGGCGCAGCGCGACGTGGCGCGGGCCCTCCTCGACCTGTACCGGTTCCGTGCCGAGGCGGCCCCGTCCGGCTGGGGCGAGCACCGGCACGCCCGCATCCGCGCCGCCGTCGAGCACATCCACGCGCACGCGCACGAGCCGCTGACGGTGTCGGACATCGCCCGGGCGGCCGACCTCAGTGTCCGCGGGCTGCAGGAGGCGTTCCAGCGCGCCCTCGAGCGGTCGCCGATGCAGTACCTCCGCGAGGTCCGCCTCCGCCGGTCGCACGAGGACCTGCAGCGCGCCGTGCCCGGCCAGGCCTCGGTCGCCGAGGTCGCCGCGCGGTGGGGCTTCACCCACATGGGACGGTTCTCCGGCGAGTACCTGCACCGGTTCGGCGAGTACCCGAAGCAGACGCTCCGCCGCTAGCCGATCTCGTCGCCCGACGGCAGGGCGTCGCACCAGTCGACCGACCCGGCGTCGATGCTCGCCTCGAGCGCGCCGGACGACGCGTCGACGATGCTCACGAGCTCGTCGGTGGCCGACTTCGTCGCCACCGCGACGAACTGGCCGTTCGGGGACGGACAGACCGCGGTGACGCTCGCGTCGTCCGGGACGGTCACCGGCAGCCGGGAGGCGCGGCTCCCGTCCACGCGCACGATCCGCGCCGCGATGGTGCCGTCCGACCGCACGTCGCCCACCACGCGCAGGTAGCTGTCGTCGGTCAGCTGCGCGATGCGCCCGAGGTAGGGGGCGTCGGTGCTGCCGGCCCGCGCCTGCAACGGCGTGCGCTCGCCGTCCGTGAGGTCGAGCCGCACGATGCCCGTCCCGGTCTCGACGACGGCCGTGGTGCCGGTCCCGACGAACCCGTGCAGGTACGTCGCGCTGCCGAGGCGGACCGCATCGGTGCGGCCGCTCGTGTCGACGAGCACGAGGTCGTCACCGCCGGTGCGGACGAGGGCGCTCTCGGTGCGGGGCACGTAGGCCCACTGCCCCACGGTCATCGGGGTCGCCCCGGTCACGGGCTTTCCCGCGGCATCGATCGCCGTCGGCAGGTGCGTTCCGGTCATGTCGACCACGTACAGGCCGACGTTCCGGGACTGTCCGGTCGAGGTGTCGGCGTACTCGAAGCCGAAGGAGGCGCCGTCGTCCGCCGCGTGCAGCGCCGTCACGCGCCCCTCCCGCGTCGGCAGGGTCAGGTGCTCGACGGGCGTGCCCTCGTCCTGCACCCCGCCGACGAGCGGCACGATGTCCACCGAGGAGCCGGCGTCCGTCCCGCTCACGACGACGAGCGACCGTCCGAGGCGGGCGTACTCGGAGATCCCCGGCGCCTCGTACACGGTGGTCGCGCCCCCGCGGTCGAGGGACCGGCGGACGATGCGGTCCTTCCCCCCGTCGGCAGCTGGGACGAGTGCGAGCACATCGGTGCTGCCGGTCCGGATCGTCGTGGAGAGGTCGGCGGTGGCCCGCTGGCCGGGCGCACGGACGCCGGACACCGTGACCGTGTAGTCGCGGTCGTACGCCAGCGGCCCGGCGAACTCGACGGCGATCGTGTTGCCGCTCGACGTCACGGTGTGGGCGGCGGCCGGGCTGACCCGGACGTCGGCGGCGGTCACGGCCTGCAGGGCCTGGTTCGCAGTGAGGATCACCCGCTGGGCGGGACGCGAGACCAGTCCGGCGGCGTCGTACGACACGTCGCGCAGCCGGGGGCCCTGCTGCGAGCCGACCACCGCGGCGAGCGCGCCGACCACGACGAGGACCGTGATCGTCGCGACGAGCCGGCGGCGGAAGCGGTTCCGGGGGCGTGCCCGCAGCGTCGGCTCCGAGCCCCTGCCCGCGGGCCGGTCGGTGTCAGTACTCATACGGGTCGCTCGGCTGGTCGATGCGCTCGACGCTCGCGGCCCGGATCACGATCCGCGCGCTGGCCGACTGGTCCGGGTTCGCGGCGAGCTTGCCGCGGACGGTGACCCACTGGTCCGCGTCGGGCACGGCGCCGTCGGTCCGGACCACGAGTCCCACCGGCTGGGCGTCGACGGCGCAGCAGCTGATCACGAACCGGGTGAGGGTGAAGGACCCGTCGGCGCCGGGCACCACGAAGCCGGACAGCCGCACGTCCTTGCCCACCAGCGACGACGTGTCCGTGGTCTGCCGGATCAGGGCCGCCCAGTCCTTGACGCCGTACTCCGACGTGTCGACCGACGTCGAGCCGAGCAGGGACACCGCCGCCTCCGATCCCGTGGCGTTCGAGAGGGTCGCCGAGTCCACGCTCCGCTGCTGCGCGGTGCGGGCGGACAGCGTCGTCGGGGGCAGGACGAGCATCGCGGCGGTGACGCCGATCGTGACGAGCGCGGCCGCCCCGGCGAGCACGGTGCGGACGCCGCGGGCGGGTCCTGCAGCCCGGCGGCCGTGGTCGTGGTCGGCTGCGTCGTCGTGCCCGTGCGCGGTTGCCCGCGCCTGCGGCTCGTGCTCGTCGTCGTGCGCGTGCGCCGTGGCCCTCGCGTGCGGCTCGTGCTCGTCGTCGTGCGCGTGCCCGTGACCGCGGGCCACGACGACCAGGCCGGCCACGGACGCCGGCACCGCGACCGCCGCCAGGACGACGGTGAAGACGGCGTACCGCGGGTTGATGTACAGGTCGAGGTGCCCGGCGAGGGCGAGCCACAGCGTGCAGAGCGCCACCGCGAGCACCGACCCGAGACCGAGGTACGACGGGGCCTTCTCAGACCAGGACATTCATCACCAACCCGACGGTTCCGGCGAACAGGACGCAGACGACGGCGAGCAGCACCAGGAAGCGTGCGCGGAACGTCGTCCGGAGCAGGGCGATCATCTTGACGTCGATGATCGGACCGATGATCAGGAAGGCGGTGATGGAGCCGGGCAGGAACGTCGAGGCGAAGGACAACGCGAAGAAGGCGTCCACGTTCGAGCACAGCGACACCGTCATCGCCAGGAGCATCATCGCGGCGACCGACAGCACCGGGTTCGCGCCGATCGCCACGAGCGTCGACCGGGGCACGGCGACCTGGATCGCCGCGGCCAGCCCGGCACCGACGAACAGCGCGGGCATCATCGTCGCGGTCTCGCCGCCGAACTGGGCGGCGCTGTCCCGCCAGCGGTTGCGGCTGCGCGGCGCACCGACCGCCGTCCGGCAACGGGCCTCGAAGGCCGGCAGCAGCAGGTCGGTGGGCCGGCGGTGCGCCGCGACGATCCAGCCGACGAGGTTCGCGACGACGAACCCACCCACGATGCGCACCGGGAGGACCCAGCCCGACCAGCCGAACGCCTGCGCGGTGCTGATGATGACGAGCGGGTTGAGGATCGGTGCGGCGACCAGGAACGTGACGGCCTCGGCGGGTGTGAAGCCACGCAGCATGAGCCCCCGCGCGAGCGGCACGTTCCCGCACTCGCAGACCGGGAAGAGCATGCCGATGAGCGAGATCACGGCGCGGCGCGGGATCGGGCGCTGCGGCAGGACCTTCTCGAGCACGCCGACCGGCACCCAGACCTCGACGACGATCGACAGCACGATGCCGAGCACCACGAAGGGCAGGGACTCGACCACGACGCTGATCGCCAGCGTGAGGAAGTCCTGCACCACGTCCGGCAGGCCGGCGGAACCGACGGCCGGCGTCGCGAGCCGCACGCCGAGCAGGACGACGACGGCGAGCAGCACGAGGCCCGGGCCGGTGAGGGCCCGGCTGCGCTGCTGCGGCGGCGTGGTGGTGCGCGTCGTCACCGGGACAGGATAGGCGACGGTCGCTGCGGAACCGGGTCGGCGCCGCGCAGGGGCCGGGGTGCGGCGGCGCGTGAGCCGGGGGGCGGCGCGCGTGAGCCGGTCGGCCGGACTCGGCCCGCTCCGGCACGACCTCGTCCGTTCCGGCGCGACACGGTCGGCCGTCGCACCTCAGGGCGTGACGAGACCGCCCAGGTGCCGGTCCAGCACGTCGATCGCCCAGTCGCCGGACTCCCCCGGCGCGAGTCGCACGACCTGCATCGCCAGGCCGTCGAGGAGCGCGTGCAGGCGACAGGCTTCGTAGTCGAGGTCGGCCGTCGGTACGCCGAGCAGCCCGAGGGCCTCCTCGCACCAGGCGCGCACCTCGAGGACGACCCGGTCGAGCGCCGGCCGGAGCTCGGCGTCGGTGAGGGCGGCGTTGCCGAGCGCGAGGTAGACGTCGAGCTCCGTGACGCGCTCCTCGTCCAGGGGCAGCAGTTCGAGGACGATCCGGTGCGCCCGCTCCCGGTCCGCCAGGTCGGCGGGCAGGGCGTCGATGCGGTCGCGCATCCGGTCGAACACGAGCGTGATCGTGTGCTCCCGCATGCTCGCCTGCGTCGGGAAGACGTAGCGGACCGTGCTCGGGGGCAGCCCGGCCTCGGCCGAGACGTTGCGCACGCTCAGGGCGCCGAGCCCGTCCTGGGCCAGGACCCGGCACGCCGCCTCGGACACGGCCAGGCGCCGGTCCGCGAGGTCGATGGTCCTGGTCACGACCTCATACTCGCACGGCCGTACGACTCCGTGCTACGGTCGGGACGTTGTCGCACAGTCGTGCGAGACATCGGACTCATCGGAGGGACCGCACCATGGCATGGATCGTCCTCGTCCTGTCCGGCGTGCTCGAGGCCGTGTGGGCCACCGCACTGAGCGCGTCGAACGGCTTCAAGAAGGTCGTGCCGACGATCGTGTTCGTCGCCGGCATGGCACTGAGCATGGTCGGACTCGCGTTCGCCATGAAGGAGATCCCGGTCGGCACGGCCTACGCGGTCTGGGTCGGCATCGGCGCCTCGCTGACGGTGGTCGTCGCGGTCCTCCGGAAGCAGGAGGCGGCGTCCGTCGCCCGCATCGCGCTCGTGCTCGGGCTCGTCGCCTGCGTCGTCGGCCTCAAGGTGGTGAGCTGACGTGGCGTGGGTCGTCCTGTTCGTCAGTGCCGCCCTCGAGACCGTCTGGGCGACGGCACTCGGCGAGAGCGACGGGTTCACCGTCCTCGGGCCGACCGTCGTCTTCGCGGTCACCATCGCCGTGAGCCTCGTCGCGTTCGGCTACGTCCTCAAGCGGATCCCGATCAGCACCGCGTACGCGGTCTGGACGGGGACCGGCGCGGCGCTCACCGTCCTGTGGGGCATGGCCACCGGTGCCGAACCGGTCACCTTCCTCCGCCTGCTGTTCATCGCGGGCATCGTCGGTTGCGTGGTCGGCCTGAAGCTCGTCCCCGCGCGTCCTGCCGGTACCGCGCAGGACGCGGACTGAGCGACGGACGGGCCGTCCGTGCGGACGGCCCGTCCCACGGGACCCGCGCCGGGACGGACGGGAGGCGCGGTGCGGGCCCGCACCGCGCCTCCCGTCCGCCGTCGAGTCGCGCCTCAGACCGAGGCGCCCGTCCACTCGTCCTCGGCGGCGACGTGGTCGCTGCCGACCGTGCCGGCGGCCAGCGCCGCGGCGGCGCGCTCCGCGTGGCTCGGCGGGTTCGCCGGCACGTGCGCCGGGCGGCCTTCCTCGTTGATGCGTCGGAGCTCGGGGACGATGTCCTCGGCGAGGATGTCGATCTGCTCGAGCACCGTCTTCAGCGGCAGGCCCGCGTGGTCGATCAGGAACAGCTGGCGCTGGTAGTGCCCGACGTGGTCCTTCATCGCGGCGTACCGGTCGATCACCTGCTGCGGCGAGCCGACGGTCAGCGGGGTCTGGGCACTGAAGTCCTCCATGGAAGGGCCGTGACCGTAGACCGGCGCGTTGTCGAAGTACGGTCGGAACTCGTCGACGGCGTCCTGCGAGTTCTTCCGCGCGAAGAACTGCCCGCCGAGCCCGACGACAGCCTGGTCGGCGGTGCCGTGGCCGTAGTGCTCGAAGCGCTGGCGGTACAGGCCGACCATCTGCTCGGTGTGCTGGATCGGCCAGAAGATGTTGTTGTGGAAGAAGCCGTCCCCGTAGTACGCGGCCTGCTCGGCGATCTCCGGCGTGCGGATCGAGCCGTGCCAGACGAAGGGCGCGACGCCGTCGAGCGGCCGCGGGGTCGAGGTGAAGCCCTGCAGCGGCGTGCGGAACTTGCCCTGCCAGTTGACGACGTCGTTCTCCCACAGCTGGCGCACGAGTGCGTAGTTCTCGATCGCGAGGTTGACGCCCTGGCGGATGTCCTGGCCGAACCACGGGTAGACGGGGCCGGTGTTGCCGCGGCCCATCATGAGGTCCATGCGACCGTCGGAGATGACCTGGAGCATCGCGTACTCCTCGGCGATCCGGACCGGGTCGTTCGTCGTGATGAGGGTCGTCGACGTGGACAGCGTGATGTCCTTCGTCCTCGCTGCGAGGTACGCGAGCATCGTCGTCGGCGAGGACGCCACGAACGGCGGGTTGTGGTGCTCACCGGTCGCGAAGACGTCGAGCCCGACCTGGTCGGCGTGTTCGGCGATCGTCAGGATGTCCCGGACCCGCTGGGTGTCGTCGGGCGTGGTGCCGGTGGTGGGGTCGGTCGTGACGTCACTGACCGTGAAGATGCCGAACTGCATGATGCGCCGCCTTCCGCGGATTGCTCCGAGTGCGATTTCGATGCGTTTGCATCGACTTGCTCGGTACAACGTAGCGCAGGCCGGGGCATTCCCGCCACCCACCTCACCGTTCGGTGGGGACCGCCTCGGCACCGGTCCGCGGTGCACGGTGCATGTCGTCCGCGAGCCAGACGATCGTCACGACCGCCAGCACACTCGCGCTCGACGCCATCCGACCGGCCACGAGGATCGCACCGTGGTCGTGCGTGCCGCCGGCGATCCCGACGACCAGGGCCGCGACCCCGACCAGGAAGGTGGTGCCGGTGGCGATCAGCAGCAGCGCCGTCACCAGCCGCCGGGGCCACCGGGAGCCGTCCCGGTCGCCGCGCTGCCCACGGTCGACCAAGGGCCCGACGGCGCGGACGACACCGAGCCAGAAGAGCGCGATCGCCGAGGCGCCGACGATGTCGCTCACCCGGTGCCAGCCGTAGACCACGGTCTGGTTCGCGACGAACACCGCGTACCCCGTCCCGAGGAGCACCACGACCGGCCGGAACCGCCTCGGGGTGACCATGAGCACGGCGAACAGCGCCGCGAGCGCGATCGTCGCGTGCCCCGAGGGGAACGAGTTCGGCGTCGTCGACTGAGCGATCTCCGGGCGCTCGGCGATACGCTTGACCAGCGTCGACGTGGCCGCCGACGCGAGCACCACGACACCCGCTCCGAGCCCCACCGCGAGCCGGCGCCGAGCGAACGCGACGGCGGCGATCACGACGACGAGCAACAGGATCACCGGCACCGAGATGACGTTGAGCGCAGTGTCCGACCCGAACAGGTCGGATTCGCGGACCCCGCCGAGCGCGGCGTCCTCGACCCGCTGCCCCATCGGCGTCAGCACCGCCGCCGCGTAGACGAGAGGCACGATGACGAACCCCAGAGCAGCCAAGAACCCCCAGCGCGCCCTGCGTGAGACACGCGGTCGACGCGACTCCGGTGCGGTGCGATCGGGCGTTCGGGTCACCGGGCTGGTCCTCCTCGGAGTGCTGGTCGTCGGTCTCGTCACGGCACTCGTGGCGCGCGTGCGATTCGGAGGGTCGGGGTCGGACACGATACCGTTGGACCGCCGGTCGGAGGCTGGGAACCGCGGGTCAGCGAACTCCGGATCCGTCGCGTCGTCGAGCGGCTCCGCGCGGGTGAACGCACCGGCGCAGATCGCCGGACCGACGTACCCCGCGTCGGCTGCGTACGAGGAGGAGACCGTAGTGGCAGTCAAGGAACCGAGCATCACCGCTTCCCCGAACCGTGGTCTCGCACTGACCGTGGGCGCCGTCCTCTCCCTGTGGGGCATCCTCGGGTTCTTCTTCGCCGCCGACGGCGACCCCGGCTTCTTCAGCCGCAAGGGCGGCATGCTCTGGAACGCGTTCGGCGTGAACCCGCCGCTGGCGCTCATCTGGGTGATGCTCGCCGCCGTCCTGCTCATCATGGGCCTCGGCACCACGATCGGCTCGCGCAACGGCAACGTCCTGGTCGGAGCGGTCCTCGTGGTCCTGGCCCTGTACGGGTTCGTACTCGGCAACACGTCGGCGAACATCCTCGCGCTCAACACGACCGACAACGTGTTCCACGCGATCGTCGGCGTCATCCTGCTCCTCACCGCGTTCGGTGCGGACAAGCAGAACATCCGCGCGCTGCGCGCCGAGGCCGCTCGGGTCTGACCCGCGCTCCGTGCCTCCGACGCCCCGTCGGCCCTCGTGGCCGGCGGGGCGTCGTCGTGGGGCTGGGGGTCGGCGTCGGAGGCTGCTGGCCGGCGTCAGCGGACTCTGACCGGCTACTCGGCGTCGGCGGCTGGCTGGGGCTGGCCCGGGCCGGCTACTCGGCGTCGGCGGCCGGCTCCGGCGCTGCCTCGAGCTCGGTGGCGACGATGCGAGGAGCCTCGGACATGAACCGCCGCACGTCGAGGTCCACGATGATGTCCTGCGGCCGGAGCGGGCGCGTCAGGTACAGCCCCTCGAGCGACGTCAGCCGCGACAGCGCGACGTACGTCTGGCCGGCGCTGAAGACCCGGTTGCCGAGGTCCACCACCGCACGGTCGTAGGTGCTGCCCTGCGACTTGTGGATCGTCACCGCCCAGGCCAGCCGGAGGGGGAACTGCTGGAACTCCCCCACGGTGTCCTTCTTGAGTTCCTTCTTGTCCGGGTCGTAGGAGTACTTGAACTTCTCCCACACGGACGGCTGGACCTCGAAGGACTCGCCGTCGACGTCGACCCAGACGGTGTCGCGGATGGTCTGCACGATCCCGAGGGTGCCGTTGACCCAGCGCTGGTCCGGGTCGTTGCGCAGGAACATCACGTGGGCGCCGGGCTTGAGTTCGAGGGCCTCGTCGGCGGGGAAGTTCCGTCCGCCGAAGTCTCCGTTGACGTCCGCCCGCGCCGTCTTCACCCGGCCGGGCAACCGGTCGAGCGCTGCCTTGTTGATCCGTGCGACGGTGTCGTTCCGGGTCGCCAGGGTGATCGCGTCGTCCGGGGCGGGTCGCGCCCCTGCCGCGTTCAGCTGTTCGGCGACGTCGGCGGTCACACGCCCGTGCCGCACCGCCGTGAGCATGGCCGCGAAGGCGTCGTCGCGCTGCCGGTGGACCGTGGCCAGCTCGATGATGTGCAGCTCGGCCTCGAGCCAGACCTTCGCGTCGAAGAACCACATCGAGCGGTAGTGGTCGGTGAAGTACGCGCGCTCGTCGCCGTCGCCCGGCACCGGGGGCAGCTGGTAGGGGTCGCCGAACATGACGACCTGCACCCCACCGAACGCCTCGAACTGGCGCCCACGGGCCTTGCGGAGCGAGCGGTCCATCGCGTCGAGCAGGTCGGCGTTCACCATCGAGACCTCGTCGATCACGAGGGTGTCGATCGTGTTGAGCAGCTTGCGGGTGTCCGGCCCCTGCCGCAGCTCGGCGTCGGCGATGAGCCCGATGGGCAGCCGGAACAGCGAGTGGATCGTCTGGCCGCCGACGTTGAGCGCGGCGACGCCGGTGGGCGCGCAGATCACGACCTGCTTCTCGGTGTTCCACGACAGGTGGTTGAGGAGGGTGGACTTGCCGGTCCCCGCGCGTCCGGTGATGAAGACGTGGTCACGGGTGTGCTCGATGTACTCGAAGACCGCGCGCTGCTCGGCGCTCAGCTCGATGCTCATCGCGTTTCCGTCCCGGGAGCGCCACGCACGGCACCGCCGCGGCCGTCGAGGTCCGACTCGGCGTCGAGGTCGGGCTCGGCGTCGAAGTCGGGCTCGGCGTCGAAGTCGGGCTCGTCGTCGGGGTCGGGCTCGTCGTCGAAGTCGGGCTCGTCAGCCGCGGGTGCCGTCGCACCCCGTCCCGCACGCCGCACCCCGGTGTGCGCGGGTGCGGTGTCCGCAGCGGGGTGCGACGCCTCGGGCGATGCCGCCACAGCACCGGCACCGGCACCGTCGGCGTCGGCGTCGGCGTCGTCGCGCCGGAGTCGGACCAGGACCACCACGACGACGGTGAGGAGCACGACCGCCCCCGCCACCACGAGCAGCACGCCGGCGTGCGCCTGGTCGACGAGCGGGTCGGGCCCCCAGGTCCGCCCCATCGCGCCGAACCACGACGCCTGCAGCAGTCCGAGCGGCCCCCGCATCGCGACGCCGAGCGAGACGAGGCCGCCGGCGACGACGACCGCTCCGACGATCCGCACCGCAGCAGCGGCGACGGACGCGCGACGAGCACCGGCCGCGACCGGCGTGAGGAGCGTCGGGACGGCGAGCAGCCCGACGAGGAGGAACACCACGTCGATGACGGTGCGGCCGGTCGGGTCGCTCACCGACCAGCGGACGGCCTCGGTCGCGAAGAACGCCCACCACACGCCCCCGAGGAGCACGACGGACGGGAACGGCTGGACGAGGTAGCGCACGGTCGCGTTGTCGACGAGGACGCCGGTCCACTCGCGTACCCCGGTGCTGTCGTCGTCGCGCGGGTGGACCGCGGCGCGGACGAGCCGCACGGGCGCCGCCGCCCAGGCGAGCGCGGGCACGACGAGCCCGAGCACGAGGTGCGCCCCGACGTTGGCCGAGACCAGGGTGCGGTCGTACACGTGCAGGGCCCCGGAGGTCGCGACCACGAGGGACACCAGCGCGATGCCGGCGGCGACCGAGCGGCCGACGGGCCACCGCACGCCACGGCGACGCAGGCGGACGACACCGGCGGCGTAGGTGACGGCGAGCAGCACGGCCGCCATCAGCCAGAACAGGTCGATGTTCCACGCCGTCGCCCATCCCCAGGCGCCCGGGGCGTGCGGCAGGGCGTCGTCGGTCAGGAGTTCGGCCGGCGAGGGGTCGGTGGTCTTGCTCAGCGCGATCTGGTCGGTCGGGGTCGCCGTGCGCCCCAGCGCCGCAGCGAAGCCGCTCGCCACGCCCATCACGGCGAGCTCGGTGACGACGAGGGTCCAGAACGGTCCCTGACGGGCCGGGGTCTCCGTGAGGGTGCGGATGGTGCGTCGACGCTGCACGGCGCCGAGGACGCCGATCAGGACGATCGCGCCGATCTTCACGAGCACCAGCACGCCGTACGGGGTGAGGAGGTTCGCGAGGGCGCCGACGCGGATCTGGGCGGTCGCGACGCCGGACACGGAGACCAGTACGAAGCAGCCGAGCGCCACGCTCGAGTACCGCCCCACGACCGCGGCGAGCCGCACGCCGCCGAGCACGGGTCGCAGCAGCACCAGCATCACCAGTCCGCCGACCCACAGTGCGGCGCCGACCAGGTGCAGACCGAGTGCGGTGACCGCGGCGTCGTGGCTGGCCGTCCCTGCCGCGTGCCCCTGCTGGGCGAGCGGGACGAGGCCGATCATCGACACGCCGGCCGTCAGCGCGACCATGCCCCGGGCCCGCACCGCGAAGCAGAGCACGGTGACGACCGCGGCGACGAGCACGGTCACCAACCAGGCGAGACCGAGGTCCGTGCCGGTGAGGAAGACGCCCATCGACTGGCCGAACTGGTCGTCGAGGCTGATCTTCGACCCGGCGACGCTGAGGAACGTGAAGAACGTGGCGACCGCGGACGCGACCGTCCAGACGCCGGCCGCACCCGCGGCGATGTCGATCGCACGGTTCCACTCGGGCGCGGAGCGGGAGAGCCCGACCGTCACGAGGGCCAGACCGCCGATGGTGGCGGCGGCCGCCAGGTCCACGACGAGGCGGGCGATGGGGAGCCCGAAGCGGACGAGCACGCCGGGGTCGGCGATGAGTGCCTGGTCCGCGCCGCCGCCGATCACGAGCGCGACGAGGAGGGACACGAACCCGACGAGCAGCAGCACGGCGGGGCCGGCGATGCGCGCGATCCGATCCACCCGGCAAGCCTAGGCGCTGCCCCACCCGGGCACGGAATCCGCCGGGGCCGCCTGTGGGCGCCGAGCCGCGCCTCCAGGCTGTGGAGGGACCACGACCGGACGCGGGCCGGCATTGGCCCGACCCCGGGAACGACGGAAGGGACGGCCGGAGCCGTCCCTTGCGTCGCGCGGAAGCGGTCTTACTTGACGGCTGCCTTGAGCTTCGAGCCGGCGCTGACCTTGACCGAGTCGCTCGCGGCGATCTCGATGGCCTCGCCCGTCTGCGGGTTGCGACCGGTGCGCGCGGCACGGTGGGTCTTCTCGAAGGCGATCCAGCCGGGGATCGTGACCTTGGTGCCGTCGGAGACGGAGCTCGAGACGACGGAGAAGAGCGCGTCGACGACGCCGTTGACGGTGGCCTGGCTCTGGCCGGACTCAGCGGCGACGGCAGCGACGAGCTCGGTGCGGTTCAGGGACTTGTCAGCCATGGATGTCCTCCTCGGACTTCTTGCAGTATCGGTCGGACGACTTCTCGCCCGGCGCCCGGAGCGGGTGCCCCGTGCCTCGGTGCCGATGGGCGCGAACCCTGGCGGAACCGGAGTCGAACGTACCAGCCGCTCGGGGCGAAACCTGCCGACTCGCCCGGATTTCCGGGGTTGTCGGGACACCAGCGGGGCAGATGTGGCCGATGTGACGAAGATGTCCCCCGAAAGCGATCGGCCGGACGCGGCCCGCAGCGGGAACGGCGAACGCCCCGCCACCACTGGGGTGACGGGGCGTTCGGTGGTGCGGTGCTTACCAGGAGCTCTTCGTGATGCCTGGCAGCTCGCCACGGTGGGCCATGTCGCGGAAGCGGACACGGCTGATGCCGAACTCACCGAGGTGACCGCGGGGGCGGCCGTCGATGGCGTCGCGGTTGCGGTAGCGCACCGGCGACGCGTCGCGCGGGAGCTTCTGCAGACCGACGCGGGCGGCCTCACGGGACTCGTCGGTGCCGTTCGGGTCCACGAGGGCCTTCTTCAGCTCGAGACGACGCTCGGCGTAGCGCGCGATGATGACCGCACGCTGGTTGTTCTTCGCGATCTTGCTCTTCTTCGCCATGCTTAGCGCTCCTCACGGAAGTCGACGTGCTTGCGGATCACCGGGTCGTACTTCTTGAGCACGAGACGGTCCGGGTTGTTGCGACGGTTCTTCTTGGTCACGTAGGTGAACCCGGTGCCCGCCGTGGAGCGGAGCTTGATGATCGGACGAACGTCCTGACCCTTCTTGGCCATCAGATCTTCTCCCCACGGGCGAGGAGATCCTTGACCACGGACTCGATGCCGCGTGCGTCGATCACCTTGATGCCCTTCGCGCTGAGCGTGAGCGTGACGTTACGACGAAGCGAGGGCACGTAGTACGTCTTCTTCTGCACGTTCGGGTCGAAGCGACGCTTCGTCCGGCGGTGCGAGTGCGAGATGTTGTGTCCGAAGCCGGGGGTGGCTCCGGTCACCTGGCACACTGCTGCCATGGTTTCCTCCTGAGTACCGAGCGACCGGACGGCCGCTCCCAAGGTCACTTGCCTGGTGCACACGCGCAGGTCCGTCGGAACGGGTTGCGAGGGGGTTGTGCGCACCGCCCAGGCCCGCGGACCCTGTCGAAGGGACCGTGAGCACCGCGCGACCGCGGCGTTCGCGACGGTCGGAGGGCTTGGAACAACGGGTCCGCCGCGTGGACGCGGAGAACCAAGGGTCAACAGTACGCGATGACCGGGCGTGTCGCAAACCACGCTCGCCGGCTTGGAGGCGCGGCGCGGCTCGGACGTGCAGGCTCGCCCGAAGCCCACCGCCCACCGACCCCCGCCCCGCGGCCCGCGGCCCGCGGCGGTCTCCGACGCGCACGCCCGGCGCGCCTGCGCTACGGCCCGTCAGTCGGCGTCGGCGCGAGCGCCTGGACCATGAGCGCGCCGAGCTCCTGCGGCGCCGTGAACATCGGCCAGTGGCCGGTGTCCAGCCCCACGATGGACAGGTCCTCGGTCGCGACGAGCTCGGCCGCCCAGGTCTGGTGGTCGGCCACCATGGTCGCGAGGTCCGTGGCCGAGATCTCGCACGTGATGACCGTCGCCGGGATCGTGTGCCGCGCGGCGTCGGTGTAGTGGAAGCGGTCAGAGGGCACGGCCGCGGGCTCCGGGATCGCCCGGTGCTCGAAGGCCTCGCGCAGCTCCGGTGTCATGCCACGGACGGTCGCCGGTTCCCAGACGTCCCACGACGGCAGTGGCACCACCCCGTCGACCACGGGCAGCTCGTCGTTGACGCAGCCGCCCTCCGGCCCGGGGAAGGTGTCGACGTAGAGCAGGTGCGCGACGAGCGAGGGGCGGCGGTCGGCGGCCATGTAGGCGATCGGTCCGGCGCCGGAGTGGCCCGCGACGACCACCGGCTCCTCCGGGGTGGCGACGTCGTCGAGCTTCTCGACGAGTGCGGCGACCTGCTCGTCGAGGGTGTCGCCGTCGCGGGTGACCGCCTCGACCGAGTGTCCGGCGGCACGGAGGACCGGGGCGACGTCGTCCCACGCGGACGCGTCGAGCCAGAAGCCGGGGACCAGGATCACGTGCATGCGGCGGACACTACTCGTCGTCACCGACACCGGCGGGGTCCGGACGACCCTCGCGCCAGGCGTCCGGACACCGCGTCTCCAGCCACTCGGCGAGCTCGGCGTAGCCGCGGTACACGGTGAAGACCGAGAACAGCTTCCGCCGCCGGGCGTTCCGCGCCGTCAGCCGGGTGAAGGTCGGGCCACCGCCGGTGGACTGCAGCACGAACCGGAGGCGGACGACGTCGGCCGCCTCCACGCGACGGGTCCGCCCGAGGCCGACCCGGACGTCGAGGTGGTCGTCGTACCCGCGCACCCGGGAGCTCACCAGCAGCACGCCGCACAGCACGAGCAGGCCGCCGAACCCGCAGAAGAAGAACACCGAGAAGCCGGCGTACAGCAGCGCGGTGGGCCTGCCGGAGAACGCGTCCCCGAGCGCGGTCACGATGCCGACCAGGACCACCGCCCAGCCGAGCACCTCGAAGCCGAGCCCGTGCCAGCGCGGTCGCCGCACGACGAACAGCGGCTGCGCGTCGGTCCGCGATGCCGTGCCACCCCACGTGGTGATGCCGTCGCTCATCCGTCCCCCTCGGTCAGACCGTACCGGTCGGCGTCGGCGTCGGCGTCAGTCGGTCTCGCCCCGGACGCCGGTGCGCGCCGCGGTGCAGACCGCGCACTCGCCGAAGATGTCGACGACGTGGCTGGCGTTCGAGAAGCCGTTCGCCGCCGCCACGTCCTGCGCCCAGCGCTCGACCGGGTCGGCCTCGATCTCGACCGTGCGCCCGCAGTTGCGGCAGATGAGGTGGTGGTGGTGCGCGTCGGTCGTGCACGCCCGGTACAGCGACTCGCCGTCCTGCTGCAGGGAGTCGGCGTCCCCCTCGGTGGCCAGGTCGGCGAGCGCCCGGTAGACCGTGGCCAGACCGATGGTCGACCCGTCCTCGCGGAGGTGCTGGTGGAGCGCCTGGGCGCTCACGAACCCCTCGGTCCCGGAGAGCGCGGTGCGCACCGCCTCCCGCTGCCACGTATTGCGCTTCGGCTTCTGCACGGCGTTCATGCGGTCACTCCTTCCTGGCGGCTCGCGTCGGCCGACGCGTCCGCCTGGAGGCGCGGTGCGCCTCCGTCGTGCTGGTCGCGGTCCGCGATCCGGTCGCGCCCGCGGCGGTCCCTGCGCCCGCCGACGATGCGGCACACGACCCAGATCACGAACGAGATCGTGGTGACGTAGGGGCTGATGGGGAGGCCGCCACCGAGCGCGAGCAGGATCCCGCCGACCACCGACACCACGGCGAAGACCGTCGACAGGATCGGCACGACGACCGGGTGCGAGCTGAGGCGCAGGGCCGCGGCCGCCGGTGTCACGAGCAGCGAGAGCACCAGCAGGGCGCCGACGATCTGCACGGACACCGCGGTGGCGAGGCCGAGCGCGAGCATGAAGACGAGCGCGAGCGTCCGCACCGGCACCCCGGCCGCCGCTGCGACGTCCGGGTCGACCGACGAGAACATCAGCGGGCGCCAGATCACCAGGAGCGTCGCCACGACGATCGCGGCGATGACGATGAGGAAGGTCAGCTGCGGGTTGTCGACCGAGACGATCTGCCCGGTGAGCAGACCGAACTTGTTGGCCGCACGACCCTTGTACAGCGCGAGGCAGAGGATCCCGAGGCCGAGGCCGAACGGCATGAGGACCGCGATGATCGAGTTGCGGTCGCGGGCCCGGGAACCGAGCACGCCGATGAGCAGCGCGGCGATCACCGACCCGACGAGCGATCCGGTGACGACGTTCACACCGAGCAGCAGTGACGCGGAGGCACCGGCGAACGACAGCTCGGAGATGCCGTGCACGGCGAACGGCATGTTCCGTGCGACCACGAACGGACCGATCAGGCCGCCGACGATGCCGAGCACCGCGCCCGCCCAGATCGAGTTCTGCACGAGCACGACGAGCTCGCCGTAGTCCTGGAAGGAGAAGACCGTCGACCAGACGTCCATCAGATCCGCCCCTCGTCCGGCGCCGGAGCGTGCGGGTCCGGGTCGCAGTGGTGGTCGTGCGCGGCGTCCGTGGCGCCCACGATGACGATCCGCCCCATGGTCCGCACGACGTCGACGGGCGTGCCGTAGAGGTCGCTGAGGACGTCGGCGCGGAGGACCTCGTCGGGCGACCCGATCCGGAACCGACCGCCGGCGATGTAGAGGACCCGGTCGACCACGTCGAGGATCGGGTTGACGTCGTGGGTGACGAACAGCACCGCGGCGTCCTGCTGCCGACGCTGGCGGTCGATGAGTTCGGTCACGCCGCGCTGGTGGCGCAGGTCGAGCGAGATGAGGGGTTCGTCGCAGAGGAGCAGCGCGGGATCGGCGGCGATGGCCTGTCCGACGCGGGTGCGCTGCTGCTCGCCGCCGGAGAGCTCGGCGACCGGGGCGTCGGCGAAGGCGGTGGCACCGACCTCGTCGAGGATGCGGTCGACCCGTGCCCGCTCGGCGCGGCTGGCGGGGAGCACGCCCCACCGCGAGCCGGTGACGCCCTGCGCGACCATGTCGCGTGCGCGGAGCGGGGTGCCGGCGTCCATGAGGCGCTGCTGCGGGATGTAGCCGATCTTCCGGTAACCCCGTCGGACCGGCTGCCCGAGGAAGGACATCGTGCCGCTCGTCAGCCGTTGCTGGCCGAGGACGGTGCGGAGGAGCGAGGTCTTGCCGGCACCGTTCGGGCCGAGCACCGCGACGAACTCGCCGGGCGCGAGGTCGAGGTCGAGGTGCGACCAGAGCCGGCGGGCGCCGTAGGACAGCTCCGCGTCACGGAGTTCGAGCACGGCGGGACCGCCACTGCCGCGCTGGGCAGTGGCGGTCCGCTCGGAGGTCCGGGGGGAGACGGCCGTCACTTCTGGAGCGCCGCCTGCACCGCGTCGATGTTCGCCTGCTGCCACGAGACGTAATCCTCCCCCTTCGGGAGCGTCTCCGTGACGCCGACGACCGGGATGCCGGCGTCGTCCGCCGCCTTCTTGACCTGTTCGGTCTCCGGGCTGGAGGTCTGGTCGTTGTACGCCAGGAGCTTCACGGTCCCCTTCGAGAACAGCTTGAGGGTGTCGTTGAGCGCGGCCGGCGGGACGTCGTCGCCCTCCTCGATCGCCTCGGAGAAGGCCTCGGGGGTGACGTTGTCGAGGCCGATCGCGTCGAACAGGTAGCCAGGCACCGGCTCGGTGTACGCGACCTTCTCGCCCGCGTACCTCGTCTTGAGGTCGGCGGTCTCCGACTCGAGCCCCTCGAGCTTCGTCGTCAGCGCGGCGGCGTTCTTCGTGAACTCGGCCTTGTCCGCGCTGTCGAGTTCGCCGAGCCGCTTCGACACGTCGGCCACGAGCTTCACCATCGTCGGGTAGCTGTAGAACACGTGCTCGTTGAACTCGGCGTCGCCGCCCTCGTCCAACCCGGACAGCTTGACGACGTTGATCGTGTCGGCCTTCGTGTCCGACGCGTCGGCGAGCGTGGTCATGAAGTCGTCGTAGCCGCCGCCGTTCTCGATGAGGAGGTCGGCCTTCGACACCGCGAGCTGGGTCGTCGCGCTCGACTCGAACGAGTGCGGGTCCTGCGACGGGTCGTCCAGGATGCTCGTGACCGCGACGTGGTCGCCACCGATCGCCTCGACGATCGAGCCGTAGACGTTCGTGGAGGCGACGACCCGGACCGTGTCGTCGCCCGACCCGCCACCGGACCCGGACGAGGTCGCACACCCGGTCAGGGCGAGGGCGGCGGCGCCGAGGACGAGCGGCAGGGCGAGGAGGCGGTTCGGCATGCGTCTGAGCGTAGGGCTAGTTGATAACGGTTGTCAAAACCAGTCTCACCGGAGACGACGGGAGGCGCGGTGCCAGCCGGCACCGCGCCTCCCGTGGGTGACGACTACGGCTTGGTAGCCGCCTCGATCGTGTTCTCGGCGATCGTGTCCTCCTCGCGACCCGGGGTCCGGAGGTTCCACTTCTTGATCACGAAGCTGAAGAGGAAGTAGTAGACGACCGCGTACCCGAGGCCGATCGGGATGAGCCAGATCGCGCCGTCCGCCTTGCCGAAGTTCAGGACGTAGTCGATCGCACCGGCCGAGAACGAGAACCCGTCGTGGATGCCCAGTGCGTTCACCAGGGCGAGCGACGTCCCCGTGAGCACCGCGTGGATGACGTAGAGCGGGAACGCCACGAACATGAACGAGTACTCGAGCGGCTCGGTGATGCCGGTCACGAACGAGGTGAGCGCGGCCGAGAGCATGATGCCGCCGACGAGCTTGCGGTTGTGCGGCTTCGCGTTGCGCCAGATGGCGAGGGCGCCGGCGGGCAGGGCGAACATCATGATCGGGAAGAAGCCGGTCTGGAAGATGCCCGCGGTCGGGTCGCCGGCGAGGAAGCGCGGGATGTCACCGTGGACGATGTCACCGGCCGCGTTGGTGAAGCTGCCGAGCTGGAACCACGGGAAGAAGTTGAGCAGCTGGTGCAGACCGATCGGGATGAGCATGCGGTTCGCGAACCCGAAGATGCCACCACCGATGACGGCGTTGTCCGCCACGGCGGTCCCGGCAGCGGTGAGCGCGATGTCGAAGTAGCGGTACACGAAGGACATCAGGACCGCGATCACGAGCCCGGCGGCGGCCGTCAGGATCGGGACGAGGCGACGCCCCGAGAAGAACCCGAGGAAGTCGGGCATCTTCGTCCGGTGGAACTTCTCCCACATCACGGCCGAGACCAGCCCCATCACGATGCCGCCGAGCACGCCGTAGTTGATCGTGGCCTGGTCGCCGTTCGCGTCCTTCACGCCCGCCAGGACGACCGGCGACATGACCGCGAAGACCTGGTACATGACCATGTAGCCGACGACGGCGGCGAGCGCCGTGGTGCCGTCCGACTTCTTCGCCCAGCCGATCGCGATGCCGACGGCGAAGAGCAGCGGGAGCCAGGTGAAGATCGCCTGGCCGGCGGCCGAGATGACGCCGGCGCCGGTCTCGAAGCCGGGGATCGCGCCGAGGAGGTCCGGCTGGCCGATGCGGTTGAGGATTCCCGCGGCCGGCATGACCGCGATCGGCAGGAGCAGGCTCCGGCCGAGGCGCTGCGCGTTCGCGAACAGCCTGGACTGCTTCTTCGGCTTCTTCTTCTCCGGCACGTCCGTGGCAGTGGTGGCGCTCATCGGAGGTCCTCTCGTCATCGGGTGGAGCTGTCGGGGTGAGTTGAGTCGCGCAGCCGGCGCAGGTACCCTCGGCGTATCGCCAGGTCCGGTCCTGTCCGGTCATGACCAGTTCCGTAGTCTGAACCGAGACCGGTCCGGTGTCAACCTGGTCCGAGAACCCGCAACGAGGAGGAAACGATGGCCGACATCAAGGCAGCCGACATCATCGCCGCGCTGGGTGGCGCCGACAACATCGACGAGGTCGAGGGCTGCATCACGCGCCTCCGCGTCGAGGTCGAGGACGGCGACCTCGTGGACAAGGCCGCCCTGCAGGCCGCGGGCGCCCAGGCCGTCATCGGTGGCGGCACCGGCTGGCAGGTCATCGTCGGCACGGTGGCGGACAACCTCGCGCAGGACATCCAGGACGAGCTGTGACGACCGTCCGGACCCCGTTCGCGGGCCCGGTCGTGGCCCTCGCCGACGTGCCCGACCCGGTCTTCGCCGGGCAGCTCGTCGGCGCGGGCGTCGCGGTCGACCCGACGGGCGTCGAGGGCGCGGTCACCGCGGTGGCGCCGGTCGACGGATCGATCGTGAAGCTGCACCCGCACGCGTTCGCGATGCAGGGCGCCGCGGGCACCGACGTCCTGGTGCACGTCGGCATCGACACCGTGAAGCTGTCCGGCGAGGGCTTCGAGCTCCTCGCGGCCGAGGGCGACACGGTCAGCGCCGGCGACCCGATCGTGCGGTTCACGCCGTCGGTGATCTCCGCGGCCGGCTACTCCCCGATCTGCCCGGTCGTGGTGCTCGGCTCGACGCCGGACTCCGTGCCGCAGGACACGGTGGGCACGACCGTCCGCGACGGCGACACCCTCTTCGAGGTCTGAGCAGCGCGGCCGTTCGAGGCCTGAGCAGCGCGCCCGGGGTGCCGGGCGAGCCGGTCGGCCCTAGGCGACCGCCTGCGACGCGGTGACCTCCATCTGCACGCGGTACCGGTCCGACCGGTACCACGAGCGCGTGTGCTCCACCGGCCGGTCCCCCGCGTACGACACCCGGTCGAACTCGAGGACCGGGGCGCCCGTCTTCGTGCCGAGCAGCGTCGCGACGTCGTCCGCCGCGGGGTTCGCCGCCACCGTCTGCTGCGCACGGTCGATCGGGGTGCCGTACTCGGTCGCGATGATCGAGTAGACCGAACCGGACAGGTCGTGGTCGAGGAGCCCCGGGAACGCGTCCGCGACGAGCCAGGCGTCGTCGATGGACACCGGCGCCCCGTCCGCCATCCGCAGACGCTTCACGTGGAAGGCCGTGACGTCCGCGTCGAGCCGCAGCGCCGCGACGGTGTCCGTCGGCGGCACCCGCTCCTCGCGGACGAGCACCACCGTGGTCGGCACGTGCCCCATCGCGCGCATCTCCTCGGTGAAGGACGCGAGGTGCAGCGTGGACTGCACGGGACGGTGTGCAACGAAGGTGCCCTTGCCGCGCACCCGCTCGAGGTACCCCTCGTTGACGAGCTGGCCGAGCGCCTCGCGCACGGTGATCCGCGAGACCCCGTACTCGGCGATCAGCTGGCGTTCGGAGGGGATGGCGGCACCCGGTGCGAGGCGGGAGGTCGCGAGCTCGAGGAGGATGCGGCGCAGCTGCTGGTGCTTCGGCTCGGCACCCTCGGTGATGCGACTCGTCATGGTCCCTCGTGCTCCGTCACTGGTCCTGGGCAGTGGTCATGCGCGGACATGACCAGTTGCCATCACAGTAGCGAGTCCCTCCGTGAACACCAACGCGCATGACAAGATGACGGCCGTGACAACCGTGGTGATCGTCGACGACGAGACGCTCGTCCGCTACGGCTTCGAGCTCATCCTCGGCGCCGCGCCGGACATCGACGTCGTCGCCACCACCGGCGACCTCGACGCCGTCCAGGTGATCCGTGAGCACACGCCCGACGTCGTGCTGCTCGACGTCCGGATGCCGCGGGTGAACGGCCTCGAGGTCCTGGAGCAGCTGCAGACCCTCCCGGAACCGCCCGCGGTGGCGATGCTCACGACCTTCGACACGGACGAGTACGTCGGCCGGGCGATGGAGCTCGGTGCCGCCGGCTTCCTGCTCAAGGACACCGACCCCGAGGGACTCGCCGAGTACGTCCGCGTCCTCGCACGCGGCGGGGTCGTGCTCGCGCCCGGCGTCGACCGTTCCCGGCTCTTCACCGGGCACGCGTCGGCCGCCCCGCCCCCGCCGGCGTTGTCCGACCGTGAGCGCGCGGTCCTGCGGCTCATCGCCGACGGGGCGAGCAACCCGGACATCGGGGCGCGCCTCGGTGTGAGCACCGGCACCGTGAAGGAGGACGTCCGCGCCCTCCTCGCGGCCTTCGCCGTCCCGACCCGCGTCCAGCTCGCGCTCCGCGCCGCCGAGGCCGGACTCCTCGATGGCTGAGCGGGCGACGGCCGCCCGCATCGGTCGGGTGCTCGCGGCGACGGACGCCAGGCTCGACCACCTCGTCGACGTCGGGCTGCGGTGGACCCGCACCCACCGGGCACCGTGGTGGCTGGTCGACGTGCTCTTCGTCGCGGCGGCCGTCGCGGACGCCGTGCTCGACATCTCGGGGGCGACGCCCGTCGAGACCGGGCTGTCGCTGCTCGCCGCGGCGGCACTCCTCCTGCGCCGTCGCTTCCCGGTGCTCGCGTTCGCGCTGACCATGCCCGGGCTGTTCGTCGGGTCCGCCGTGGTGGCCGCCAGCGTCGCGCTGTTCACCCTCGGCGAGCGCACCGGACGCCGGTGGCTGATGCTCGTCGCGGCCCTCGTCCAGTTCGTGGGGTTCAGCGGGTTCGTCGGTCCGCCGCAGACCCTCGACGAGATCGTGGTCTCGGTCGTCTACGCGCTGATCTTCGCGCTCGGGCCGCTCGCCGTCGGGCTGCTCGTCCAGACCCGCGCGCGCCTCACCGAGCAGCTGGCCGAGTCGCGACGTGCCCGCGAGGACGAACGCCGTCAGGCCGCGGCGGTGGCGCTGTCCCGCGAGCGGGCACTCCTCGCCCGCGAGATGCACGACGTCGTCTCGCACCAGGTCACCCTGATCGCCGTGCAGGCCGGCGCCATGCAGATGGCCGGGCGCGACGAGGCCGAGCGCGGGTTCGCCCGGACCATCCGGCAGCTCTGCGTCGTGACGCTGCAGGAACTGCGCGAGATGGTCCAGGTGCTCCGGGCCTCCGGGGGCACCGACCGCGAGATCGCCCCGCAGCCGGTGCTCGCCGACCTGCCGCGGCTCGTCGCCGAGAGCGGGCTCGAGACCAGCTGCACGGTGGACCTGCCCGACACCCTCGCCCAGCCGCTCCAACGCGCGGTCTACCGGTTCGTGCAGGAGGGTCTGACGAACGTCCGGAAGCATGCACCCGACGCGACCGTCCGGGTGAGCGGGCGGCTCCACGGTGACCACGTGCTCGTCGACGTCGTCAACGGGCCGGCACGGTCGGAGCGACTGGAGCTGCCCGGCTCCGGGCTCGGCCTGATCGGGCTCGGGGAGCGGGCGTCGCTCCTCGGCGGGAGCATGGAGTCCGGGCCGCAGCCGGACGACGGGTTCGCCCTGCACCTGCGCCTGCCCGTCGAGCACGTTCCCGCGCCGCGAGCCGTCTGATCCGCCCGGCGGCACGCACGGCGGCGCGACGTCATCCTCCAGGCCACCCCGGATGGCCGATCGGCCACCACGGTTCACGCCGGGGGTCGATGTCCGCGACGCGCGGATCCGCTGGGATGGCACCGTGGCACACACAGCGCTCCTCGGACGGTTCCGTCGCTTCCCGGTCTCCGTCGCCGTCGCCCTCGCGGCGGCGGTCCTCGTCGTCACCGCGCGGATGGCCCACGCCGAACCGGACTTCCCGCACCACCCGCCCGTCGCCGCCCTCGCGCTCGTCGCCGTCGTGCTCGCGACCGTCCTCGCCGAACGGTCCCTCGGGTCGCTGCGCACCCTCGTGATCGGGACCGCCGCCCCCGCGCTCGGCGTGCTCGGGACCCTCCTGACCGTCACCATCGGGTCGGCGCTCGGCGAGGCCCACGCGGAGTTCGCCGTCGGGAAGCCGCTCTTCGCCCCGTCGATCGTCGCGGCCGCGCTCCTCGGCGCCGCCTCGGCGGCCATGCCGGCCCAGCACCGCTGGCGCACGCGGGCCGCCCTCTGGACGGTCGTGCTGACGCTGGTGCTCTTCGCCGGTCACGGGTCGGACCTGGCGCGCGCCCTGGCGACCCTGATCGGGACCGCAGCCGGCGCGGCCGTCGTGCGCCGCGCCTCCCGACCGCACCCGCGCACCACCCGTGACGCCGTCAGCGCGCGGACCTGGGTCGTTGCGACGCTCATCGCGCTCGGCGCCGGCACCCTGGTGACCCTCGTGGTGCCGGACCCCGACGGCGTGCTCTCGCTGTTCGCGGACGCCATGAGCGACCGCGCCGTCGTCGTGGTGGGCCTGCTCCTGCTCGCGTCGGCCTGGCTCGTGCAGCGCGGTCGACGAGCCGGCGTCGTGCTGGCGGTGGTCGTCCTCGTCACGCTCACCGCGGTGCTCGCCGACGTCTTCCTCATCGAACCGATGACCGACGACGCGGTGCAGTGGCAGGGCCTCGGACTCGACGCGATCGAGTGGCAGGTCACGCTGCTCGGCGCGTGGCTCGTCCCCGCGGCCGTGCTGTTCGTCGTCATCGCGCTGCGCGGCACGCTCGTCCGCGCCCGCTTCCGCGCCGCAGGCGGCTGCCGCGACGACCTCGTCGAGATGCTCCGCGACGGCGACGCGGGGACCCTCGGCCACATGGGCACCTGGCACGGGAACGCCACGTGGACGCACCCTGCCGGCCTCGGCGCCGTCGCGTACCGCGTCCGTGGCGAGGTCGCCCTCACCGTGTCGGACCCGGCGTGCGCCGCCGCGGACCGGGCCGAGGTGGTGGCCGCCTTCACCGCGTTCTGCGAGCGGAACGGCTGGGTGCCGGCGTTCACGAGCGTCCACGAGCCGGTGCGCGAGATCCTCGCCGCCGAGGGGTGGACCGCCCTGCCGGTCGGCGTGGAGTCCGTGCTCGACGTGACGACCTTCGACCTCCGCGGCAAGAAGCGACAGGACCTGCGCACGGCCTCCAACCGCGCCGACCGCGAGGGCGTGCGCGACGAGTGGACGACCCTCGACGCCCTGGACGTCGACCGCCGGGCCGAGGTCGAGGCGATCTGCACCCGCTGGGCCGCCGACCGACGACTGCCCGAGATGGGCTTCACCCTCGGTGGCTTCCGCGAACTCGACGACCCCGACGTCCGCCTCGTGCTCGCCGTCGCGGCGGACGGGCACGTGACGGCGGTGACCAGCTGGCTGCCGGTGTACGAGCACGGCACGCTGACCGGCTACACGCTCGACGTGATGCGTCGCGGCGAGGACGGCATGCCCGGCGTGATGGAGTTCCTCATCGCCCGGACCGCACTCCGTGCCCGCGACGCCGGCCTCACCACGGTCAGCCTGTCCGGGACGCCGCTCGCCGCCCACGCCGACGCCCGCTCCCTGGTCGCCCGCGGGTCGCTCCTCGTCGCGCGGCTGCTCGAGCCCGTGTACGGCTTCCGGTCCCTCCAGCGCTTCAAGGAGAAGTTCGGCGCGCGCCACGAACCGCTCTGGATCGTGGTGCCGACGCCGCTGCACGTCCCCCGGGTCGCCCGCGCCCTGGCCGGCGCGTACGTCCCCGGCCTCCGTCCGAAGCACCTCTGGGCCCTGCGGCAGGCACACCGGTCGGCGGCACCCGTCGCCCCGGCCCGGGCCGCGTCCGGGTCGTGAACGCGACCGAGTGGCTCCTCGCCACCCAGCTGCAGGCGCCGTCGAAGCTCATCCCGGCGGACGTGGCGTTCGCCGCGCTCGCGGTCGTGGTGCTGCTGCCGGCGGTGCGGTCGTGGCGGAGCCGTCCGGCGTGGCGGGCCACCGGGCTCCGCGCGCTGGTCGCCGTCGTCGCCGCGGTCGTCGTCCTCGTCGTGTGCTGGGTCCTCAGCGACCTCCTCAACGTGTTCGGCGTCGCGCTCAGCCCGGTCACCAGGATGTGGATCGCCATCGCGTCCGCGGCGCTCGGCCTGGCAGTCGTCGGGATCGTGCAGGGCCACCGCTGGCGCCGGGCGCTCGCGATCGTGCTGGTGCCGGCGGCGCTCCTCGTCCCCGCGCTCGGCGTCAACGTCGAGTTCGCCAAGTACCCCACGCTCGGCACGGTGGTGCAGAGCGACCCGTACCCCGAGCTCGACCTGCACGCCACACCCGCCACCACGCTGCCCGCCGTCGGCGAGGTCCGCACGGTCGACGTGCCCGGCACACGGTCCGGCTTCCCTGCCCGCCCCGCGATCGTGTACCTGCCTCCAGCCGCCCTCGTCCGGGACCCGGCTCCGCTCCCCGTCGTCCTCGCCTTCTCCGGGCAGCCCGGTGCGCCGAGCGACATGTTCACGGCCGGGCAGCTGGGGCGGGTGCTGGACGCGTACGCCGCGGCGCACCACGGTCGGGCGCCCATCGTGGTCTCGGTCGACCAGCTCTCGGCGCCGGGCCGGAACACCATGTGCGTCGACTCCCGCCTCGGGAACGCCGCCACGTACGTGACCCAGGACGTACCGGCGTGGCTCGGGTCGCACCTGCCCGTGACGCCGGACCGCCGCGCGTGGGGTCTCGTCGGGTTCTCCCAGGGGGCGACGTGCGCGATGCAGTTCGTCACCGGCTCCCCCGACCGCTTCGGCGCGGCACTCGCGATCTCGAGCGAGCTCCAGCCCATCGACCAGAACGCCCGACACAGCGCCGACCAGGCGTTCGGCGGTTCCGTCCGGGCGTGGGAGCGAGCGGCGCCGATCGCGCAGATGCGGGCGAACGGCCTCAGCGGGCACGCGCTCTGGCTCACCGCCGGGTCGTCGGACCGGGCCTTCAGCGCGAACGCCCGAACCCTCGGCGCCGCGGCACGGAAGGCCGGGGCACGGACCACGACCGCCTTCGCACCGGGGAGCGGCCACGACTGGAACACCGTGCAGTGGTCGCTGCGCGAGGAGCTGCCGCACGAGGCCGACGCGCTGTTCGGAGCACTGCGGTGAGGCACGTCGTCGTGGGCGTGGTCGCGTTCGTGGCGGTCCTGGTGCTGAGCCTCGGACCGGTCGTCACGGCACCGGTGGCCGGCGCGCTCCTCGTGCTCTGCACGGTCGTCGCCGGCGCACTGCGGGCGACGACGAACCGATCGAACTCAGGCGTTGGCGACGAGCCAGGCCCGCTGGGTCCGTGACACCGCCCGGTCGGACCAGACCTGGCGCTCCACACCGTCCGGCAGCGGGCTGGCGGTGGAGCCCTGCCACACGAGCGAGAGCCCCACGCGGTCGAGCACGGCCGCGGACGCCGGGTTGTTGGTCAGCACCCGACCGGTGACGGGCGCGTCCGGCGCGGTGTCGTGCGCGGCGGCGACCGCGGCGCGGGCGAGCTCGGTCGCGTAGCCGTTGCCCCACGCCGACGGCGTCAGCCGGTACCCGAGGTTCCAGACCCCGGCGGCGGTCATGTCGACGCCGCCGATGCCGAGGAACGCGTGGTCCGACGCCGACCGCACGGCCCACGCGCCGAGGCCGTGCCGTGCCCGTCCGCCGATGCCCCGCTGGACGAGGTCCACGGTCGCGGCGCGGGTGGTGTGCCGTCCGCCGGGCAGGTGGGTCCACGTCCGTGCGTCGGAGAACACCGCGTGGACGTCGTCGATGTCCGTCGGCGTGAGCGGGGTGAGCAGGAGGCGATCCGTTCGGATCTCCTGCGAGGGCATCAGGAGCTGGTGGACCATGCGTCGATCCTCCCGCCGTCCACCGACATCGGGGTGAACGGCGCGCGACGACTGCGGTCCGGAAGCGGTTCTCCGCATCCGGAGGGAGCGGAACGCGCCCGCGCCGCGCTCAGTCGAGCAGGAGCGCGGGCTCCTCGAGCACCGAGGCGACGTCGTGCACGAAGCGCGACGCCACGTCACCGTCGACGACCCGGTGGTCGAACGACGCGCCGATGGTCGTGACCATGCGCGAGCGGACCTCGCCGTCGACGACCCACGGCTTCGGCTTGATCGTGCCCATGGCGACGATCGCGACCTCGCCGGGGTTGAGGATGGGCGTGCCGGTGTCCATGCCGAACACACCGATGTTCGTGATCGACACGGTGCCGTTCGCCATCTGCGCCGGCGTCGTCTTGCCGTCGCGGGCCGTGATCGTGAGTTCCTCGAGCGCCTGGGCGAGCTCGAGCAGCGACATGTCCTGCGCGTCCTTGATGTTCGGCACGATGAGCCCGCGCGGGGTCGCCGCGGCGATGCCGAGGTTCACGAAGTGGTGGACGATGATCTCGCGGTCGGTCCAGGTCGAGTTCACCGAGCGGTTCCGACGGACCGCCCAGATGACGGCCTTCGCGACGATGAGCAGCGGCGAGACCTTCACGCCGGCGAACGTCGGCGACGCCTTCAGGCGCTTGACGAACTCCATCGTGTGGGTCGCGTCGACGTCGACGAACAGGGAGACGTGCGGCGCGGTGAACGCCGAGCTGGTCATCGCGGTCGCGATGGCCTTGCGGACGCCCTTGACCGGGATCGTCTCGCTGCGCACCTCGCCCCATTCGGGCGTCTCGATGTTCCGGAAGACGCTCGCCTGCTTGGCGTGGCGGATGACGTCGTCGCGGGTGACCTCGCCCGCGAGCCCGGTCGCGACGATCTCGGTGAGCTCGACCCCGAGGTCCTTCGCGAGCTTCCGGATGGGCGGCTTCGCGAGGACGTTGGTCGCGGTGCTCTGCTTGCGGGCGGACCCGGAGCCGAGCGCGCTGATCGCCTCGGCGGTGCGCTCCTCGCCGGGGTCGGTCCCGGTGGCGGCCTCGGCCGCTGCTGCGGCGTCCGCACTGGAGGCGCGGCTCGCCTCGGCCGCGAGTGCTGCGGCCCGGCGGGCGCCCGGCTTGCGGCGGGACGGTGCCGAGGTCGCGGAGCCGTAGCCGACGAGGACGGCGCCGGAGGACTCGTCCGTGCCCTGGACGGTGGCGTCGACGGCGACCGGCTGCGCCGGCGCAGCCGGTGCGGCAGCAGCAGACGCGGCCGGTGCGGGTGCAGCGGCGCGTGCCGGCGCAGCCGCGGGAGCCGGAGGGGTCTGCGCGACCGGGGCCGACGCGGCGGCGGGGGCCGGCGGGGTGGACGCGACCACCGGCGAGACCGGGGCGGAGGCGGCGACGGGCGCCGGGCCTCCCGGCTGCTCGGCAGGGGCCGAGAGGGCCGCACCGGACGCGACCGACGCGTCGGAGTCGACCCGGATGATGGGCTTCCCGACCTCGACGGTGTCGCCCTCGGACACGAGCAGACCGGTCACCGTCCCGGCGAACGGCGACGGCAGCTCGACCAGGGACTTCGCCGTCTCGATCTCGACGAGCACCTGGTCGACGGCGATCTCGTCCCCGATCGCGACGCGCCACTGCACGATCTCGGCCTCGGTCAGGCCTTCGCCCACGTCGGGCAGGGGGAATTCGGCGGCGGCCACTACGGCTCCTTCGCGGTCTGGTCGAACTCGGTCAGCAGGGTCAGTAGGCGAGGGCGCGGTCCACGGCCTCGAGGACGCGGTCGGCGTCCGGCAGGTGCAGGTGTTCGAGCTTCGACACCGGGAACGGCACGTCGAAGCCGGAGACCCGCAGCGGCGGCGCCTGCATCGTGTAGAACGCCTTCTCGGCGACCGTCGCGGCGATCTCGCTGCCGACGCTCACGAAGCCCGAGGCCTCTTGTGCGACGACGAGTCGTCCGGTCTTGCGGACGGAGGCCAGCAGCGGCTCCCAGTCGATCGGCGAGATCGAGCGGAGGTCGATGACCTCGCAGCTCGTGCCCTCGGACTCCGCGATCTCGGCGGCCTGCATGAGCGTCGCCACCATCGCGCCGTGACCGACGAGGGTGACCTCGGTGCCGGTCCGGGCGACCCGGGTGGTGTGCATGGGGACGTGGCCGTCGACGAGGTCGACCTGGCCCTTCGGCCAGTAGCGGGACTTCGGCTCGAGGAAGACCACCGGGTCCTTCGAGGCGATCGCTTCCTGGATCATCCAGTAGGCGTCGTTCGGCGTACTCGGGCTGACCACGCGGAGACCCGGGGTGTGCGCGAAGTACGCCTCGGGCGACTCCTGGTGGTGCTCCACGGCGCCGATGTGACCGCCGTAGGGGATGCGGATGACGACGGGCAGCGACATGTGCGCCGGCAGCCGGTTCGCCATCTTCGCGAGCTGCGAGGTGATCTGGTCGAAGCCCGGCCAGACGAACCCGTCGAACTGGATCTCGACGACCGGACGGTAGCCGCGGAGGGCGAGCCCGATCGCGGTGCCGATGATGCCGGCCTCGGCGAGCGGGGTGTCGCGGACGCGCTCGGGGCCGAACCGGTCCTGCAGGCCCTCGGTGATGCGGAAGACGCCGCCGAGCTGGCCGATGTCCTCGCCCATCAGCAGGACCTTGTCGTCCGCCTGCATCGCCGCGGCGAGTCCGGCGTTCAGGGCCTTCGCCATCGTCAGCGTCGGGGTGGGGTCGCTCGGGACCTCGCCGGCGCCCGGGTGGGAGCGCAACGTGACGTCGAAGAGCTGCTCGGTGGTGCTCATGCGTGGGCTCCCCCTTCGTACCCGGCCTCGTACTGCTGGAGCCAGGCCTTCTGCTCGGCGATCAGCGGGTGCGGCTCGCGGTACACGTGGTCGAACATGACGTCGATCGACGGCGCCGTGAGGGCGACCGTCCGACGGCGGACGTCGGCGGCGATGTCCTCGCCCTCCTCGTCGAACGCGGCGAACTGCTCGTCCGTGACGCCCTTCGAGCGGAGGTACGCGGCGGAGCGGGCGATCGGGTCGCGACGGACCCACTCCTCGAGCTCGCCCTCGGCGCGGTAGCGGCTCGGGTCGTCCGAGCTGGTGTGCGCGCCGATCCGGTAGGTGTCCGCCTCGATGAAGGCCGGCCCCTTCCCGCTGCGGGCGTGGTCGGTCGCCACGACGGACGCCGTGTAGGACGCGAGGACGTCGTTGCCGTCGATCAGGACGCTCGGGATGCCGAAGCCCCGGGGACGGTCGACCAGCGGGGTCGGCGACTGCACCGACACCGGCACCGAGATCGCCCAGTGGTTGTTCTGCAGGAAGAAGACGACCGGCGCCTGGGTCGACGCGGAGAAGACGAACGCCTCGTTGACGTCGCCCTGGCTGCTGGCACCGTCGCCGAAGTAGACGATCGAGCAGGCGTCGCGGTCGGGGTCGCCCGTGCCGACGTCGCCGTCGAGCTTCTGCCCGAGCGCGTAGCCCGTGGCGTGCAGGGTCTGCGAGCCGATCACGAGCGTCGAGATGTGCGTGTTGCCGCGCTCGTCCGGGTCCCACCCGCCGTGCGTCTGGCCGCGGTACATCGCGATGATCTCCATCGGCTCGACGCCACGCTGCATGGTGACGGCGTGCTCGCGGTACGACGGGAAGACGTGGTCCTGCGCGCGGAGGGCGAAGGCGGAGCCGGTCTGCGCGGCTTCCTGCCCGTGGCTCGGGACCCACAGGCCGAGTTGACCGGTGCGCTGGAGGTTGTGACCGGCGTGGTCGAACCGACGGGTGAGGACCATGCGGCGGTGCATCGCCAGCAGGGTCTCGTCCGGGATCGCCCGCGCGGCGGCGGCGAACTCGGCGTTCTCGTCGGTCTCCACGAAGCGGCCCTCGGGGTCGAGGAGCCGGATGGTGGTCGTCGCGGGGGCCGCGGCGCGGAATGACATGCGGGCCAGCGTAGCGGCAGCGGCTACCCGGCTGCCTGGAGGTCCCCCACAAGCGACCGAGCGGTTTCGAGGAGCGTTTCCACAGCCTCGTGCTCACCGATCGAGATGCGGATGCCCTCGGGTGCGAACGCCCGGACGATGATGCCCGCGCGCTCGAACGCCTCGGCGGCGACCGCGGTGCCCTGGCCCGTCGGGAGCCACACGAAGTTGCCCTGCGCGTCCGGCACCGCCCAGCCCTGCGCCCGGAGCGCGGCGACGATCCGGTCGCGACGGGACGCCAGCTCGGCGACCCGGTCGAGCAGCTCGGTCTCACGCTCGAGGCTGGCGAGCGCCGCGGCCTGCCCCTGCGCGGTCACCGACAACGGAATCGCGCAGGCACGTACGGCGTCGAGCACGTACGCCGGGCCGACCGCGTACCCGACGCGCAGGCCGGCGAGCCCGTACGCCTTCGAGAAGGTGCGCAGGACGACGAGGTTCGGGTACCGCTCGAGCAGCGCGGGGCCGCGGACGGCGGCGGGGTCGGTGACGAACTCGGCGTAGGCCTCGTCGAGGACGACCAGCACCGAGGTCGGCACGGTCGCCATGAACGCCTCGAACTCCGCGCCGGTGACGATCGGGCCCGTCGGGTTGTTGGGCGTACAGACGATCACCATGCGCGTGCGCTCGGTGACGGCAGCCGCCATCGCGTCGAGGTCGTGACCACCGTCGGCGCGGTTCGGCACCTGCACGCTCGTCGCACCGGCGACCGTGACCACCCCGGGGTAGGCCTCGAAGGAGCGCCAGGCGTACACGATCTCGTCGCCGGGGCCGGACGTGGCCTTCGCGAGCTCGTGCAGGATGGCGACGCTGCCAGGTGCGACGTGGACCTCGTCGACGGTGCAGCCGAAGCGGTTCGCGAGCACGGCGCGGACGGCGAGGGCGGTGGCGTCGGGGTAGCGGTTGAACGCGGTCTGGGCCTGCACGGCCTCGACGACGCCGGCCAGCGGCGGGAACGGGTTCTCGTTGCTCGAGAGCTTGAAGGCCGAGGCCGCCGCCTGCCGTCCCTGTCGGTACGCGGGCAACACCGCGATCTCGGGCCTGATGTGCACGCGCTCGTCAGTCACGACTCCAGGCTACCGGCACCCTGTCAGCCGCCGTCGGTGACCCCGCGGGTGCCGGAGGGCATCATGGGCTCATGCGATTCCTCGTCCGCCTCGTCGTCAACGCCGTCGCGCTCTGGCTCACCACGCTGATCGTCAGCGGCGTCTCCGTCACCCCGTTCGGCGACGGCGGGACCGTCGCCACCGTGCTGACCTTCCTGCTGGTCGCGTTCGTGTTCGGTCTCGTGAACGCCGTGATCGGCACGGTCATCCGGATCGTGGCCTTCCCGCTCTACATCCTGACCCTCGGGCTGATCTCGTTCGTCGTGAACGCGATCCTGCTGTTGATCGTCGCCGGCATCTCGGACGCGTTCGGCTTCGGGCTGCAGGTGGACTCGTTCGGCTGGGGCATCGTCGGCGCCTTCGTGCTCGCCGTCCTCGCCTGGCTGATCGGGCTCGTCACCCGCCCGGTGCTCCGCCGTCAGCGCGCGTGACGCGGGCCGACGCGTCAGCGACCGCCCACCCGACGGGTGCCGACGACGTGACCGGCACCGCGCCTCCCGTCCGGCGCAGCGTCGCGGAGCACGCGTCGCTGCGCCATGATGTCCCCATGACCACGGACGCCGACGCCCCGTTCCGTGTCTCGTTCGTCTGCAGCGGCAACATCTGCCGCTCCCCCATGGCCGGCATCGTGTTCGCGCAGCTCGCGGCCGAGGCCGGCATGTCGGACCGCTTCCAGGTGGAGTCGGCCGGCACCGGCGACTGGCACGTCGGCGAACCCGCCGACGAGCGCACGATCGCGGCACTCGCGGCGCGCGGATACGATGGCAGCAGGCATCGCGCCCGTCAGTTCGACCCGGACCGGTTCCCGGACCTCGATCTGGTGGTCGCACTCGACCGCTCCCACGAACGCATCCTGCGCTCGTGGGCCCCGACCATGGACGACGCCGCGAAGGTGACGCTCCTGCTGCGGTACGACGACGCCTGGCCCCAGCAGACCGACGTGCCCGATCCGTACTACGCGGACCGGCACGAGTTCGACCGAGTGCTCTCGACCGTCGAACGGGCCTGCCGGGCGCTCTTCCGCCAACTCGAGCCAGCAGTCCGTCAGGGAGCCCCATGACCCCCCTTCCCCCGCAGCCGATCAGCCCGCTCGACGGGCGCTACTACCCGATCGTGCACACGGTGGGCGAGCACCTCTCCGAGGCCGGCCTCAACCGCGCACGCATCGTGGTCGAGGTCGAGTGGCTCATCTTCCTGACCGACCACGCGATGTTCACCACGTCGCCGCTCAGCGTCGACGACAAGGCCGCACTGCGCCGGGTCGTCGAGTCCTTCGGGCAGGACCAGATCGCGGAACTCGCCGAGATCGAGGCGACGACCCGCCACGACGTCAAGGCCGTCGAGTACTTCGTGCGACGTCGGCTGTCGGAGCTCGGGCTCGACTCCATCGCCGAGCTCACCCACTTCGCCGCGACGAGCGAGGACGTCAACAACCTGTCGTACGCACTCACCGTGCGGGACACGGTCGACCAGGTCTGGCTGCCCGCGTACCGTGCCGTGCTCGCGACGCTGCGCGCGATGGCCGACGAGCTCAAGAGCGTGCCGATGCTCTCGCACACGCACGGTCAGCCGGCGACCCCGACCACGCTCGGCAAGGAGCTCGCGGTCGTCGTGTACCGCCTCGAGCGCGTGCTGTCCCAGATCGAGGGCGGCGAGTACCTCGGCAAGTTCTCCGGCGCGACCGGCACCTTCTCGGCACACCTCGCCGCCGACCCCGAGGCCGACTGGCCGGCGCTGTCCCGCGAGTTCGTCGAGGGTCTCGGCCTGACGTGGAACCCGCTGACCACGCAGATCGAGTCGCACGACTGGCAGGCCGAGCTGTACGACCGGGTCCGGCACGCCAACCGCATCCTGCACAACCTCGCGACCGACGTGTGGACCTACATCTCGATGGGGTACTTCACGCAGATCCCGGTCGCAGGTGCCACGGGCTCGTCCACGATGCCGCACAAGATCAACCCGATCCGGTTCGAGAACGCCGAGGCGAACCTCGAGATCTCGTCGGCGCTGTTCTCCACGCTCTCCGAGACCCTGGTCACGAGCCGTCTGCAGCGCGACCTGACCGACTCCACGACGCAGCGGAACATCGGCGTCGCCTTCGGCCACTCGCTGCTCGCGCTCGACAACCTGCGCCGCGGCCTGGGCGAGATCGCCGTGAACGAGGCCCGGCTCGCCGAGGACCTCGACCACAACTGGGAGGTCCTCGCCGAGGCGATCCAGACGGTCATCCGTGCCGAGGTCACCGCGGGGCAGTCCGACATCGAGGACCCGTACGCGATGCTCAAGGAGCTCACGCGCGGCAAGCGCATCGGGCAGGCGGACCTCGTCGCGTTCGTGAACGGGCTGGACATCTCGTCCGGCGCGAAGGCGCGGCTGACGAACCTGACCCCGGCGACGTACACGGGCCTGGCGGACGAGCTGGTCGACCACCTCGACGTCTGAGCCGTCCGGGCTGGGCGCCGTGCCGAGGCCGGTGGCGCCCACCCGTCCCCGAACGTTCACGTGACGTGTGACACCTCCTCACGTAGGCTGGCCGAGGACGCCGGGGGGACCGCGACGACGCGGAGGACGCAACCGAGTCCGCGCTGCACCCCGCTCGGGTGCCGGAACCGGAAGTCACTCCATGCGCCGTACCACCATCGCCACCGCCGCCGCGGTGACCGCGCTCGCAGCCGCCCTCGTCGCCCTCCCGGGCGTCGCCACGGCCGAGGGCGCTCCGACCCCGACGCCCACCGCGTCGCAGCAGGCCATCACCGGCTCCGCTGGTGAGGCACCCACGACGAAGGCGGCACCACAGAGCCGTGCAGCGACCCCCATCGGCACCGAGTGGGTCGGCGCCGCGGACGTGACGCCCTGGACGACGGGAGCGTTCCCCTCGACCTGGTTCACCACCGGGGGCACGCCGACGTTCGGCGCGAGCGGCGCCACGCTCCCCGCCGCGACGCTCCTCGCGCACGCCACGACCGGCAGCGCCACCACCGACCTCACCGACGTCCGCAGCACCGCGAAGGCGTCGGAGGACGGCCTCGGGCTCGGCACGGCGGACCTCATCGCCACCGGTGACGCCCGCTACGCGCTGGTCGTCGACACCGCTGGTTCGACCGACAACGCGACCGGCGACAGCGTCGTCCTGACCACGTCGGCCACGGGCCCGACCGCCGTCGACGGCACGTGGACCGCGACCGTCGCCGTCGGCACCATCGCCGCGGGCACGCCGGCCACCCTCGCCGACTTCCAGGCGCAGTTCGCGGCCACGACGCCCGATGCCACGATCAACGCCTACGGGGCGCTCACCGTGACCGGGTCCGGCACGGTCACCGGCATCTCGCGGAACAGCGACAACACCTACTTCACGCCGGAGCCGACCGGCACCATCCGCGTGCAGACCCCGACCACGCAGTCGTCGCTCCGCGACCCGGGCGTGCGCGTCACCGCCACCGGCTTCCTGCCGGGCGAGGAGGTGCAGCCGGCGATCCTGCTGCAGGACCTCGAGTACGTGGCCGCCGACCAGGTGTTCACCGCCGACGAGGACGGCAACGTCTCCGGGACGGCCACGTTCGCCTCGAGCATCCCGGCCGGGGACGTCGTCCTCACCCTCAGCGGTGCCGACAGCGGCATCCTGGTCAGCTTCCCGGTCACCGTCGTCGCCGACCCGGCCACCCCGGGCACCGACCCGGAGACGCCCGCACCGGCTCCGGTCGCCGTCCCCGTCCCCGGGAACGCGGCCTTCACGGGCTGACCCGCAGCACGCACCCACCCGACGCCCGCAGCGGCGTCCGACGGCGCCCGGCCAGCACCACGCCGGGCGCCGTCGCCACGTCCGAACCGAGGAGCAGCACCGTGCCCCGATCGTCGTCACGCCTCCGCCCGGGCCTGCTCGCCGCCGCCGTCGCGATCGCCGTCGCCGCCGTCGTCGTCGTGCTGGCACTGCGTCCGTGGACCGCCCCGGTCGCCGCGCCCGCCCCGGCACCGTCCGTGACCGCATCGGCCTCCGCCACGCCGACCCCGGTCCCGACGTCCGCCCCCGCGCCGACGCCGACCCCGAGCAGCCGCCCCACCGACGCCGTGCACGCTCCGGCAGCGTCGACCGTCGCCGCAGCGCGTGGCTCGTCGGTCGCCGTGCACACGGCACCGGGCGGCGCCGTCACCACGACCCTGATGAACCCCCAGCCGTCCGGCGCACCGTTGGTCCTGCTCGTCGTGGCGCAGGAGGACGGGTGGGTCCGGGTCCAGCTCGCGCAGCGGCCGAACGGCAGCACCGGGTGGGTACAGGCGAGCGCCGTGACGCTGTCGTCCGACCCGTACGCGATCGTCGTCACCACGGCCACCAACACCCTCGACCTCTACCGTGACGGGAAGGTGGTGCACTCCTACCCGGTCGCGACCGGTACCGGGGGGACGCCGACGCCGACCGGGCGATTCGCGCTGACCGAACTGCTCGCCCCGACCAACGCCGGGTACGGACCGTACGCGTACGGCACCACGGCGTTCTCCGACGTGTTGAACTCCTTCGGCGGCGGCCCGGGGCAGATCGGCCTGCACGGTACCGACGACTCCTCGAGCATCGGCACCGACTCCTCGCACGGTTGCATCCGGATGCACAACGCCGACATCACGGCACTCGCGGCGCTCCTGCCGCTCGGCACCCCGATCCAGGTCCGCTGACCGCACCCGTGCGGGTCCCGTCGACGACCCGTCACGCCGTGGCGGACGGGAGGCGCGGGTCGGCCCCGCCGCCCACCGCACCACCTCAGGCGGTGACGTCCAGGGCCTCGGCGACCAGCGCCTCCAGGACGGTGCGGACCGCGGGACGGACCGCCCGGTCCGGTCGGACGAGTGCCTCGATCCGGCGCCCGGCGCGGACGTCGGCGAGCTCGGCGAGGTGGAAGCGGCCCGGCGCGCGGGTGCCGGAGGTGTACCGCGGCACGAGCGCGACGCCGTGCCCGGCCGCCACCAGGTTCTCGATCACCGGGAGGTGGACGGTGCGGAAGCCGACGCTCGGCGGGGTGTCGGTCGCGGCCGCCATCGCGGTGAGGACCCGGTCGATCGGGTAGCCCTCGGGGACGCCGATCCAGTCCTCGCCGACGACGTCGTCGATGCCGACCCGGTGGCGTCCGGCCAGCCGGTGCCCGAGCGGGAGCGCGACGTCGAGCGGTTCACGGAGCAGGGGCACCGTCTCGAGCGCTGCCCGCCCCGCCGGAGGAGCGCCGTCCGGCCGGTGGCCGATCACCACGTCGTGGTCGGCGGCGAGCGGCCCGAACTCGTCCTCGCTGACGTCCACGTCGGCCAGCACGAGCCCGATCGCGGGGTGCTCCCGCATGCGGGAGAGGAGCCCGGGGAGCAACAGCTCCGCCGCCGACGGGAAGACGGCCAGGCCGACCCGTCCCGAGGCTCCGCCCAGGTGCTCCCGCCACGCGGCGTCCACCGTCGCGATGGCCGTCGCCACCCCACCGGCGAGGTCGGCGAGGACCCGGCCGTCGTCGGTCAGCCGCACCCCGCGACCCACGCGTTCCATCAGTGGCCGGCCCACCTGGCGCTGGAGGGTCTGCAGCTGCTGCGAGACCGCGCTCGGCGTCCGGTGGGTGGCCGCGGCGACGGCCGTGACGCTGCCCCGTTCGGCGAGCTCGCGGAGTACCCCGAGCAGTTGGACGTCGAAGTCGGCCATGCAGGGAGGCTACAACGACGGTGGAGAACTCTGCGCTGGTGCTGTACGGTCCGGATGGGCCACGCTCGACCCGTGCTCCTCCGAGATCGTCTCCTCGCCGTGGTCGTCGCCGTCGTCTGGGGACTGAACTTCCCCGCCACCGCGCTGGCGCTCGAGCACTTCCCGCCGTTCCTGCTCGTGGCGATCCGGTTCACCCTGCTCGCGGTCCCGACCGTGCTGCTCGTGCCACGACCGCGGATCCCGTTCGGGCGGCTGCTCCTGGTCGGCCTCGGACTCGGCGTGCTGCAGTTCGCCTTCCTGTACCTCGGCATGGCGGCGGGGCTGCCGTCCGGGCTCGCGTCGCTCGTGCTGCAGGCCTCCGCGCCGTTCACGGTCGTGCTCGCCGGGGTGTTCCTCCGCGAACGGCTGACCGGGCGGCAGGTCATCGGCGTGACGATCGCCGTGGGCGCGCTCGCGGCGATCGCCGTGCACCGCGCCCAGGCGGCCGCGCTGCTGCCGGTCGTGCTCGCCCTGTGCGGGGCCCTCGGCTGGGCGATCGGCAACGTGGCGACGCGCCGTGCCGGGGCACCGAACCCGCTGCACCTGACGCTCTGGTGGTCGATCGTGCCGCCGGTCCCGATGGCCGTGCTGTCGTTCGTCGTCGAGGGCCCGGACCGGATCGGGCACGCGCTCGGCACCGCGTTCACCGTGGCGGCGCTGCCGGCGGACCTCGGGCTGCTGTACATCGTGCTGGTGGCGACGCTCGTCGGGTACGGCATCTGGTCGCGGTTGATGGCGGCGTACCCGTCGAGCACCGTGGCGCCGTTCTCGATGCTCGTGCCCGTCGTGGGGGTGCTCGCTTCGTGGGCGGCGTTCGGCGAGGTGCCGGACGCGGTGGAGGTCGTGGCGGGCGCGGTGGTGGTGGCGGCGGTGCTGTGGTCATCGCGACCGGCGCGGTCCGCGGGGGCCGCGCGGGTCGAGTCGGCCTCGCGGGTCGAGTCGTCCTCGCGGGTCGAGTCGGCCTCGTCCGGTGCCGAGGTCGCAGGACACGCCGCGGGGGTACCGGCGAGGTCGCACGACGTGCCGCTCAGGGCCGACGCGGACGGCCGTTCGCAGGACCTCGGTGCCGACGCCAGAGCGCTCAGCCCTGGTGCTGGCGACGTTCCGCGATGATCCCGGCGAGCGCCCCGCGCAGGTGGGGGTACCGGAACGCGTAGCCCGCCTCGACCAGGCGCGTCGGGACCACCCACCGGCTCTTCAGCACCAGCTCCGTCTCGGTCCGGATCGCGAACGACCCGAGCTCGAGCATCCACCGCCACGTCGGGATCCCGAAGCGGCGGCCGACGGCGTCGCGGATGGTCGCCATCACGGTCCGGTTGTCGGACGGGTTCGGGCTCGACACGTTGACGGGTCCGTCGATGTCCTCGTGCTCGCGGACGAAGCGGATCGCGCCGAGGACGTCCGCGATGTGTACCCAGCTGAACCGCTGCCGACCGTGCGTGTGCCGGTCGTGGTGGTACGTCCCCGCGCGCAGCCGGGAGCGCGTCGGGAACCACGGCCCGTCGTACTGCGGCCCGCCGAGGCCGGCCTGCGCGAGCCGGATGAGCGGGACGAGCGCACTGCCGTCGCCGAACACGATCGCCATGCGGAGGGCGACCCGGCGGGTGCCGGGGAGGTCGACGGCGTACAGGGCGTCCTCCCACGCCCGGGCCACCGACACCGAGAAGCCCTCACCGAGCTCGCCGGTGACCTCGTCCTGCGGGCGGTCGTCGGCGTGCCGGTAGATCGTCGCGGTCGACGCGTTGACCCACAGCGGTGGCGGGTGCTCGCTGGTGCGGATCGCCTCGGCGAGCTCGAGCGTCGTGTCCACCCGGGAGCGGACGATCTCCGCACGGTTGCGCCGCCCGTACCGGCAGTTGACGCTCTTGCCGGCCATGTTCACGACGAGCGCGGCACCGTCGACCAGCTCGCGGATGCGCATCGTGTTGCCCCAGACGGCGTCACCGGTGCGGCCGATGGTGACGACCTCGTGGCCGTCCGCGCGGAAGGCGTCCTGCAGGTACCGCCCCACGAAGCCGCTCGCACCCGCGATCACCACACGACCCGTCGTCGCTCGGTCGTTCATCCTGTCCCCCCGTCCGGTCCGGGAACGATCCCGTAGCGGAACGCCCCCTCGTACCGGTACAGCGTGCCGACGACCGGCGCGGCGAGCACCAGGGACACGCGCTGCACGTCGGCTTCGTCATCGAATCGTTCGACGAGCGTCACACGCGGCGCCAGGACGCCCGGGAGGCGCACGTCCCGACCCAGCGCACGGAACGTCACGCGGGTGGAGACGAGGCGCAGGGCGCCCGCGTCCGGACCGGTCCCGTCGACCTCCGCCCGGAGGAGCGCGCTGACGCGCCCGCGGCGACCGAGGTGGTCGACCAGCCCCTCCGGCTCGGCGGTGATGGCGTCCACCATCGTGCGGGGACCGGAGCGGAACCGGAAGGTGCGGTGCGCGCGGACGGCGAGCCGCGCCTCCCGGCCGTCACTCGACCCGCGGCCGACGCGGGCCGGGCGGTTCTCGACGGTGAAGGGGACGTCCCGCTCCCACACCGGGAACATCACGGCGTCGCGGGCGAACCAGGCCAGCAGCGGCCAGAGCCAGCGGCGGGGCGTCCCCACGACGTCGAACACGCCCGAGCCGCGGCCGACGTGGCCGGGCGGCACCGGGCCGAAGTACGTGCGGAGCCGGGGGTGCAGGCGGGCGAGGACGTCCGCGGGGACGCTCACCTGGTAGGGCGACCGGGTCACGCTGCCGATCCTGGCACGTCGGCGGGCCGGAAACCTACGATGGTGGCATGGGACACGACCACGGGGCAGCGCACGGGCACGCGTCCGAGCGCGCGCTGCTCGTCGCGTTCTGCATCTCCGCGGGGATCCTGCTCGCCGAGGTCGTCGGCGCGGTGGTCACCGGCTCGCTCGCGCTGCTCGTGGACGCCGGGCACATGGTCGTGGACACCGGTGGACTCGGGATCGGCCTCGTCGCCACCCGACTGGCCCGGCGCAGCCCGACCGCACAGCGCACGTGGGGGTTCCAGCGCGCCGAGGTGCTCGGTGCCACCGCCCAGGCCGCGATCCTCCTCGCCGTCGGGGTCTACGTCATCATCTCCGCGGTGCAACGGCTGTTCGTGCCGGCCGAGATCCACTCGGGGCCGCTGCTCGTGTTCGGGGCGATCGGCCTCGTCGGGAACCTCGTCGCGTACGGCGTGCTGCTCCGGGCGTCGGGTGAGGGCTTCACGTCGCGCGCGGCTCGTCTCGAGGTGCTGAACGACACGCTCGGGTCGGTGGCGGTCATGGTGGCCGCGGTCGTCCTCATGGTCACCGGGTGGGAGCGTGCCGACTCGGTCGCCGCGATCCTGATCGGGCTGCTCATCCTGCCGCGGGCGATCCGGCTGCTCCGCGAGACCGCGAACGTCCTGCTCGAGTCGACGCCGCCCGGGCTGGACCTCGACGACGTCCGCGAGCACATCCTCGAGCTCGACCACGTGATCGCCGTACACGACCTGCACGCGACGCTCGTGGCCACCGGGGTGCCGAACCTGACGGCGCACGTCGTGGTGGACGACCACTGCTTCTCGACCGCGCACGCGCCACGGATCCTCGACGAGCTGCAGCAGTGCGTGGCGAAGCACTTCGACGTGCCCGTGGAGCACTCGACGTTCCAGCTCGAGCCGGTGTCGCACCGGCGGCACGAGCACGAGGTGCACGCGTAGGGGGCTCTGCCGCGGGGGGGGCGTCGTCGACCCGGTACGACATCGTGGACGTCGTACGACGACGGCGATGTCGTTCGGTGCACGCGCACCCAGTCGGCCCCTGCAAGAGGCGACACGATCGACGTCGTACGACGACGGCGATGTCGTTCGGTGCACGCGCACCCAGTCCGCCCCTGCAACAGGCGACACGGTCGACGTCGTACGACATCGACGATGTCGTTCGGGGCGCGCGTTCACATCGGGACGTGCACGTGCATCGGATGCCACCACGGGCGCGCCCGCACGCCGCTCGGCGCAGTTCGGACGAGGACCTCGGCGTCAGCAGCCGTCGTCGCGCGTCGGGTAGGCCGTGATCACCCGGTCGGTGGTCGCCGAGACGATGACCTTCACGAAGGGCTCCGCGGACGGCCGGGACCCGTCGTCGAACCGCACGGGTGCGACGAAGCAGACCTTCCCGTCGCCGGCGTCCTGCGGGTACCCGGTGCGCGGCGTCTCGAGAGCCGTCCGCACGGCGGTGAGCATCGCGTCGTCCCAGTCCCGCGCGCCGTGGCCCGACATGACGTCGCCCCAGTCGCCGGTGTGGCGGACGCGGATGTGCTCGTAGCCCTGGCTCGGGTTGCCGCACTGCATCACCACGTCACCCAGCGCTGCGGTGTCGTAGGTGGCGACGGTCTGGCGGCTGTCGGTGTCGCAGCGGGCGAGGACGTCGGCGCCGGGCAGGTCCGGGCCGGCGATCGTGATCGTCACCGTGCCGTCCGCGGCGGCGCCGTTCCCCGCGGTGGCGCTCGGCGTCACGGTCGCGGCTCCGGCTCCGATCACCGGGTCGTCGGCGCCGCGCTGGCTCGAGAGTGCGATCCCCGCGGCGACGATGCCGGCGGCCAGGACGGCTGCGACGCCTGCGAGGGCGGACCGGTTGCGCTTCTGGACCACGCGCCCAGTATGCCGGACCCGGCGAGGCCGAGGGGCGGGGTCCGAGCCGAGCCGGGCCGACCCGGGCCGGGCGGGGCGGGACGAAGACCCGCGGCCCGCAGCCCCGCCGCCCTACTCCGCGCGCGCCGCCAACCGCGTCCCGGCGACGAGCGCCAGCACCACGACGAACACCACGTACCCGAGCAGCACCGGCAGCGTCGGCAGCACCAGCAGTGCCGCGCCGACGGCGACCACGGGCACGGTCAACCCGGCGTAGGCGATGAGGAACGTCGCCGCGAGCACTCCGCCCCGACGCTCCGGTCCGACGAGCGACCCGGCACTCGAGATCGACGCCTTGAAGAGCAGCCCGACACCGGCACCGGCGACCACCCCGCCCCCGATGAACCCGGCGACCTGCAGCACCACGGCCGCGACGGCGAGGACCACGAGCCCGCCGACGAGCAGGACCAGGCCGAGCCGGATCTGCGCCCGCTGCGACAGCCGCGCGAACACGATCTGCGACACCGCACTCGCCGCGAACACCCCGAAGGTCGTCGCTCCCGCGGCCAGGCGGTCGGTCACGTGGAAGGTCGTGCCGAGGAAGGTCGGCGCCACCGAGGTGAAGAGCCCCTGCACGGCGAGCGCCGCGAAGGCCGCGACGCCGGCGGCCCAGAACGCGCCGGCCTTGCCCTCGGGCGCCTGGAGGCGCTGCGGGCGGTAGGCGACGGGCGAGGACGGACGGTCGACGGTCTCCGGCACGGCGAGGACGACCACGAACGCGACGACCAGTGCGACGACGAAGACCACGTAGGGCACGAGGAGCGGCTGCCCGACGAACTCGGCGAGCGCACCGCCGACGAGGGCGCCGAGCGACAGGCCGCCCAGGTTCACGGCACCGGCGGCCACGGTCGCCCCGGCAGCCGATGCCCCCGAGCCGGTGGCCCGCACCCGGAGTTCCCCGAGGTGGGCGGTCGCCGTCGCCGTGAGGAGTCCCACGCCGAGGCCGGTGACGAGCCGGGCGACGATGAGGCCGCTGACGTCGTTCCAGAGCAGGAAGAGCACTGCGGCGACGAGTTCGAGCGCGACCGACACGAGGATGAGCGGTCGCCGTCCGTGCACGTCACTGAGGTGTCCGGCGAGGAACAGCGCCCCGACGACGCCGACCCCGTACGCCGCGAAGACGACGGTGGTCGTGAAGGTGGGGAACCCGTCGCGCGCCTGGTAGATCACGTAGAGCGGCGCGGGCACGGTCGCGAAGGCCATCACCGACAGGAACGCGAACGCCACGGCCCAGAAGCCGAAGCCGTGACGTCGACGCGTGTGGGCACGGCGTCCGCGCGGAGCGACGACCCGATCGCCCGCGGACGCGGGCGTGACGGTGGTGACGGGGACGGTGCCCGACGAGGGCTCGGTGGCGGTGGACATGGTCCGATCATCACCCCGGTCGGGCATCGAGTCCAACGGATGCTGTTGATGTCGGCCATCGATCGGATCGATACTCGACGGATGGAGACCCGCCTGCTCGAACAGTTCGTCACCGTCGCCGCCGAGGGCAGCGTGACCCGGGCCGCCGAGCGACTGTGGGCGGCGCAGTCCACGGTCTCCGCCGGCATCGCATCCCTCGAGCGCAGCTTCGGTGTCCGCCTGTTCGACCGCTCCGGTCGGCACCTCGCCCTCACGGCTGCCGGGGAGGACCTCCTCCCCCACGCACGCGCCGTCCTCGAGTCGCTCGACCGGATGCGCGACCTGGCGACCGTCGAGGACGCCGACCTGCGCGGTCGCGTCCGCCTCGGCATCTTCACGAGCCTGGACATCGTGGACCTGACCGGGGTCCTGCGTCGGTTCCGGCAGCGACACCCGCTCGTCGCCGTGGAGTTGATGACGTCGCCGTCCGGGACGACCGGCCTGGTGCAGGACCTCGTCGCCGGCCGGCTCGACCTCGCGTACACCGCACTGCCCGGCCTGCCGAGCGGCCTGGCCGTGGAGCCGCTGCGGGAGATGCCCTTCCGGGTGTTCGTCGCGCCCGACCACCCGCTCGCCGGGCGTCCGTCGGTCGCTCTGGCCGACCTCGCCGACGAACCGTTCGTCGACACGGCACACGGCTTCGGCAACCGGCTCATCCTGGACTCCGCGCTGGAGCGACTCGGGATCCGACGTCGGGTGGTCGCGGAGATGAACGACATGCCCGCGGTGATCCGCTTCGCCTCCGCCGGGCTCGGCGTCGGCGTGGTGCCGGACTCGGGCGTGCGGTACGAGGGCGCGGTGCTCGAGCTGGAGGACGACGTCGAGCCGTTGCGCATCGGCCTCGCGATGCGTACGAGTCCGGAGCCGAACCGCGCGGTCCGTGCGCTGGCCAACGACATCGTCGCGGCACGCGTGCGGTAGGGGGTCGGGTTCCCACCGACGGACTGGAGGCGCGGCGCGGGTCCGCCCCGCGCCTCCAGGCCGTCAGTCCCCCCAGATCGTCTCGCTCAAGGAACCCAGCAGGTTCTCGGTCGGGACGTTGGTCTGGTCGATGACGATCCACGTGGTGCCGCGGACGTAGTAGGTGTAGGCCTTCTCGACGCCGTACCCCTCGACCGTCCCGCGCGACTGGCAGAAGGTCGCCGTGCCACGCGGCTCGCACCTGCCGCCGCCGTCGAACTCCGGGAACATCCGCACCGCCTCGGCCAGATCCGCTTCCGACCCGGTCCCGATCTGGATCGAGATGCCGGAGATGTCGGCTCGTGGATCGCGCCAGAGGCACGAGATCGACGTCGATCCGAGGCCGGCGTCCGGGGCGTCCTCGCCCGGGGTCGTCTCGGTCACCGGCGTGTCACCGAAGAGCCGGTCGTAGTCGGCCGCGGGGACGAGCGCACGGCAGTCGGTCGGGATGTTCGCGACCGTGTTCTGGGTCGGGGTGGGACGCGGCGTCGGGCTCGCGGTGATCGGGGCGGAGGTCGGCGTCGTCGCGGAGGGTGCCGGCTCGGGCTCCTGCGTCTGCACGGGCGCGGCGACGGGACGGTCCTGCTGCGAGAGCGACAGGGCGACGGCGCCGGTCGCGGTGCCGATCGCGAGGAGTCCGACGATCCCGATCGCGATACCGGGGCGCACACGACGTCGCTTCGGACGCGGAGCGGCACGGTCGAGGACGTTCCGTTTCATCGAGACGAGCATGCGCTGCAGCTCGTCCCCCTCGGGAGGTTCAGTGTTCATCGTGCATCACCGCCTTCTTGAGTCGACGTCGGTTGCGCGAGACGCGCTGGGTGACCGCGCCCACGCTGAGCCCGAGGATCTCGGCGGCCTCGGCGTAGGAGTGGCCCTCGAGCAGGCACAGTTCGCAGATGCGCCGGTCGGTCTCCGGCAGCGCGGCGATCTCGGCCCGCACCCACCGCAGCCGCTCGCGTGCCTCGTCGTGGTCCTCGGGGGCGGCGAGGTGTTCGGGGAGTTCGTCGCTCCGGTGCTTGGCGCGCTTGCGCCCGGCGTTGAGGGCGTGGTTCCGGCACACGACGAGGAGCCACGGGAGCATCGTGTCGGCGGGCAACTCGAGTGTGGCGGCCCGCTGCCAGAGGGTGAGGAACGAGTCCTGCACGATCTCCTCGACCTCCATGCGGTCGGCGGCGATCGCCCACGCGTAGCGGGTGAGGGTGGTGGCGTAGCGGTCGAACGCACGCGCGAGTGCGCCCGTGTCGCCCTGTGCCATCGCACGGACGATCGCCTCGTCCGTCTCCGTCGTCACGTCCACATCCCACCCCCTCAACACAGCAGTGTCGGCAGGACGCGCGATCCTGACAGGACCGTTCCCGGATCGTGACCCCGGGCGTGTCGTCAGTCGTCGAGCAGGTACGCGATGCCCTCGACCGAGCGCTTCGCCGCGGCGGTGCTCGACACGAAGCCGACGAGCACGATGGCCGCACCGACTCCGACGACGATCCACCACATCGCGTGCGTCGCGACCGCGAACCCGGCGCCGACGCTCGCGACTGCGCTGGCTCCGGTGACCGTGCCGGCGAGCGCCACCCCGAGCGACACCCCCGTCTGCCGGCTCGTGGAGGCGACCGCCGCGGCCGATCCCGACTGGGCACGCGGCATGCCCGAGACGGCGGTGTTCGTGATCGGCGCGTTCACCATGCCGAACCCGAAGCCGAAGAGGACGAAGGCGACGACGAGCACCCACATCGGCGTGTGCGCGTCGATCGTGGTGAGGACCGCGCCACCGGCCCCGATGCCGATCCCGGCGAGCACGAGGGGCACCCGGGTGCCGACCGACCCGACCAGGCGCCCGGACAGCGGGGAGACCACCATGGTCGCGACGGCGGCCGGCAGGGTCCAGAGGCCGGCCTCGAACGGGGACATCCCGCGGACCTCCTGCAGGTACAGCGCGTTGAGGAACAGGAACGCGCCGTTCGCGCCGAAGGCGACGATCGCGGTGACGACGGCGGAGGAGAACGGGACGCTCCGGAAGAACCGGACGTCGACGAGCGGTTCGGTGCGACGCCGCTCCACGGCGACGAAGGCCACGAGGGACGCGGCGGCGAGGACGAAGAGGCCGAGCGTCGCCGGCGAGGTCCAGCCGAGCCGCGGTCCCTCGATCAGTCCGCCGACCAGGGTCGCGAGGAGCACGATGACGAGCACCTGCCCGACCGGGTCGAGTCGGCGGGGCGTCGGGGACTTCGACTCGGGCACGAACAGGAAGGTCAGGACGATCGCCGCGACCCCGATCGGCACGTTGATCCAGAAGATCGCCCGCCAACCGACCGAGTCCGTGAGCGCTCCACCGACGAGCGGCCCGAGTCCCATCGAGACGCCGACGACGGCGCCCCACACGCCGACGGCGCGGGCACGTTCGCGGGCGTCGTCGAAGGTGGCTGTGATGATCGACATCGCCACAGGGTTCATCATCGAGCCGCCGACGGCCTGCAGCATGCGGAAGACGACGAGCCAGCCGACGCTCGGCGCGATCGAGCACAGGAGCGACCCGACCGTGAAGAGCGCGAGGCCGATCTGGAACGTCCGGCGACGGCCGATCCGGTCCGCCGTGGACCCGGACAGCAGCAGCAGGCTGGCGAGGACGAGCGTGTAGGCGTCGATCGTCCACTGCAGGCCGGAGATCGTGCTGCCCAGCTCGCGGCCGATGGAGGGCAGCGCGACGTTCACCACGGTGGCGTCCATCGAGACGATGAACAGGCTCATGCAGCAGACCGCGAGGATCAGGTACCGGTGGCGGTACCGCTGCGGGAGGTCCGGGTCGCCGAGGAGCGGACGCAGCGTGCGGGTGGTGCCCGACTCAGTGGAAGTCGTCGCCGTCTCCTTCACCCGGGGTCTTGTGACCGCCGAGCATGTCGTTGTCGTCCTGGTCGCTCGAGGAGGCGAGTTGCAGCATCGCGAGGACGACCACGACGACGATGAACGCGATGCCGAGGAAGATCACCGCGAGCTGGAGTTCGCGGGTCGAGAAGAGCACGACGAGTCCGGTGAAGACCGCGATGATCGCGGAGATCCCGAGGAGCTCGGCCGGGCGCAGGCGGTCGCGACGGCTGGGGGTGGTCATGCGTGTGGTGCTCCGTCCGGGGCGGCGGCCGGAGCGGCCGTTCCCCACTTGTGCGAGAGGCCGGCGATCACGTGGAAGACCGCGGTGATGGCGAGGTACGCGCCGAGCAGCCCGACGAGGACGATCGAGGCGTCGAGGACGCCGGAGACCCGCTCGACACCGCCGAGCTGCTGCGAGTAGTCGGGCGGGGTCAGGAGGAAGGCGACGGCGAGCAGCAGCGTCAGGCCGCCGATCGTGGTCCAGTCGCGGCTGAACGGCGACCGGTTCCGCGCGCGGAGTCCCTGCGTCAGTTCGAGCGCACCGGTCAGCACGGCCCACGCCACGACGACGGCGATGAAGGCCGGCAGCCCCGAGCCGTTCAGGGCGAGACCGGCCACCGCCGCGAGCAGCGTGATCACGGCCTGCACGAGGGTGGTCCGGCGCGAGCGGTCGTCCGCCGTCAGCCGTGAGGTGCCGGCGAGCAGGAGGACGAGTCCGTCGACCACCGCGAACCCGCCGAACAGCAGCAGGCCGTAGCCGGCGGCGTGGTTGGACGAGAAGGTGATGACGAGGGCCACGACCGCGGCTGGGACGGCCCGGAGGACGGGGATCGGCCAGTACCGCGCGCGCTGGCCGGAGTCGTCCACGGAGTGGGACACGAGACCTCTTTCGGGCATGCGGATCGTGGTTCGATCCTACCGCCGGACCGTCCCGGCAGCGGACCGCGCCGGGGACCACGGCGCTGAGGATGCTCGAACCAGCACGGGACCGGTGGGGCGACGCGACGCGCGCAGCCCCACCGATCCGTGCCGCCGACGCCTGCGGACCGGTCAGGACGTCCGCGCTCCGCCACGTTCCCGCGACCGCCGGCGCACGCCCCACCAGACCGCGCCGCCGACGGCGGCGGCCCCGGCACCGAGCGCGGCGACCAGGCCGAGACCCTCGGCGCCGGTGAAGGCCAACTCCCCGCGTCGGCGTGCACCGTGCGGCGCCGCGGAGGCGTCCGCAGCGGGCTGTGCGCCGGCCGGACCGTCGCCGGGCGCGGGGTCGCCCGGCCCGCCGTCGCCCGGTCCGCCGTCGCCCGGGTCGCCGCCGCCGGCTCCGTCGTCAGCCGGCCCGTCGTCGCCGCCCGGCACCACGACCGCGATGTCCACCTCCGCCGAGGGGTCGCCGCCGTCCGGGTCGGTCGGTGACGTCGCGGTCGCCACGTTCACCACGTCCGACCCGTCGCCCTCGTACGCCGGGTCGAGCACCGCGCGGATCCGGAAGGACGTCGACGCACCGGCGTCCAACGACGTCCCCGAGGTGCACGTCACGACCTGGCCGGCCGCCGTGCAGCCGTCGTCCGACCCGACGAAGCGCATCGCCGCGGGGAGTTCGTCCACGGCGCCGACGTCCTGCGCGACCGCCGGCCCGCGGTTGTGCGCCGTCACGAGGTACTCGACCTCGTCGCCCGGTGCGACGCCGGTGGCGGGTGCGACGGACTTGTCCGTCCAGACGTGCGCGGCCGGGCCCGCACCGGGGTCGACCACGGCGCTCGCAGTGGAGACGTTGTCGGTCTCGTCGACGTCGGCCAACGCGGGCGCCGGCTCCACCTGCGCGATGCTGTCGAGCGGACCGGCAGCGCCCTCGGGCAGGCGCCCGGTGATCGCCACCGTCGCCGCGCCTCCGCGCGGCAGGTCGAGCTCGGCCTCGACGTCACCCGTGCCCGACGGGGTCCCGCACGACGTGCCGGCTCCACCGGTGGGAGCGCAGGTCCAGGTGACGTCCTGCAGGGCGTCGGGGACGTCGACGTCGAGGGCGCTCGGCGCGGACGGGTTCGCCCCGACGTTCCGCGCCGTGACCGAGTACGTGACCGTGTCGCCCGCGGTCACCGTCGGCGCGAGGTCGTGCTCCACCGCGAGGTCGGCCGGCTGCCAGACCCGGAGCGCGTCGACCTCGTGCACGTCGACGTGCGAGCCGGTGGCGGCCGCGAACCCGAGGCGCAGGGTGCTCGGGAGCGACGCCTGCCCGTCGCCGTGCAGCGGGACGCGCTCGAGGACCGGTCGGAGGCCACCGCCGGCGTCGATCCGCACGGTCACGAAGAGCTCCCCCGCGTCGCCCGGCTGCAGGGTCACGCGGACCGTCCGGGTCCGTGCGCCCTCGGTCGCGGTGCCGCCGGGGGCGCGCACACCGTCGACGTAGCGGTAGCCGGAGACGCCGTCGCCCGAGCCGCGCACGACGACGAACTGCTCCTGCGCGCCGGGTCCGGACTGGTTGAGCGGGAGCGAGAAGTTGCCGTAGTGGTCGAGCGCGACCGCCGCGAAGCCGCCGGGCATCCCCGGGAGGTCGCACGGCACACCGCCGCCCTGGTTGGTGCTCGAGCGGCACGCGTACCCGAGCGCAGCGCCGTAGGCGCCGACCCCCTGCG